>JAGRKZ010000240.1 GCA_020442065.1 Bauldia sp.
CGTTCATCCGGTTGAGACAGCGCAGAAAGGTCGACTTGCCGCAGCCCGAGGGGCCGATGAAGGCGGTCACGGTCTTGTCGAGAATGTCGACCGAGACGTCCTTGATCGCGTGGGTGTCGCCGTAATAGACCTGCACGTCGCTGGCCTTGAATTTCACGTCCATCTGGTCCACGAGCATGCGTCCTTCGATATTATCTTTCATTTTCAGTGTCTCTTCTACCAGCGGCGTTCGAACCGGCGGCGCAGGATGACCGCGATGATGTTCATCGCCATGAGGAAGATCAACAGGATGATGATCCCGCCCCAGGCGCGTTCGTAATAGGCGGGGTCGGCGCGCTTCGACCATTCGTAGATCTGCGCCGGCATCGCCGAGTTCGGTGCCATGAACCCGTCGAGGAAGCTCGCCGGGTAGTTGGTGGCGATGAAGCCGACCATGCCGATGAGCAGGAGCGGCGCGGTCTCGCCGAGCGCATGCGCCATGCCGATGATCGTGCCGGTGAGGATGCCCGGCATGGCGAGTGGCAGCACATGATGAAAGATGGTCTGCATCTTCGATGCGCCGACGCCGAGCGCTGCGTCGCGAATGCTTGGCGGCACCGCCTTGAGGGAGGCTCGGGTGGAGATGATGATCGTCGGCAGCGTCATCAGGGTCAGCACCAGTCCGCCGACCAGGGGCGCCGATTGCGGCAGGTGGGCGAACTGGATGAACACGGCGAGGCCGAGAATGCCGAACACGATCGACGGAACCGCGGCGAGATTGGAGATGTTGACCTCGATCAGATCGGTCAGCCGGTTCATCGGCGCGAACTCCTCGAGATAGATCGAGGCTGCGACGCCGATCGGCAGCGACAGGAAGAGCACCACGACCATCATGGCCAGCGAGCCCACCATCGCCGCCCCGATCCCGGCCTGTTCGGGCCGCGAGTCGGACGCGTCGGTGCCGAGGATGAAGTCCCAGTTGAAGTGCTTGACCAGAATCCCGTCGGCCGCCATCTGATCGGCGAGATCGAGATGGGCCGCCGACAGGTTCTTGTCGTGCTCGAGCGCCTCACGGGTGACGCGACCCTTGAGATAGCCGTCGACTCGGGACGAGGCCAGCAGCTGGAAGTCCACCGTCGTCCCGATCTTGCCGGGGTTGGCGAGCACGAAATCGCGCACGGTCGACGGCGCTCCGGACGAGAACAGAAGCTGGAGGTCCTTCGCCGACATATCAGTGGTGATGCCGTTGCGGGCGAGCTCCTCGGCGAACCCGGCGTCGATCATCTCCTTGTACTTCGACGTCTTCACCACGGACTTCTCGGCCGCGTCGATTGTGGCCTGGTCTAGCGTGATCGGTACGGTGATGAAGGTCTGGCTGAAGGCCCCGATGCCGTTCGACAGGATCGCCCAGAGCAGCGCCACCAGGAACGCGAGGCCGATGAGGATGGCGACGACGCCGTAGACCTTGAAACGGGTCTCGGCCGCATTGCGCCGCCGCGTCCGCGGGTCGAGGGCCAGCAGGGACGCCTTGCGCCGGACGCCCGGACCGAGCGTTGTTGTGGTGTCGACCATCAGTCGTACTGCTCCCGGTACTTGCGGACCACGTAGAGTGCAACGATGTTGAGTGCGAGCGTGATCACGAACAGCGTCATGCCGAGAGCGAAGGCCACCAGCGCTTCGGGCGAGGCAAAATCGGCATCGCCGGTCAACTGACTGACGATCTTTGCCGTGACCGTCGTCATCGCTTCGAGCGGATTGAGGCTGAGGCGCGCGGCCGCGCCGGCGCCCATCACCACGATCATGGTCTCGCCGACCGCCCGCGACGCCGCGAGCAGAATGGCGCCGACGATCCCCGGCAGGGCCGCCGGCAGGACGACCTGCTTGACCGTCTCCGACGGGGTGGCGCCGAGCCCGAGCGACCCGTCGCGCAGCGACTGCGGCACGGCGTTGATGATGTCGTCGGAGAGCGAGCTGACGAATGGAATGAGCATGATGCCCATCACCAGGCCGGCGGTGAGAACCGACGAAGCGCCCGGCATCCAGGCGACGCCAAGTGCCCCGTTCTTGCCGAACACGTCGACCAGCAGCGGGCCGACGGTCAGGAGCGCGAACAGGCCATAGACGATGGTGGGGATGCCGGCCAGCACCTCGAGCAGCGGCTTGGCGATCGACCGCACGGCCGGGCTTGCGTACTCGGAGAGGTAAATCGCCGCGAACAGCCCGATCGGGACCGCGACCGCGAGCGCGATCAGCGAGATGTAGAGCGTCGCCCAGATCAGGGGCACGATCCCGAGCTGCGAGCCGCCGCCGAAACTCGGGCTCCAGGTCAGGCCGAAGAAGAAGTCGGCTGCCGGATAGATGCTGAAGAAATGGATCGTGTTGGAGATCAGCGAGAGCACGATCCCAGTCGTGGTGAGAATTGCAATCGACGCCGCCGCAATGAGGGCCCAGCGAACGATGGCTTCGACCACATTGCGGGCGCGAAAGTCCTTGTTGACGCGGAGGTATCCGAAGGCGAGACCGGCCACCGCAAAGACCAGCACGAACAGCGTTCTCAACATCGAGCCGCTTGCCGCAAGGGCGCGGTAGGCCTGCGCCGCATGCAGCGTCTCGGCGGTCACGTTCGATCCAAGCGCGACGCCGACCTCTCCCAGACGGGCGCGGATGTCGGTGAACTCGGTACGGATGGACGAGGCCTGCTCTTCGGTGAGGACGCCCATCGAGACCGCAACATTCAAGCCGTCGGCGACCCGTACGACGTCGCTCATGACAAGGTCGAGCGAGCTGTTGGCGATCGTCGACTCCGAGATCATCGACGACACTTGGCTATGGATCACGACCGGCTGGATGACGACCCACAGCACCAGGACGGCCAGAGCCGGCAACGCCGAAGTCAGGGCAACGCTCCAGCCGTAGTAGCCGGGCAGCGAATGAAGGATGCGCTTGTCACCGCCGGCGGACTGCATCGCCCTCACCCGGCCCAGGACGTAACCGGCGGCCGCAAGCAGCAGGATGACCAGGAGGAGCAGGGACAGCGACATGAGGCGGGATCCGAGCGGTAGAAAGGAGAAAAGGGGCGGCTGTCCGCCGCCCCTTCGATTGACGGTGGCTTACATGCCCTGTCCCATCACTTCCTCGGCCTCGAGCGCGGCCTGGGTCTTGGCGAGCTCGGGATCGGACACGAGGCCGTACTGGGCGAGCGGGCCGTCCGGGCCGGCGATCTCGTCGGAGACGAAGAACATGGCGTACTCCTTGAGTCCGGGGATCACGCCGATATGCGCCTTCTTGATGTAGAAGAACAGCGGACGCGACACCGGATATTCGCCGGCGGCAATGGTCTCGGTCGAGGGGGCGACGCCCGACACGGTCGCGACCTTCAGCTTGTCGGTGTTGTTCTCGTAGAA
>JAGRKZ010000241.1 GCA_020442065.1 Bauldia sp.
AGCCCTACGTGATGTTCTACACGACGAAGCGTGTCGGCGGAGGCGTCCAGAACTACCAGGCCGTGAAGCTCCTCAAGATCACCGCGTCGTAAGTGTCGCCGCGGCGGCCCGCTGTCGAGGGGCCGTCGCGTTTCCTCCCCGGTCCGCCGCCTCGCATCGGCCGGCCGGGGAGCTATCTTCTGGTCGCCCATGGAGGACAGCGGCCCCGCATCCGCGTCCTCCTCAATCCCTTCACCAACAAGCCCTACGTGATGTTCTACACGACCAGGGCGGCGTGCTCGATTTCGACTGCATCGATCAAGGTCACGGTCGACTCACAATATTCCCGTCTCGACTTTTCGGCACTCCCCGGCCCGCCATCCGCTATCGTTTAGGCCGGAGCGGTCGCAGGGGAGAAGAGGTGGTTAACCGAAATGCGACGGCTGCGACTTTCTGCTCATCATTTCTACTCGACCGCGCCCCCGGAAGAAGTTAAGCTTCCGTTAGTTGTTGAGGCGTAAGCCTTGACAACGGGAGGAAACTGGTCTAGGCGCCCCCGGCTTTCGGTCTTGTGTGGTGAACCGCACAACCCATATAGACGAGCGGAGCGCGCTGGGGAGGGCCCCTAGCGCGCCGTTTGCATTTGAAAGTCGGAGGTCTGGGATCGCAACGACAACAGGAGACCATCGATGTCGGAGCACGAGCGAGACGGCCTGATGGACTGCCTCTTCTCGAGGCAAGATCATCGGTTGGTCAATATCAAGTTCTTTAGAGGCAGCCGCGACCTCATCACCGAATCGGAGTTCCGGAAGGAACTCCAGGGTTCGATTGAACGCCGCAGAAACGCGGAAAAGCTTCCTGATCGGCCGCCACAAACAGAGAAGCCGGCTATTGACCTGACCACAATTGTTGCGGAATAAGGTCGCAGCAACTCAGGTGGTATGAGTCTCAAAGGCCCGGGGTTGAACCCCGGGCCTTTTTTGATTGGGGCCTCTAAGTAATGGATAAGCAGGTCGCCGACCTGATCCAGGAGTTTTCAGCGCTGACAACGCTGCCTGTGCCTATTAACGATGTCTGGGAAAAACTGAAAGAATGGGGATTCGATGAGATCTACTTTTTTCAAGATGTAGACCTTGATCCGACGATCCTTAACGGACATATCGAGCAGGAAGAAATCCCGTGTAACGACGGGAACGATTCTTATATTATGAATACAATTACGTATGCCAAAACAGATAATGAGACAGAGCGGTTAGTAATATGCAAAGAAATGCTCCATATTATGGATCCTGACGAATATAGAGCTAACAAGCCAAAGGAACTTGAAGAATTAATAGAAAAGATTGTGCTACCTGCCGAACTAGTTGATCCGGTAACCGAGAACGCGCATTCTATCAACGATAGGATAGCTATCACACAAGCCAGTGCCGTGCTCTTTCCGCTAGCGGCGAGGAAATTGATAATGCCTCATTACCAAAGCGGCAGGTATTCTCTTCGGCAAATAGCCGACATGGCGGAACTTCCCCCTAGATATGTTGCTCCCATACTTTCCGATTTCTGGCCTCACATTCACGATATCCTAGCAGCAAGGCGCTAGGTCTGTTTCTCGGGAACTCGACCGGTATAGCTTCAACTTCCCGAAGACACGGGAGGCCTATTCCAGCGCTGCTTCAAGGCGACGCCGGCGAATCCGGGTGCGCAGTGCGTCCGACGTCTTCCCAGACTCTCCGTGTGACATGGAAAAGAGCGGCTAATAGTTTGTAACCTCCCGCCACTGCGGTAAGGCTGGCGCGGACGCATTCGCGGCGCGCATCTCGAATGGCACCGGAATACATCAGTCGATAGGCTGGTTCTTCGCCGAGCTCGATGAGAGTTTCGATGAGCGACAGGCGATCCAACTCCTTTGGTTCAACGTCTCCGACGTGCACGTGCGACCCTCGCACTTTTAGGAAGTGACCAAACAAGATCTTATGGTCTCTCAAAATTCTTCGTGCGACGGATTTTGAATCCCAATCGATCCCACGCATTTTTGCATATGCTTCGGCAGATGAGACGAAAATTTTCAAACGCTCTTCTAAAATGTAACATTCGTGGCATAGTAAATAATAGGAAGAAAGAAAGTGATTGGCACGAGATATTGCACCTCGCCAGGGATAAACCCTAAACATTCTTGGGAACGTCTGAAGACGAACGACCGATCCGATGAGCTGCAAAATGCTGCGCACGAGCTGTTCGCTTACTCCTTCTTCAGTACTTTTTGAGCCGGCGACGATCGTCCGTGTTTTTCCAAACAGATCGGCATGGAGTGCTTCCGCGACAATCGATGACCGTCCTGGCTCTGCTAGCCTGGCTTGCTGATATAGCGCGATAGCGCCGAGCGGAGCCGCGGCGCGCCTGACGAGAGCATCGTCCACACCCATGGATGCCAGGACGGCGGCGTCTTTGGCATACGAGGGCGGTTTCGCATGACTGGCTTCGGCCATCGCGTTCCACGCTCCGAGGTTTGCAGAAGCCGGTGTTTGGGTGCCGGGTGTTCGTGGCCTAGCGACTCAGACCGGGTTAGCACGATTGCTGTTTGCTGCCGGCGGTTATCTCAACCTGGCGTGCGCTCTCGCGTGTAGGTCTCGATCTTGTCCTCGATCGCGCTTTGGCAATCGAAGCACGCAAGCCACCGACGCGAGTCGTCACTCACCTCTTGCCCACCGGAATCATAACCGCTGCGTTCGATTTGAATCCGCGCCCACCAAGGCGGCCGTCCGGAATCTCTCGACTCTTTGGTCTTGCCGCATATGTCGCAGGTGTAGATGTACTTCTCGGGAATGCGCTCAACGCCCACCAGTCTCTACCTCCCCGGCAGTGGTGTTGCCCCATCCATCGCGAAGACATTAACCCGCGAATGCGGCCCCGGAAGGCGTAGGCTTGTCAAATCAGGCAAACGGGCGCAACGTGTCCGTGGGCTTGGAAACCCGGACCGAGATAGGGCGAATGCCGGTTGGCGCCGGCGGCTCGCCCGAATGAAATCCGACCAATGGTCGGATGAGGACGCGGCTTGGCGGCCGCGTCGTCCTGGCCAATATGGCCGGGGGCGGCGCGCCATGTCCAGAGCGAAAGCTTAAAAGCCGCTGGCCAGTCTCTCGGCTGGTTTCCAACCCCCGGCTTGCCGGTCTGTCACCGGCTGCGGGCCTTGGAAAGCCCAACCGAGAGAAGCACCATGACACATGCCTCCACCCGTCAGGCCGGGCGCGACCCTGCCGCCACCGCCGCGGACGCGGCGCATGACGCCGCCCTGCTCGCTCGCAGCCTGGTCCGCGCGATTGAGGGCGTCGCCGCCCGCACCGACGCCGCCGACATCCTGGCCCTCGCCCAGCTCGCCGAGACCCTCCGCGCCCGCGTCGACGACCTGGCCGAGCAGCTCCACGCTGTCGAGGACGACAAGGGCACTGAGTCAGGCCAGGCGACGGTCGCGGAAATCGACCGCCGCGATCGACTCAGCAACCTCGTCGATAAACTCAATATGTGCGACCTGGCGGTGACGGCCGTCGTCTCCTGCCATGGCTCGGGTAGGCGCCTTGGCGGCGTCAACCAGGTGCTTGGCGAGGCGGCCGCGGAGATCCGTGAGTTGCTCGAGGAACCCGGTGGCGAGCGCTGAGTGACCTTCGCTTGACTTTATGCGCCTGCATCACCCATACCTGATGCAGGCGCATAAAGTGGCAGGTGATTCTATGCTCAAAGATCATCAAGACCGTCTTCTCTACACCGTCGCGGAGGTCGCCGAGGCGAACAGCATGCCGGTCGCCACCCTTCGCTCGAGGTTCCAGAGAAGGCAGTTCGTGGTCGCTCCCGAAGTCGACGCGGACCCGGCTGGTATCGGTCTGCCGCGCCTCCTATCTCGTGAGTCCGCTATCGCTGTGGCTATTGCGGAGGCGCTGACCACGCGCGGCGTATCCATCGCCGATGCTACCAAGGCAGCAGTGCGTTTCGCGTACGCGGGCGACGCCGATCGCGATCCCGGCCGCCTGTACGCCAAGGGTGAGACCGTCCTGGCGGTGGGTGCTCAGATGTCGCGCGTGTTCAACATCAGCAAGAGCACCAAGTTTTCGGAGATCTTCAAGAGCTCGATCTTCGGCACTGGCCAAGTCCCCTGCATCGTCTTCCTCGTGCTCGACGAGCTGGTCGAGAGTGTGGACGTGAGATTGGAGCAGATCGCGAGACGGCGCCCCGTCGACCAGCGGACTCGAGGGCCGGCGGGCGATTCGGAGGACTCCCGCCACATGGTCAGCGAGGAATCACGATGACCGACAGCATCGGTCATAACCGCCTCGCCGCGCTCCGCGATGCGATCGCCACTGAAGCCAGCCTGGTCCGGTCGGCGACCGAGGAACTGCTCATCCGAGCGATGGCTTGCGGAGACGCGATGATCGAGGCGAAGGGCCTCCTGGACCACGGCGAATTCGAGCCGTGGCTCCGCGAGAACGTCCGAAACGTCTCACCCCGGACCGCACGCCTCGACATGTCGCTCGCGGCGAACCGTGCCGCGATCGAGACGAAACTGGCAACGGTTGCCAGTCTCACCCTTCGCGAGGCGGCACGGCTCGTCGCGGGCCGCGGCCAGCGTTCGCCTCGCCCGCGCCTGTTGCCCGCCACGGGTTGTTTTCGCCACGGGGTCGACGGTGAGTCGGGGGTCTATATCGTGCCGAGCACGGCGGTCGGCTTCTACTTCATCACCGCCTACCGCGGCGAGGAAGCAACCCTCACAAGGCGGCCGGTGGCGTCGTCCGGCCTGGACGACATCGGGCAGCATCTTGGAATCGACGTCGCAGCAATGACTTTCCGCGACCAGGCCTGCCTGCCGGTCGACAGGAATCCATTCGACGGGCATTTGGAGGGATCGGGGGATGTCGTCGGCAACGCTTAATCTTCGCGTTTCGCCGCGCCGCATGCTGTCGAAGGCCGAGGCGGCGTCGTATTGCGGCCTCGGCGCGCGGAGGTTCGAGGCGGAGTGCCCGGTGCGGCCCGTCGAGCTGCCCGGCGGCGCCCGCGTCTTCGACATGGTCGACCTCGACAAATGGATCGATACGATCAAAGGCGCGGCCGAGGACGACACTGCCGCGATCATCGCGAGGCTCGGGTGATCGATCGCGCCAACCATGTGCCCGGCGTCGGCCGCTGGCGCGACGGCAAGACCGGTAGGTGGTACGCCCGCCACCGCAAGACCGGCGCGATGATCGACCTGGCCGCCTTCCCCTGGAAGTCGGCGCGATTTCTCCTCGAGGTGGCGCGGCTCGATGCGAAGGTGGCGGCGACGCCGGAATCGCGGCCTGGCACGCTCGGCATGCTGAAGACGATCTACCAGGGGGACGACGCCTTTCTCGAACTCGCCGACCGGACCCGCCGCGACTATCTCCACTGTCTCGATTTCTTGAAGCCGATCGACGATACGCTGTTGAAGCGCTTTGACCGCGCGCTCGTCGTTAATATTCGTGACGCCGCGCGCAAGAAACACGGCCGCCGCTTCGGCAACTACGTCAAGGCCGTTCTTTCGATCATCTTCGCGTGGGGTGTCGAGCGTGGCCACCTCGCCGCCAACCCGGCCGAGAAGGTCCGCAACATCCGCCGGCCGAAGGGCGCGCCGCGCGCCAACCGGGCATGGGCCGACGAGGAGCGATTCGCGGTGATCGACGCCGCGCCGTGGTCGCTCAAGGTGCCGATCGCCCTGGCGATGTTCACCGCCCTTCGCGAGGGCGACGCGCTGGCGGCGACCAAGGCCGCCTATGACGGCGCGACCATCGAGGTGATCACCGGCAAAACACGCCAGCGCGTGCGCTGGCCGGCGCCGGCGGCGCTGCGCCGGATCCTCGACCAGGCGCCGGCGCATACCGCCGTGACGCTCGCCGCCACCAGCCGAGGGCGGCCGTGGACGGCGAGCGGCTTCCGGGCGAGCTGGCGCACGTTCCGCCTTCGCCTCGAGGCCGAGGGCCGCGTCGCGCCCGGCCTCACGATTCACGGCCTGCGGCACACTGTGGCGACGATCATGCGCGAGGAAGGCTTCGACCTCCGGACCATCGCCGACGCGCTCGGCCAGAAGACGGAAGCGATGGCGGGGCACTACGCCAGCGAGGCGGACCTCGATC
The DNA here is from genome assembly GCA_020442065.1 of Bauldia sp. Taxonomy (GTDB): domain Bacteria; phylum Pseudomonadota; class Alphaproteobacteria; order Rhizobiales; family Kaistiaceae; genus Bauldia. Next base: position 6,111 of record JAGRKZ010000241.1, read on the forward strand.
GAAAGATGACCGGCGTGGTGCGCCGGCTCGACCGCGCCGAGAACAAACGACGCTCGAATTTGTCAAATCTGGCGGGACGGCGTGTCAAATCCGCCCCGGATGGAGGTTCGGCCACATGAAAACGGCAAGCGAAAACAGCGGGTTGTCTGGTAGCGGAGGAGGGACTCGAACCCCCGACACGCGGATTATGATTCCGCTGCTCTAACC
>JAGRKZ010000059.1 GCA_020442065.1 Bauldia sp.
ATGCACATGTTCTCGCGCGAGAAGAACTTCTTCGGCGGCCATGGCATCGTCGGCGCCCAGGTGCCCCTCGGCACCGGTCTCGCCTTCTCCAACAAGTATCGCAAGACCGACCGGGTCTGCCTGACCTATTTCGGCGATGGCGCGGCCAACCAGGGCCAGGTCTACGAGAGCTTCAACATGGCGAAGCTCTGGAAGCTCCCGGTGATCTACATCGTCGAGAACAACCGTTACGCGATGGGGACGTCGGTGAAGCGGTCGTCGGCCCAGACGGACTTCTCCCGCCGCGGCGATTCGTTCGAGATTCCCGGCGAGCAGGTCGACGGGATGGACGTCCGCGCGGTCAAGGCGGCAGGCGACCGTGTCGTCGAATGGTGCCGCTCGGGCAACGGTCCATACATCCTCGAGATGATGACCTACCGTTACCGCGGCCACTCGATGTCCGATCCGGCGAAGTACCGGACCCGGGACGAGGTCAACAAGATCCGCGACGAGAGCGACCCGATCGAGATGGCCCGCAAGCGCATCGTCGACCGCGGCTTTGCCAACGAAGACGATCTCAAGCGGATCGAGAAGCGTGTGCGCGAGGTGGTGACCGACGCGGCGGACTTCGCGACGGACAGCCCTGAACCGGACGCCGCCGAGCTCTGGACCGACGTATACCGCTGAGCCCGGTGATGAACCTGGATCCCCGCGGCCCCTTGCGGACAGCCTTGTCCCCGGCGACCGCCGGTGGCGACTGCCGCACCGTGCCGTCACCAAGCCCTTTCAAATCCGAGTAGACGCGATGGCGATCAACATCCTCATGCCGGCCCTGTCCCCGACGATGGAAGAGGGCAAACTCGCGAAATGGCTGAAGCGCGAGGGCGACCCGGTGAAGCCCGGCGACGTCATTGCCGAGATCGAGACCGACAAGGNNGGAAGTGGAAGCCGTGGACGAGGGCACCCTCTCGCGCATCCTCGTTCCGGAGGGCACCGAGAACGTCAAGGTGAATGCCCCCATCGCCATCCTCGGCGTTGAAGGCGAGGACGAGGTGGGCGAGGGTGCTCCGATGGCCGGAAGCGCTCCGGAGGAGGCGCCAGCGGCCGTCCCGGCACCGGCGAAGGCAGAGGCTCCGTCCCCTGTCGCGGCGGCGCCGCGGGTCCCGGTCGCCGCGGATCCCGAGGTGCCTGCCGGCACCGAGATGACGATCATGACCGTGCGTGAGGCGCTCCGCGACGCCATGGCCGAGGAGATGCGGATCGACGCCGATGTCTTCGTCATGGGCGAGGAAGTCGCGCAGTACCAGGGCGCCTACAAGGTGACGCAGGGCTTGCTCGATGAGTTTGGAGCCGAGCGCGTCATCGATACGCCGATCACCGAGCACGGGTTCGCCGGCCTTGGCGTCGGCGCGGCGCTGGCGGGCCTCAAGCCGATCGTCGAGTTCATGACGTTCAATTTCGCCATGCAGGCGATCGACCAGATCGTCAATTCCGCGGCCAAGACGCTTTATATGTCCGGCGGCCAGATGGGTTGCCCGATCGTCTTCCGCGGGCCGAATGGCGCCGCGGCGCGGGTGGCCGCCCAGCACAGCCAGGACTACTCGGCCTGGTACAGCCAGATACCCGGGCTCAAGGTCGTGCAGCCCTACACCGCGGCCGACGCCAAGGGCCTGCTCAAGGCCGCCATCCGTGACCCCAACCCGGTGATCTTCCTCGAGAACGAGATTCTCTACGGCCAGTCCTTCGAGGTGCCGCGGCTCGACGACTTCGTTGTCCCGATTGGCAAGGCCAAGGTGGTCCGGCAGGGCAGCAACGTTACCATCGTATCGTTCGGCATCGGCATGACATACGCGCTCAAGGCCGCGGCGGAGCTCGAGGGCGTCGGCATCGATGCCGAAGTCGTCGACCTTCGCACGCTCCGCCCGCTCGACCTCGACACGGTGGTCGAGTCGGTGAAGAAGACCAACCGCTGCGTCATGGTCGAGGAGGGGTGGCCGGTGAACTCGCTGGGCAGCTACATTGCCTCCGAGATCATGGTTCGCGCCTTCGACTATCTGGACGCGCCGGTCGCCAAGGTCACCGGCAAGGACGTGCCGATGCCGTACGCCGCGAACCTCGAAAAGATGGCCTTGCCGTCGGTGGCCGACGTGATCGCGGCGGCCAAGGCGGTGACCTACCGATAGGAGTCGCGCAAATGGCGGACGAGACGATCGTCGACAAGGCGATGGCGATGCTCCCCGGCAGCAAGAAACGGAAGAGCGTGGCCGACGCGCGCAAGAAGAAGCTGGCCGCGATCGAGAAGAAGCTCGCGGCTCTCGCCAAGGACGTCGAGACGCTCGCGGCGACCCTCGCCGCCGACGCCGGCAAGGCCGTCTCCGGGCGCGCCGCTGCCAAGAAGCCGGTCCCGCGGAAAGCGACGGGGGGCAAGCGGGCTGCGGGGAAGACGACGACAGGGAAGACCTCTGCGACCCGATCTGCCGCCAGGCGGACGACCCGGGCGAAGAAGGGCTGATCGCCGGCGTTCGCCGGGGCACAGCGAGACACGACGGTATTCGGGGAGACCAAGCCCATGCCCATAAACATCCTGATGCCGGCCCTGTCGCCGACCATGGAGGTCGGCAATCTCGCCAAGTGGCTCAAGAAGGAAGGCGATCGGGTCAAGGCAGGCGACGTCATCGCCGAGATCGAGACCGACAAGGCGACCATGGAAGTCGAGGCCGTCGACGAGGGGACGCTCGGCAAGATTCTGGTGCCCGAGGGCGCGCAGGAAGTGAAGGTCAACGCGCCGATTGCGATCCTGCTCGAGGACGGCGAGGACGCCAGCGCCCTCAAGGGAGCGCCGGCATCATCGGCGGCCCCCGCGAAGTCGGAAGGGAAGGCCACAGCAGCGCCCGTCCAGCCGGCCGCCGAAAAGGCGGCGCCTTCGCCGGTCGCTTCGGCCCAGCCGGCCCCGACCAAGAGCAACGGCAGTGGCGGACGGGTGTTCGCTTCGCCGCTGGCCAAGCGTCTCGCCAGGGAGGGCGGCATCGATCTGGCTGCGCTGAGCGGGTCCGGGCCGCATGGCCGCGTCGTCAAGGCCGACATCGAGGCGGTGCGCTCGGGCAAGGCGCCCGTCGCCGCGGCGGCCCCTGCCGCTGCGCCGCCAGCCGCGGCACCGCTGCCGGCGCCGAGCATGAACGACGCCCAGATCATGAAGCTCTTCGAGGCGGGGAGCTACGATGTCGTTCCGCACGACAACGTCCGCAAGATCATCGCGAGGCGCCTGGTCGAGGCCAAGACCACGATTCCGCACTTCTACCTGACGGTCGATTGCGAGATCGACGCCCTGCTGGCGCTCCGCTCCGAGATCAACGCCGCGGCGCCGATCGACAAGGAGAAGAACCCGGCCTGGAAGGTCTCCGTGAACGACATGGTGATCAAGGCCATGGCAATGGCGCTGCAGCGTGTGCCGGACGCCAACGTCACCTGGACAGAGGGCGGGATGCTCCGCCACAAGCACTCCGATGTCGGCGTCGCCGTCTCGATCCCCGGCGGCCTGATCACGCCCGTGGTCCGCAAGGCCGAGATCAAGCGGCTCTCCGAGATCTCGAACGAGATGAAGGACCTCGCCGCTCGCGCCCGCACCCGCAAGCTCGCGCCGCACGAGTATCAGGGCGGCAGCACGGCGGTCTCCAATCTCGGCATGTTCGGGGTCAAGGACTTCGCGGCGGTGATCAACCCGCCGCACGCGACGATCCTCGCGGTCGGCGCCGGCGAAGAGCGGGCCGTGGTGCGCAAGGGCAAGATCGAGGTCGCGACGGTGATGACCGTGACGTTGTCGACCGACCACCGCGCGGTGGACGGCGCGCTCGGCGCGCAGTTGCTCTCCGCCTTCAAGGCGCTGATCGAGAAGCCCGCCGGCATGATGGCGTGACCGGACAGGCGATCCGTCCCGCCAGGCTCGCCGACGCCATCCATCTCGCTGCCCTCGTCGACATCGCCGGCGAAGGCTTTGCCTCCTACTTCTGGAGCGGCATGGCCGGGGAGGGGCAGTCTCCGTTCGAGGTCGGTCGGGCGCGCGCCATGCGGGACACCGGTTCCTTCACCTGGCGTAACGCCCACATCGCCGAGGTCGGCGGCGAGGTTGCCGGCGCCCTCGTCGGCTACGCGATCGACGACCCCGTCGACCCGGCGAGCGTGGCCGAGGCCTCCGATCTGGTTCGGCCGCTGGTGGAGCTGGAGGCGGCGGCGCCCGGCTTCTGGTACGTCAACGTCCTCGCCGTCTTTGCTGAGTATCGGGGCAAAGGAATCGGCCAGGCCCTGCTTGCCCAGGCCGATGCGCTCGGTCGCGCTGCCGGCGCCAAGGGCATGGCGATCATCGTCGCCTCGGAGAACGAGGGCGCGGTTCGGCTCTACGCCCGCGCCGGCTACTCCGAGCGCGCACGGCGACCGCTCGTGCCGTTTCCGGGCTGTCGACGCGGCGGCGACTGGGTGCTGCTCACCCGTCCGCACGGTTGATGGGTGCACGCGGGCGGCGCAGGTGGCGCGCCGCCGGATGTCAAAGCAATTCGTTCTTCAGCTCGAGCAGGGTATCAAGGGCGAACCGGGTCTGGTCGAACCATTCGTTCACGACCAGTTCCTGCTTGTCGCCGTTGAGGCTGTGCTCGCCTGTCACCAGATTGCCGATCACGAGGAGCGTCGCGCCCGCGTAACAGCCGCGAGTGCTGGCGATGGTGAGGATTGCCGCCACCTCCTGCTCGACGCTGAGGACCCCCAGGCCGTTGTACTGTTCGACATACTTGTCGATGCGCTGCGAGGCATAGAACCCGTCGGTGGTCCGGATGATGCCGGTATGGACCCGGTTGCCCGCGGCACGGGCCGCAGCGGCAAGGGCGGCGACCACCCGATAGTCGGAGACCGCCGGGTATTTCTTCGGCGCGTAGTAGCGCGTGGTCCCCTCGTCGCGGACTGCCGCCGTCGGGATCACGACGTCGCCCATGGCGATGTTGTCCTGCATGGCCCCCGTCGCGCCGATCTGGATGAAGATCTTGCCGCCGAGGTTGATCAGCTCTTCCATGACGTTGGCGGTCTGCCCGGCGCCGATGCCGGCCGAACTCACCGTCACCGGCGTCCCCCGGTACGGGCCGGTGATGGTGCAGACCTCCCAGCCCGCGTCTGTTTTGAACGTCACCTCGTCAAGCAGCGCCTCGCTGCGGTGAACATGATCGCGGAAATTGGTGAGGATCACCAAGGGGGCGATATCGCCCGCCTTGCAGCCGATCACCGGGGCGACACCGCCCGGCAGTTCCACGTATTTCGGCAGTTTCAGCAGCGTCACCGTGAGGGCCCCCCTGATCCGACAGCCCGCCGGCTGGCGAACTGACGACGATCATACCGCGCGCCCATCGATCGATCGAGAACCGCGGCGCACAGGTACGGGGACGTCTTAACTCGGCAACGTTGCGCCGTGCCGTCTCGCGCCTCGTCTGGCGCACGGAGAGGTAGCCCCTACCGATCCCGGCGTCGCTCGTGGCGTCGGGTCTCGGGGTCCTCTTCGTTGCGTTTCTCCTCGAGCGCGCCGGACTCGGACGAGTCGCGGCCCTGAGGCGGCGTCGGCGCGGTGATGGTCTGGTCCTCGTCGCCCACCGTCGGATGCGCGGCGCGGCGTCCCTGTTCGACCTCGTCGTGGCGTTCAGTCATGGCCGGGAACTCCTGTTGACGGCTTTGCGAACTCAATTCGCAGAGCCGTCAAATGTTCCGTGTCCCGACGATCCCGCCTTGATGCCGTCTATCGCGGCTGCGTCAGTGCTGGTGTCCGTGTCCGGCGTCGCTCCCGGCATGAGCCTGGCAATGTCCGAAGTGCCGGACCGAGACCGCGGTGTGGCTCATCGGCGGATGGGGCACGTAGGCGCCAAGGTCCGGGATCCGACCGGCGCCTTCGTTGGCCCACCACGACCCGCCGACGGCGATCCCGTCCGACACCAGCCGCTCGGTGCCGACGACGGTGCGACCCCCGGCATCGACATAGGGGAAAGAGCCCGCGATCAGGCGAAGGACGGCGGCGTCGCCAATCGAGCCGACCGCAAGGGAGCCGAGATCCGGACGCCCGATCGCCTTGGCGGGGCTCGTCGTCACGGCGCGGATCGCATCAGGCAGGGCCATGCCGAGGGTGAGCAGCTTCGAGAGGCAGACGAGCACGTCGAAGGCCGGACCGTGGGCACAGAAGAGGTGGACGTCGCTTGACACCACGTCCGGCGCGTAGCCGGCCTTCAGCATCGCGGTCGCGACCTCGAAGTCGAAGGAGCCCATGCCGTGACCGATGTCGAAGACGACGCCGCGCGCCCGGGCCGCCTTGGCGTCTTCGCGCACGAGACCGGCGCCGTCGATCGGTGAGTTGGGGAACGCCTTGAAGCAGTGGGTGAGAACGTCGCCGGGGCGGAGCCGGTTGATCACCTCGCTCCGGCCGGGCGGCGGGAAGTCGATATGCGTCATCAGCGGCAGTTGCAGCTTGTCGGCAGCTTCCAGTGCGACGTCGACCGGGGCGATACCACTGCTGCCGCCGGCGATGCGGCCGGAGCGCACCTTCATGCCGACGATGACGTCGGAATGCTCGCGGCCGCAATCGTAGGCCTCTCGCGCGTCGCACAGCCGGATGTCGCTGCACTCGCCGACATGGACGTTGGAAGAGAAGCCGAAGATGCCGGCGAAGGAGACGTTGAGATAGGCGAGGATGCGGGCCCGCGAGCGCTCCATCACGTGGCGGCGGAAGCCGAGGAAGTTGCCGGCGCCGGCGCTGCCGGCGTCGACGAAGGTCGTCGTCCCGCTCCGTGCCGCCATCGCATCGGCATCGACGCCGAGCGAGGTGCCGCCCCAATAGACGTGAGTGTGGAGGTCGATCAGGCCGGGCGTGACGATCGCGCCGCTCGCGTCAACCACCTGCCGGGCGCGATCGGCCGGAATGTCTGCGTCGATGGCCGTCACCCGGCCGCCGGCGAAGCCGACATCGCGCATCGCATCGGTCTGCGATCCCGGATCGATGAGACGACCGCCCTTGATCAGAAGTTCGAATTGCATGGCACGTTCCCTGGAGAGTCGCGGAAGGGCGTGATGATACGACGGAGCGCGGCCGCGCGCTGCGGGCGTTTTGACGGCGCGTCGCCGCATCCCGGCACATCGCTCGGGCCGCCGCCTTATCGATGTCCTCAAGACGCGCCCGCGCGGTATTCGGTCGGGCTGTAGCGTCTCCGGCGAGGCAGCTAACCCGCCAGCGACCCCCCGTCGATGTTGATGGATTCGCCCGTGATCCAGTTCGAGCTCTCCGACACCAGAAAGAGGACGGCGGCGACGACGTCGTCGACGGTCCCGACACGGCGGAGCGGAAACGACTCAGCGCCGCGGCGGACGACTTCCTCGGCCGTCGCGCCGTAACCGAGCTCGATCTTCTGCTCGATCACCACCTTGCCCATCCCGGTCTCGGCAACCGTGCCGGGGCAGACGGCGTTGACGCGGACGCCATCGCCGGCGACCTCGGCGCCGACCGCCTGGGTCAGGCCGATGACGCCGAACTTCGAGGCGCAGTACGCACCGAGGAGCGGAAAGCCGCGCTTGCCGGCGTCGGATGAGAGATTCACCACCCGGCCGCGCTTCGAGGCCTTGAGGTGGGGCATCGCCTCGCGCATGGCGAGGAACGTCCCCTTGAGGTTGATATCGATCATCCGGTCCCACTCGGCAGTCGCGATGTCCTCAATACGGCGAAACTGGAAGACGCCGGCCGAGTTGACGAGGGTATCGAGCCCGCCGAGACGACGGGCCGCTTCGGCCACACCACCGGCAACGGCAGCATCGTCCGTCACGTCCATCGCGATCCGCTCAAGAGCGCCCGTTGCCGAGGCGTCCGCGCGGTCGAGGGCGGCGGGAAGGTCGGCAATCGCCACGGCCGCGCCGATTCCGCGGAGGGCTGTCGCGATGCCGAGGCCGATGCCGCTGGCGCCACCGGTGACGAGGGCCTTGCGGTCAGGCGCGAAGGTGAAGACGTCAGCCATGAGCCCGGCCTCCAAGATCGTGGTCGATGCCGATCTCGGCGGATCGGCGTGAGATGAAACGGACCGGGCGAATTTCGACCCCTGGCGGTTCCTCAAAGCGGACGCCGCCATGGCCGAGTCGCCGGAGGGCGAGGGAGGCGGCGGCAGCGCCGAGGCCATGCGGATCCCGGTCGACGACCGCGATCGGAGGCCGGAAGAACTCCGCGAGCGGCCCATTGTCCCAGCCCACCAGGGCGATATCTTCGCCGGGGGTCAGGCCGCGATGGTCGATGGCCCGGAGCGTACCGGTGAGCATCGTCACGCCGCCGACGATGACGGCCGTCGGAGACGACGGGCCGTCGAGCAGCCGCAGCACCTCGGCCTCCGCTGCATCGGCATCATGCTCGGTGACGATGGGACGAGGCTCCCTGTCGAGGCCGAGGCTTCTCATCGCATCGACGAATCCGGCCGCCCGCTCCCGTCCCGAGCGCCGGCCGCTGGGGCCGGTCAGCGCCGCAATGCGTCTATGGCCGAGGCCGGCGAGATGATCGACGGCCTCGCGCATGCCGCGACGATGATCGGCGCAGATGGCGTCGATCCCGAACGGCCCGCGCAGCTCGTTCTCGATGGCCACGATCGGACCGTCGAATTCGGCGAGCGCTTCGAGAAGGCCCCGGTCCCCCTCGAGCGACGGTGAGATCAGAAGCGCATCGACACGTCGGCTGTTGAGATGCCGGACGTTGGCGGCGTCGATCGAGGTGTCGTGGTTGGAGCTCATGACGACGAGCGCATAGCCGGCGGGCCGCAGCACGTACTCGGCGCCAGCGACGATTCCGGCCGAGAACGGCTCGGACAGGTCCGAGGCGACGAAGCCGATCAGATCGGTCGCGCCGCGCCGAAGGCTCTGAGCGACGGAATTGGGCCGATAGCCGAGCTCGGCAGCCGCCGTCAGCACCCGCATCCGGAGCGCCGGCATCACCTCGCCCTTGCCGGAGAAGACCTTGGAGACGGTCGAGATCGCGACGCCGGCCCGGGCCGCGACATCCCGAATGCCGACTCGTCGGGGTGGTGGCCCGCTGAGGGATTCTCCTCTCAACTCCGCATCCTCTCCGTTCTTCGACAACCGTGGTTGACAGCGTCGGTGACAACCACATAGCATCGCGAAACGTTTCGCGAAACGTTTTCTCGACGAAACGACGATTGGCAGACTTCGGCGCCGCAGGGAAGGGAGGACCGAACAATGATTGCAGGGTCGCTTGGTTCGGGGCGCACCGCGCTCCTCGTGCTGACGGGAGTTCTGTCCGGCACAACACTGGGAACAGCGCTCGCGGAGGATGCGGCGTTCACGGCCCGGCCGCAGGGCGGGATCCAGGGGGCGCTGCTGCCGTCGGAGCGCAGCCTCTGGACCTATGATGCCGCATCGGGGAAGTACGTCGTCGTCGATGGCGACGCTTCGGCGCAATATGTGCCGAACCTCCGCAAGCCCTCAAAGCCGCTGACCTTCGCGTTTGCCGAAGGCTGGGCCGCGATCCCCTTCTCGGTGTCGATCAATCAGGGCATCTACAAGATCGCCAACGATCTCGGCATCAACATCATTTACTGCGACCAGGAGTTCAAACCGGAAAAGGCCGTGACCTGCGCCGAGCAGCTGTCGCAGCAGAAGCCCGACTTCGCGATCGTCTCGAACTGGCAGTCCGGGGCCGCCGAGGCGATCATGAAGATCTATGACGAGGCGCGGATTCCGGTGGCGAACATCGACGTCTGGCACCCCAACGGCATCTTCTTCGGGGCCGACAACTATGCCTCGGGGCAGATCGGCGGGCGGGCTGCAGGCGAGTATGCCAAGGCCCTCGGCAAGTGCGACGGCATCACCATCTTCAACGGCATCAACCCGGGCGAAGGCGATGCCGCCGCCCAGCGCATGGCGGGTTTCACCGACGGCGTCCAGGAGATCTGCGGCGCAGTGCCCGCCGAACGGATCGCCGAAGAGATCCTCGATGCCGGCACCACCGAGCAGGCGCTCACCAAGATGACCGACTGGCTGACGGCCCATCCCGAGGCCTCGTTTGTCGTCGCCACCTCGATCGACGATGCGCGGGCCGCCGGCATCGCCAAGGCGCTCGCCCAGAACGGGCGGGACGGCGCCGCGGTCGGACTCGGCTGCGACGAGATCGGCGTCGCCGCGACCAAGGCCGGGGAGCCGGGCGATACGCGGTTCCTCGGCTGCGTCGCCTATTTCCCCGAGAAGTATCCGGACTACCTGATGTCGATCGGTCTCGACGTTCTCGACGGCAAGCCGGTGCCGAACGAGGTGCACATCGAGCACGTGTTCCTCGACAAGGACACGATTGCCTCGGTCTACCCCTGAGCGAGCCGCCGACGGCAATGGCCACGCCTCTGCTCGAACTTCGGGGCATCTCGAAGTCGTTCGGGCCCGTCACCGCCCTCGACCGCGTCGATCTCGACATCGGCGCGGCCGAGGCGATCGGCCTGATCGGCGACAACGGGGCCGGCAAGTCGACTCTGGTCAAGATCCTCTCGGGTCTCTATCCGCCGACGGCCGGCACCATGCGCTTCGATGGCCGCGAGGTGCGCTTCGGCAGCCCATCCGACGCGCGGAACGCCGGCATCGAGATGATCTATCAGGACCTCGCGCTGTGCGGGGATCTTGACGTGGCCGCCAATGTCTTTCTCGGCCGTGAGCGGCGCCGGCGCTATGGCCCTTTCACCTTTCTCGACCGCCCCGGCATGGAGAAGGCGGCCCGGCAGGTGATGCGCGAACTCGGCACCGATCTCGAGCCCGGCCGGATCGTCGGCGCCCTGTCCGGCGGCCAGCGCCAGCTGGTGGCCGTCGCCCGGGCGCTGCAGTTCGAGCCGCGCCTGATGCTGCTCGACGAGCCGACCGCGGCGCTCTCGACCGAGAAGATTCGCGTGCTGATGGGGCTGATCGAGCAGCTCAAGGCGCGGGGCGTCTCCATCCTGATGATCAGCCACCGCTTCACCGACATCCTCCACGTCTGCGACCGCGTCGTCGTTGTCCGCCAGGGACAGATCGCCGGCGAGGTCGCTCCCCACGCCCAGGCCCCCGACAAGACCATGGCCCTCATGCACGCCCTGATGACCGGCGATACGCTCGGAGCCGTCGCGTGACGCTTCCCGCCGATGCCACGACCCGCGAGGCCGGCTCGACGGCGCCGGGCGGCTTCCGCCGCTTCATCGTGGAGCGGAGCCGCGACAGCTCGCTCGGACTGCTGGCGATCCTCCTGCTCCTCGCGGTCATCCTGTCGTTCGTCTCGCCCTACTTTCTGACCGCGACCAACCTCCTCAACATCGGCCGCGGCATCGCCATCGTCGGGATCGTCGCGGTGGGCGAGACCATCGTCATCATCGCCGGCGGCTTCGACCTGTCGGTAGGCTCGACAATGGCGGCCGCGGGGATGGCGGCGGCCTGGCTGATCGGCCTCGGCATCCCGCTGCCCGTCGCCTTCGCGGCGGCGATCGCGATCGGCATCGCGGTTGGCCTCGCCAACGGCGCGATCATCAGCTACGGGCGCATCAATCCGCTGATCGCGACGCTCGCGACGCTCGCCATCGTCCGCGGCCTCTCCTATGTGATTTCCGGCGGCCGGGAACTGGTGGTGTCGGACCCGGCCTTCCAGGCGTTCGGTGTCGGCAGCGTCGCCGGGATTCCGTATATCGTCATCCTGCTGGTCGCGACCTTCGCCCTCTTCGCCTGGCTGATGCCCCGAACCCGGTTTGGCCGCTACGCCTATGCCATCGGCTCGAGCGCCAAGGCCGCGCAGCGGGCCGGCGTGCCGGTCAAGCAGTGGCGGATCGCCTACTACGTCACCAGCGGCGCGCTCGCCGCGCTGGCGGGCCTCGTCTTCGTGGCCCGTACCGGCAACGCCCAGCCCAGCGCCGCCCTCGGCATCGAGCTCGACGTGATCACCGCGGTCATTCTCGGCGGCACCAGCCTCAGCGGCGGGCGTGGCAGGATCTGGGGGACCTTCGTCGGCCTGTTGCTGCTCGGCGTCGTCAACAACGGCCTGATCCTTGCCGGGGTGCCGGCCTTCTGGCAGCAGGTGGTGAAGGGCGTGATCCTCCTTCTTGCCGTCCTCTACGACGAGATCCGTCGCAACCGTGCGGAGGAAGCATGAGCGCGCGCATTGGCGTGATCGGTTGCGGCTGGTGGGCGACCCGCGCCCACCTGCCGGCGCTGGCGGCAAATCCGGACGCCGTGATTGCCGGCATCGCCGACCCCGATGCCGAGAACCGCGCCCGGGCGGCCGAGCGGTTCGGCGTGCCGGACGAGCGGGTGTTTGCCGATGCGGCGGAGATGCTGTCGGCGGTCGAGCTCGACGCGGCGATCGTCGCGGTGCCGCACGATCTCCATGCGCCGCTCGCGCGCATGGTGCTGGAGCGGGACCTTCACCTGCTCCTCGAGAAGCCGATGACGATCCGTCCGCCGGATGCGCGGGCGCTCGCGGCGCTCGCGGCCGAGCGGGGGGTGGAACTCATCATCGGCTACCCGTGGTCCTACAGCAGCCAAGTCCTTGCCGTTCGCGACGCAATCGCCGAAGGCCGGATCGGCGCCATCGAATATGTCTCGTGCCAGTTCGCCTCGATCGTGCGCGAGCTCTACCGCGGCAATCCCGAACCCTATCGCGACGTGCTCGGCTATTCGGTCAACCCGCCCGGCCTCAAGACCTACGCCGACCCCGAGATCGCGGGCGGGGGTCAGGGCCAGACCCAGGTGACCCACAGCGCCGCGCTCCTGTTCCTCATCACCGGCCTCAGGCCGGTGAGCGTTGCGGCCATGACCGAGCCGTTCGAGCTCGCGGTCGACCTTGCCGATGCGGCGGTGGTCCGCTTCGACAATGGCGCGATCGGCTCGCTGGGCTCGACCGGCTCGGTGCTGCCCGGTCACGACGAGATCCTGGAGTACCGGATCTTCGGCGCCGACGGCCACATCCTGTTCGACGTCAACGAAGGGGTCGCAGTGATTCATGGACACCGCGGCGAGGTCCACCGCCTGCCGAGCCTGCCGGCGGAGGAGCGCTATCCGGATTGGGCGCCGGCCGACAATCTCGTCGACATTGTCCTCGGCCGCGCCGGCAACGGCTCGCCGGCCTCGCTCGGCGTGCTGACCGTCGAGTTCGTCGATGCGATCTACCGCGCGGCGCTGGAAGGACGAACGATCCGGATGGGAGGCGGGAGCTAGCGATGGCCGCGGAGAAGATTGCACGGATCGAGGCACTGCCGCTTCGCTACGCCGAGCCCAACAACAACGGCAAGATCCGTTGTGTCACGCTGATCCGGATCGAGACGGCGACCGGTGCCGTCGGCTGGGGCGAGGCGATCACCGGCAGCGAGGATGCCTCCCTCGCCACGAAGGTGATCATCGACCGCGGGCTCGCTCCGAAGCTCATCGGCCGCGACCCGCGGCAGGTCGAAGCGATCTGGACGAGCTTTCGCGAGGCCACCTACTGGAGCGGCAACGGCGGCATCGTCACCTTTGCGCTGAGCGCCATCGACATGGCGCTCTGGGACGTCACGGCGCGACTGGCGGGTGTCCCGCTCTATCAACTCCTCGGCGGCAAGCGGCGCGACCGCGTCCTTGCCGCGTCCTCGGTTATCTTCGACACGGCCGACCTGCCGGGCATCGGCCGCTATTTCGCCGACCTTCGCGCGCGCGGCTACCAGGTGCTCAAGGGCGGGTGGGGTCACGACCTCTCGATCGCCTTCGGCAAGGATGCCCGCCGCGATCTTGAGATCGTCCGCACCCTGCGCGACGCGGTGGGCGAGGATGCCGGGATCGTCGTCGACGTCGCGGCCGGCTCGAACTGGACCGCAAGCCACGCCATAACCATGGCCCGCGCCTTCGAGCCTTACCGGCTCTACTGGCTCGAGGATGCGCTGCCGGAAGGGGACATCGACGGCTGGCAGCGGCTTCGCGCAGCGACCGCGACGCCGCTCTGCACCGGCGAGAAGGGATGGCTGGTCCAGGACTTCCGCCGCCTTGTCGACAGCAAGGCGCTTGACGTGATCATGATCGACCCGGGCCGGGCCGAGGGCGTGACCGGCACCCGGAAGGTCATCGAGATGGCGGCCGAGGCGCGCATGGCGTGGAACGCGCATTCTTGGTCGAGCGCGATCAACACCGCCGCCTCGCTCCACCTCGCCGCCGCCTCGTCCAACGTGCTCCTCCTCGAGCTCAAGCCCGAGCCCTCGCCGATGCAGAACGACATCGTCAGGGACCCGATCGTGATGTCGGAAGGCTCCGTTGCCGTCCGGGATGGGCCCGGCCTGGGCATCGAGGTCGATGAAGCGGCAGTCCGTCGCTATCTCTTCGACTGAGAGGGAAAAGGACCGCGTTTCGGCTGACCGAAGCGGATCTCTTTGCGGTTTCTGTGCAGTCGCCGTCACGGCAACGGCCTAAGTCATTGATTTGATGGTGGGCGATACTGGGATTGAACCAGTGACCCCTCCCGTGTGAAGGGAGTGTCGGTTAGCGGGATCGGCAGAAGTCCGCCAAAAATCGGCGCTGATGCGGACAGAATGTGCCGGTTCCGTTCACGCCATTCTGTCCGGTTTCTGTCCGGCCCGGCCGATCTGCTCGGCCAGCTCGCGTTGCCAGTCGGGGTGATGGTGGCCGTAGACGCGCCATAGGATCTCCGGCGACATGCCGAAGAATCCGGCCGCCTCCCAAAGGTCGGCGCCGCGCTGCATCGCCCAGGTGACGGCGGTGTGCCGGAGAACATGCGGCACGACCTCGGGGCCGAGCCCGGCCTTCCGGCGCATCCATTCCCACGCCCGCCGCTGTTTCTCGACCGGCAGCCCGCCGTAATGGACGACTCGCGTCCAGCGCCGCTTGCCCTCCGCCCGTTGTCTCGACCGCGCGTCGATCGCCGACCAGCGACGAAGGTGCCCGGCCAGGCGCCGCGGGATCCGCAGCGGCGGCCGCCGCTTCGTCGTGTCGCGCGCGGCGGTCGGCCGCCGGTGCATGACGCCGGCGTCAAGGTCGACCCAGCCTCCCGTGGTGCTCGGCACCCAGCCGATGGCGCGGATCGCGCCGGAGCGGGTGCCGCTATAGACGCCGATGAGCAGGAACCGGCCCAACGCGACGCCGGCGGCCCTGTCGGGATGGCGCCGCGCCCAAGCGAGCATCGTCGCGACCTCGTCCCGCGTCAGGAAGCGGTCGCGTGGCGGCGCGGCCGGCGGCAGCGTGACGATCGGCACGGCGTCGAGGACGTGCTCGGCGTGATAGGCGTTGATCGCGGCGCGCAGCACGGTCAGCTCGCGGCGAGCGGTCTCGGCGGACACCTTCCGGGCTCTCGCCGCCTCGGTTCGCGCCTGGGGGATCGACTGCCGCCGCCGGTGCTCGACATAGGCCGCGCATGTCGAGCGCTTGACGTCGGACAGCGGGCGGGCCTCCCACCACTCGACCAGGCGGTCGACCGCGTAGCTGGTGGTCGCGGCCGACTTTTGGCCGGGCGCTATCTCGCGGGCGTAGTAGGTCAGGACGTCGGCGACGAGGACGCGATCCGGACGATGGTCGCTGATCGGCTGGTACTTGGCGGCGATGTAGTCGCGGAGCGCGATCTCAGCGCGCTCGCGCTCGCCTTCGCCGCAGCCAGTGCGGCGTTTTCGCGGTCCATCCCGGATGACGAAGACACGCTCGCCGGGGTCGAGATAGAGGCGGGGGCCTTTCGAGCGACGCGGCATTTCTCACGCATCTCCTCTATCGCCCGCGGCGTGACGAAGTCCCGGCGGCCGATGCGTTCGATCACGAGTCGACCACGATCGGCCTCGGCGCGCAACGTCGACGGCTTGATCTTCCCGCGAAATATGCGCTCGCAGGCCTCCGAGAGGGTCATCGGCTCGTCGGGGTCGATGGTCACGACGGATCCTCGGCGTTGGCGATCTCGAGCAACACGTCGGCGTGGCAGGGGTCGCCTGGTCGGACGATGGTGCCTTCGGTGTCGTAGACCGGCGCCTTGCACCAGCACGCTAGGTTCCTGCCGCGCAGCTCGGCGCGGATCTCGCGCAGCGTCGGCGCCGGGCCGACGTCGATGCGCGGGCCGATCGCGACGCTCTTCTGGTCGTTGCCGAAGGAGACGCCGCGCTCGTAGCGGCCGACGGTCAAGCCGGCGACCGGCGTGATCCACTCGCGGAAGGCCTTGACCGAGGCTTCCTGGCGGCCGCGCGGGTCGGCGCGACAGCCATAGGACAGCGCCAGCCAGCCGAAATCCGACTTGCGGAAATCGAACGGGTTACCCCACTTGCCGGGGCGGGTGACGATCACCGCCGGCAGGCCGTTCACGGCGAGGCTTTCGGTCTGCAGGCTCGCGCCTGGCCGGCGGCTGCGCTGCAGGCGGATCGGGCGGATCATCGATCACCTCCACCGTGTCGGCGCCGAGCAGGCGGGCGACGGCCGCGGCTTCGCCGGCGCTGGCGAAACCGCCGCCATAGGCGAGCGGGCCGGTCGACCAAGACCAGGCGCCGCCGTCGCGGCGAACAAGGGCGCGCATGTCATAGCTCCAGGCTCCGTTGCGCGGGGGCGTTCTTGTCGGGGACGAGCCCCAGCTCGTCGGCCTTCCAGCGGCGGACGCGGATCCTGAATTCGACGCCGATCGCCTGCTCCTCGAGGCGGAGATCGTCGGCGCCGAACAGGACGCTCCGCGGGATCCAGACCCGCTCGCGATCGTCGCGGCCGCGGTCGATCCAGATCGAGCGGTCGCGCACCTGGCGCAGCGTCGTCGTGACCGTGACGTAGTCGTCGCCGTTCATGGGCGGGCCTCCGGAAACTCCGACCACTCGCGGCCGTCGAGCAGGCGGCCGGCGGCGGCCTTGCCGACCTGGATCATGCTCGCGCCGTCGCTGTGGTGAATGAAGCGACGATTGCCGGTCGCCTTCGCCAGGATCTCGGCATCGCTGAAATTGAGCGGTTGCGCGGGACGCCAGGGGGCGCCGTCGACCAGGATCCGCATGTGGTGGGGGGCGAGCTGGGCGAGCCAGTGGTCGGCATCGATCCAGGATCCCCATTGCTTGAATAGGAAGGGGACGCCGGCGGCCTCGGCCTCGTCGCGGATCGACCGTGCCCAGGCCGCAGACATGGGTCTGGCGCGATCGCCGGACTCGCCGCCGACGATGATCCAGTCGAGGCAGGGGCCGAGCTGCCGGGTCGCGGCGTGAATGATCGCGCCGATCGCCGCTCGGTTCTCTGGCGTCGATAGATCGTTGTTCGGGTGGTGGTGGACGCGCGGCATGAACCGACCGAAATCGATCGGCCCGAGCAGCGGCTCGGCCGAGACGAAGCG
>JAGRKZ010000242.1 GCA_020442065.1 Bauldia sp.
GTGCCCACGGGCTTGTCCTCGCTGCCGCCGCCCGGACCGGCGACACCGGTCACGGCAACCGCGAGATGGGCGCGCGAGGCACGGATAGCCCCTTCCGCCATCGCCACCGCAACCGCCCGGCTCACCGCGCCGTGGGCGCGAATGAGGACCTTGGGCACACCGAGCATTTCCGACTTCGCTTCGTTCGAATAGGTGACGAAGCCACGGTCGACGATCGCAGATGAGCCGGGGATTTCGGTGAGGGTTCCGGCGATCAGGCCTCCCGTGCAGGATTCCGCGGTGACGACGAGGAGTCCCTTGGCGGTGCAGGATTCAACGATCGCCCGAGCCAAGGGCAGAAGCGGGCCGAGGTCGCTCATGCGTCCGGTCCGAACGGGAGGCGGACGGTGGCGCTGGCATAGGCGGCAAGGCCTTCGCCACGTCCGATGAAGCCGAGGTTCTCGTTGGTGGTCGCCTTCACCCCGACCCGATCGATCCTGATTCCGCAGATCGCCGCGATGCGCGCCCGGATCGCATCGCGATGGGCTGAGAGCCGCGGACCCTCGGTGACGATGACGAGATCAAGGTGCGCGATCCGGCCGCCGCGGGCCGCGACCCTTTCGGCGGCGAAGCGCAGGAAGCGGTCGGACGAGACGCCCTTCCACTGCGGGTCACTCGGCGGGAAGTGCGCACCGATGTCGCCCTCGGCGAGGGCTCCGAGAACGGCGTCCGTCAGCGCGTGAAGAGCGACGTCGGCGTCGGAGTGACCAACGACACCGCGGGTGTGAGGGATCGAGACGCCGCCAAGCATCACGGCGCTGCCGGGGCCGAAGGCATGGACATCGAAGCCGGTGCCGACACGGACGTCGCCAAGCATCCACGCCGCCTCGGCATTGGCCCGGCGGTCGGCGGCGGCGATGTCATCGCTGGAGGTGATCTTCACGTTTCCCGATTCTCCTGCAACCACCCTGACCGTCATGCCGGCCCACTCGGCAACGGCCGCGTCATCGGTGAACAACTCGCCAGTGGCGGCGGCTTTTTCATGGGCGGCGAGAATGGGATCAAAATGGAACCCCTGGGGCGTCTCCGCCGCCTGGATGCCCTCGCGCGGCACCGTCCTCAGGATGATCCCGTCGCTGCCGACGGCCTTCAGCGTCGCCGGAACGGGCAGGGCGGGAATGACCGCGTCGCCGGTGTTGAGCGCCTCCAGCACCCGCCCGATCAGGTCGTGCGAGGCGTAGGGGCGCGCCGCATCGTGGATGAGCACGCGCGCGGGGTGCCGGCTCCGGAGGCTTTGGAGGCCTAGGCGGACGGTCTCCTGACGCGTGGCGCCACCGGAGACTGGGGGGAGCAGCCGGTCATCCTGCTGCGATGCAATATCGCGATAGCGTGTGTCGCCCGGGGCGACCGCCACCACGACCCGATCGACGTCCGGATGCTCCACAAAGGCCTGCATGGAGCGTCGGAGCAGCGGAATTCCGCCGATTGATCGGTATTGCTTGGGGACATCGCCCCCGGCCCGCGTACCCTGTCCGGCCGCTACAATCAGGGCGACTGTTTCGGTCATCGCCAGAGCCTCCATCGCACCGCATTCCGTCCGCGGCGTTCTTGTATCATGCGCGTTGCAATGCAACACATTCGGCTTGCAGTTTTCGGCGTTCTGACTAATGTGTGAGCAACCAATCGACTTGCCTAAGGAATATGCAGACTTTTGAGGCTATCCAGCCCTTGGCGGCGCCGTTGCCAATCGGGCCCGTCGTGGTTCCGAATCGCGTCTTCCTGGCACCGATGTCGGGCATTTCGGATCGTCCGTTCAGGGAAATCGCGCGAGCGCTCGGCGCCGGTCTCGTTGTGTCCGAAATGACCGCGGGGGACAAGCTTGCCAGTGGCGACCGCGCGGCACGACTTCGCGCCGAACGGGCAGGTGACGGACCGCATGTCGTGCAGTTGGCGAGTCGCGACCCGCATTGGATGGCGGAGGGGGCCCGGGCCGCCGCGGACGCCGGCGCGGACATCATCGACATCAACATGGGCTGCCCGGCCAAGAAGGTGACCGGGGGCTACGCGGGCTCCGCCCTCATGCGGGACCTCGACCATGCCCTGCGGCTGGTCGAGGCGACCGTCAACGCCACGGCGCTGCCGGTGACGTTGAAGATGCGTCTCGGCTGGGACAGCGCATGCCTGAACGCACCCGAGTTGGCCCGGCGCGCGGAAGCAGCCGGCGTTCGGCTCGTCACCGTGCACGGACGCACCCGCTGTCAGTTCTACAAGGGGAAGGCCGACTGGGCGGCGATCGCCGCGATCAAGCGGGCCGTGTCGATCCCGGTGATCGCCAATGGCGACCTCACCGATCTCGCCGCTGCCGCCGACATGCTCCGGCTCTCCGGTGCCGACGGCCTGATGATCGGCCGCGGCGCCTACGGTCGTCCCTGGCTGCCGGGCGCTCTGGCGACGCTTGCCCGAACCGGTGCTGCGCCGGCGCCGCCGAAGGGCGCTGCTTTGGCCGACCTTGTCTGCCAGCACTACGAGAGCCTGCTGGGCCACTACGGCGCTGCCATCGGCCTCCGGGCGGCGCGAAAGCACCTTGCGTGGTACTTCGAGGCTGCAGGGGTGCCTGAGATCCTTCGCCGCGCCGCGGTAACGGAGGAACGCCCGGACAACGTACTTCGCATGATCCGCTCCGCTCTCGTGGACGCCCCCGCGCGGTGGGCGGCATGACTGTGGGCGCGCTCCGCGAACGCGACGGCGCACCGGTCGACCGGGCATCGGCGGCCATTCTCGATGCGTTGCCGCACCCGGTCATCCTCGTGCGGGCCGATGGTCTGATCGAGGATGCCAATACGGCGGCGCAGTCCTTCTTCCAGGCCTCGATCAACGTGCTGCGGCGGCACCCGCTCGAGTACTTCGTACCCTTCGGCAGCCCGCTGCTTTCGCTGATCGAACAGGTGCTGGCGCGAGGCGCGCCGGTCAACGAGTATCGGGTCGACCTCGGCACGCCGCGCAACGGCGGCGAGCGCATCGTCGACATCTATGTCTCCCCGGTCTCCGACGGCGTCGAGAGCGTGGTCGTGGTGTTCCAGGAGCGCACGATCGCCGACAAGATCGACCGGCAGTTGACCCATCGCGGCGCAGCGCGGACCGTCACCGGGCTCGCCGCGATGCTGGCGCACGAAATCAAGAACCCGCTTTCCGGCATCCGAGGCGCCGCACAGCTGCTCGAGACCTCGGTCGGCGATTCCGATCGAACCCTGACGCGCCTCATCTGCGATGAGGCGGATCGCATCGTGAAGCTGGTCGACCGCATGGAGGTATTCTCCGACGAGCGCCCGATCGAGCGCGAGCCAGTCAACATCCACGTCGTGCTCGATCATTGCCGCCGGATCGCCAACAGCGGGTTTGCCCGGTCGATCCCGATCCTCGACGAGTACGACCCATCATTGCCGCCGGTCTACGCCAACCGTGACCAGCTCGTGCAGGTCTTCCTCAACCTCATCAAGAATGCCGCCGAGGCCATCGGCGACGCTCCCGACGGCGAGATCATGCTGACCACCGCGTTCCGCCCGGGCGTGCGCCTGTCGGTGGGAGGCAACAGCGCGAAAGTGTCGCTGCCGCTCGAATTCTGCGTGCGGGACAATGGACCCGGTGTGCCGTCCGACATGCTTTCACACCTGTTCGATCCATTCGTGACCACCAAGGCGAACGGGACGGGGCTCGGTCTCGCCCTGGTGGCGAAGATCATCGGCGACCACGGAGGCGTCATCGAGTGCGAGTCGCAACCGCGGCGCACTGTCTTCCGAATCCTGCTCCCCGCCTATCCGGGGCCTCCCTCATCCGCAAAGGCCATGTGACATGCCGCTCGGCAATATTCTCGTCGCTGATGACGACGCCGCGATCCGAACCGTCCTGAACCAGGCGTTGTCTCGGGCGGGCTACAGCGTCCGCTCGACGTCAAACGCCGCTACATTGTGGCGTTGGGTGAGTGAGGGCGAAGGCGATCTCGTCATCACGGACGTCGTGATGCCGGACGAGAATGCGTTCGACCTGATCCCGCGAATCAAGCGCATTCGGCCGGAGCTGCCGATCGTGGTGATGAGCGCGCAGAACACGTTCATGACG
Source organism: Bauldia sp. (assembly GCA_020442065.1). Lineage (GTDB taxonomy): Bacteria > Pseudomonadota > Alphaproteobacteria > Rhizobiales > Kaistiaceae > Bauldia. The sequence goes on from JAGRKZ010000242.1 coordinate 4,096, forward strand.
GCCATCCGGGCTTCGGAGCGCGGCGCATATGAGTACCTTCCCAAGCCGTTCGATCTCAAGGAGCTGACGGCGATCGTCGGGCGCGCCCTGTCGGAACCGCGCAGCCGCCGCCAGGACAACCGTCAGGACGAGGCAAGCGACAATATCCCGCTCGTCGGGCGCTCGCCGGCAATGCAGGACATCTATCGCGTCCTGGCGCGTCTGATGCAGACCGATCTAACGGTCATGATCGCGGGCGAGTCCGGAACCGGCAAGGAGCTCGTCGCCCGGGCGCTCCATGACTACGGCAAGCGCCGGAACGGACCTTTCGTTGCGGTGAACATGGCGGCCATCCCGCGCGACCTCATCGAGGCCGAACTCTTCGGCCACGAGAAGGGTGCCTTCACCGGTGCCCAGGCCCGGAGCGCCGGGCGGTTCGAGCAGGCCGAGGGCGGCACGCTGTTCCTCGACGAAATCGGCGACATGCCGATGGAGGCCCAGACCCGGCTCCTTCGCGTCCTCCAGCAGGGCGAGTACACCACGGTCGGCGGCCGCACTCCGATCAAGACCAACGTTCGCATCATCGCGGCCAGCAACAAGGATCTTCGAATCCTCATCAATCAGGGGCTGTTCCGCGAGGACCTGTTCTTCCGCCTGAACGTGGTTCCGATCCGGCTGCCGCCTCTGCGTGAGCGAAGCGAGGACGTCCCCGATCTGATTCGGCACTTTTTCGGGCTGGTGCAGAAGGAGGGCCTGCCGGCGAAGGACATCGAAGGGCCGGCCATGGAGCGCCTCAAGCGGTACCGCTGGCCGGGGAACGTTCGTGAACTTGAGAACCTGATCCGACGGCTCGCTGCGCTGTATCCGCAAGAAACGATCACCGATGCGGTGATCGAGAGCGAACTCGACCAGCCCAACATCCCGCTCGCCAGCGGTGATGGCAACGGCGCCGACACGCTTTCGGGCTCCGTCGAGAAGCACCTTGCCGAGTACTTCCAGAGCTACGGCGAGGGCTTGCCGCCGCCCGGCCTCTATCACCGCATCCTTCGCGAGGTCGAGAGCCCGTTGATCAGCGCTGCGCTCGCCTCGACCCGTGGCAACCAGATCAAGGCGGCCGA
>JAGRKZ010000060.1 GCA_020442065.1 Bauldia sp.
GTCTACCAGGCGATCGACAACAACCACGAGATCGTCCCGGTTCTCAACAAGGTCGACCTGCCGGCCGCCGAGCCGGAGCGGGTCAAGCAGCAGATCGAGGACGTCATCGGCCTCGATGCATCGGACGCCATCGAGATTTCCGCCAAGACCGGCGTCGGCGTCGACAACGTGCTGGAGGCGATCGTCCACCGCCTGCCCCCGCCGCGGGGCGACCGCGAGGCCCCACTCAAGGCCATGCTGGTCGATTCCTGGTACGACGCCTATCTCGGCGTCATCGTGCTCGTCCGCATCGTCGATGGCGTCCTGCGCAAGAACATGAAGATCCGGATGATGGGCACCGGCGCCGCCCACGAAGTCGACCGCGTCGGCGTGTTCTCGCCCAAGCTGATCGACTGGCCTGAGCTCGGGCCGGGCGAGCTCGGCTTCTTCACCGGCTCGATCAAGGAGGTCGCCGACACCCGCATCGGCGACACCATCACCGACGACCGCAAGCCCGCTACGACCGCGCTCCCCGGCTTCCGGCCGGCCCAGCCGGTGGTGTTCTGCGGCATCTTCCCGGTCGACGCCGCCGACTTCGAGGACCTCCGCGCCGCCATCGGCAAGCTCCGGCTCAACGACGCCGCCTTCACCTACGAGATGGAGACCTCCGCCGCACTGGGCTTCGGCTTCCGCTGCGGCTTCCTCGGGCTCCTCCACCTCGAGATCGTGCAGGAGCGCCTCACCCGCGAGTTCGACCTCAACCTCATCGCCACCGCGCCGTCCGTGGTCTACCGGATCAAGCTCACCAACGGCGATGAGACCGAGCTCCACAATCCCGCCGACATGCCCGACCCGGTCCGCATCGCCGAGATCGCCGAGCCCTGGCTCCGGGCCACGATCCTGACGCCGGACGAGTATCTCGGCGCCATCCTCAAGCTCTGCCAGGACCGGCGCGGCGTTCAGGTCGACCTCTCCTATGTCGGCAACCGGGCCATGGTGCAGTACGACCTGCCGCNNCCGCTCAACGAGGTGGTGTTCGATTTCTACGATCGCCTGAAGTCGGTATCGAAGGGCTACGCCTCGTTCGACTACCAGCTCACCGAGTACCGGGTCGGCGACCTCGTCAAGATGTCGATCATGGTCAACGGCGAGCCGGTCGACGCGCTGTCGGTGCTGGTCCACCGCGCCAATGCCGAGCGCCGCGGCCGGGCGATGTGCGAGAAGCTCAAGGACCTGATCCCGCCGCACATGTTCCAGATCCCGGTCCAGGCCGCGATCGGCGGCCGCATCATTGCCCGCGAGACGATCCGGGCGCTCCGCAAGGACGTGCTCGCCAAGTGCTACGGCGGCGATGTCACGCGCAAGCGCAAGCTCCTCGACAAGCAGAAGGAGGGCAAGAAGAAGATGCGGCAGTTCGGCAAGGTCGACATCCCGCAGGAGGCCTTCATCGCGGCCTTGAAGATGGATGACTAGGTTCGCTTCCCGCCGCGACTCGACCCACGATCTCCCCCGCTCACCGGATGGCTGGGCCTTCTTCCTCGATATCGACGGCACGCTGATCGATATCGCCCCGACGCCGGACGCCGTCGTCGTGCCGCCCGGCCTGCCGGAGGCGCTTGCGGCGCTGGTCGTCGCCACCGGCGGCGCCGTGGCGGTGCTGACCGGCCGCGATCTCGATACGGTCGACCGCCTGTTCGCGCCCGTCCGTTTGCCGGCCGGCGCGGTGCATGGCTCCCTCCTTCGCGACGCCCGGGGGACCATCATCGGCGACCCGCCCGCCGCCGGCCTTTCGGCGGTGCGGGAAAGGCTCGCCGCCTTTGTCGCCGCCCATCCGGCGGCGCTGCTGGAAGACAAGGGCACCGCCGTCGCCGTCCATTTCCGCGCCGATCCCGGGCTGGGACCCGCTGCCGAGGCGGCGGTGGGCGAGGCGATGGCCGCCGCCGGGGAGGGCCTCGCCGTCCAGCCCGGCAAGATGGTCTTCGAGGTGCGGCCTGCCGGCGCCGACAAGGGCATCGCCCTCGACACCTTCATGCAGAGCGCGGATTTCCGCGGTCGCCGGCCGATTGCGGTAGGGGACGACCTCACCGACGAGTCGATGTTCCGGTCCGCCCTCGCCCATGCCGGGGCGGCCTTCCGGGTCGGCGCGCCGCCGGAGGGGCGGAGCAGCGTCGCCCCGACGGCCTTTGACAGCCCGGCCGCCGTGCGGTCGTGGATTTCCGCCCTCGTTTCGCCCCACAGCTAGGGCATATTGTCGCAATTCGGGAACGAGCGCTGGCTTTGAGCGTTGACTTTGTGCTGCATTGCACAAGGAAAACGAGAGGGAGGAATGGGCAGACTAGTCGTAGTCTCGAACCGTGTGCCGCCGCCGGCGGACAAGGGAGCCAGCGCCGGGGGCTTGGCGGTGGCCCTCAGGGCGGCGCTCAAGGAAACAGGTGGACTCTGGCTTGGCTGGTCGGGCGAGACCGCCGCTGACGATGCCGGCCCGCCGAAGGTGCGGACCCGCCTTGAGGACAACATCACCTTCGCCGTCCTCGATCTCTGCAAGCAGGATCAGGAGGAATACTATCAGGGCTTCGCCAATCGGGCGCTGTGGCCCCTTCTCCACTACCGGCTTGACCTCGTCGATTTCGAGCGCCGCGACACCTCGGGCTTCTTCCGCGTCAACGCCATGTTCGCTGAGGAGCTCGCCAGGCGGCTCAAGCCGGACGACGTCGTCTGGGTTCACGACTATCACCTGATCCCGCTCGGTGCCGAGCTTCGCGCCCGCGGCGTCAGAAATCCGATCGGCTTCTTTCTGCACATCCCGTGGCCGCCGCCGGATGTCTTCTTCGCCAGCCCCTGGCATCGCCGGCTGCTCGAAACCTTCACGGCCTACGATCTTGTCGGTTTCCAGATCGATCACGACGTCGACAATTTCATCAGTTGCCTGCGGCGCGATGGCCTCGGCGAGCAGACCGGCCCCACCACTTTTTTTGCCGGAGGGCGGACGATCCGCATGGGCGCCTTCCCGATCGGCATCGACGTTGCAGCCTTTGCCGAAACGGCAAGGGGTGCGGTCGACAGCCCCCTCGTTCGTCGCATGGTCGACAGCCTCCGCGGTCGCGCGCTGGTGGTCGGGGTCGATCGCCTCGACTATTCCAAGGGGATCGACCAGCGGATGCTGGCCTATGAGCGTTTCCTCAAGGCACATCCCGGCCGCCGCGGCCACGTCGTCTATCTTCAGGTGACGCCGAAATCGCGCTCCGAGGTGCCCGAGTACGCGGCGATGCAGCGCGAGATTGCCGAGACCGCGGGCCGCATCAATGGCAGCTACAGCGATATCGACTGGGTTCCGATCCGCTACCTCAACCGCACGATCAAGCATGCGACGCTGGCCGGGCTCTACCGGATGGCCAGGGTCGGGCTGGTGACGCCGCTCCGCGACGGCATGAACCTCGTCGCCAAGGAGTACGTCGCCGCGCAGGATCCAGAGGACCCCGGGGTGCTGGTGCTGTCCCGGTTCGCCGGCGCCGCGCGGGAGCTCGACTCCGCCCTCCTGGTCAACCCCTACGATCTCGATGCAACCGCAGCGGCGATCGAGGAGGGCGTGGCGATGCCGCGTGAGGAACGGATCGCGCGCTGGCGGACGATGTATGATCGCATCGGCCGCAACAACGTCCATGAGTGGTGCCGGAGCTTCCTTCGGGCCCTCGACGCTGGGCCGGCTGCGGGCGTCTCGGATCTCACGATTCTCAAGAAGGCGAGCTGATACGCCTTCGGCGTCAGAACGCGCGGCCGATGGCCCGGTCGAGGGAAAGGGCGCCGCCGCCGCGGATGGCGATGTAGAGAAGGACGATCGCCCACAGCGCGGAAAACTCGACGCCGCCGCCCTCGACATAGAAGCCGAGCGGGAGGTGGAAATAGAGCGCGGCGGTGGCCGTGGTCACCGTTGCCGCCAGGGCGGCCGGCCGGGTCAGGAGGCCGAGGGCGATCAGCACACCGCCGATCGTCTCGACCAGGCCGACCGCGATCATGATGAGGTAGGCCGGTTCGAGCCCGATCGCCGAAAAGAAGGCCAGCATCTCGTCCTGGCTGCCCGTGATCCCGAACAGTTTCCACAGCCCGTGCGGGACCAGGAATGCGCCGGCGGTCAGCCGCATCAGCGCGTAGGCCGGTTCGTCGAGTGCCGCCCAGAGCGGCGCGAGAAACGGGATGATGGGACGCATCGGCTACGGCCTCCCCGGAGTGCGAGACGTCGATCATACAGCGCACCGGTCGCGGACCGAAGCGCCGGTCGCGCAACGTCCGACGATGCTCCGGGCCGCAACGAGACCCAGCCGCGCCAACCGGTTCCCGATCGGAGACGGCGTAGTCGCCCGCCGCATTTCCGCCGGTAATTGGGTGTGTCAGAGCCAAATCATTCGTGACGTAACTGCAACCGTGCCCGCTTGCGCCCCGCCCGACGGCGCGGCATAGCGGTGCACCTTAACCGCTCGGAGACTCTCGGGATGAAAGTGGTGCTGATCGCGGCTGCGCTCGTGGTCGCTTCGGGCGCGGCGCAAGCCGCAGTGCCCGCGTTCAAGGCGACGTGCGCCAAGACCGAGGTCCATGCCGACGACGCCGGCAAGGTCTTCTTCGGCAAGAAGGAGGCGAAACTCGCCGTCGACAAGCCGCCGCACTGGGAAGCCACCAAGGGCAAGCTCACCGTCACGATCGACGCCGAGGCCGGCAAGCCGATCGCCGTCTCCTACGCCAGGAAGGCGAGCGGCGATGGCAAGAAGCCCGCGACCAGCGGCGTTTGCACGGTGAAGTGAACCTGTTCAGCGGGCGGCGGTGATCGTCGTTCCGCTGAGCGTGATGCCCTGCTGGCAGGTCGCCATCCCGGCGACCTCGCCGGCGACCGTCACGCGGTCGCCCGGTCTGAAGCCGCCTGAGCTGGGGTCGGTGAGACTGTAGAGCGTGCCGTCGTCGCCGCGGAGCGTCGGGCACTCGACCCCCTCGCTCGACAGCGTCCCGGTCACAGTGATCGCCGTCCCCGGCGGCGGTCCGGGCTCCGTCACCCTGAAATCCTCGGAGACGAGACGGAGTCGGCCGTTGGCGCTTTCGGCCGTGAACACCATCGTCTCGCCCGGCGTGGCGTCCATCGGCACCGTCACCGTCGTCTTGAACGCGCCGCGCTCCGATGCCGTTTCGGTTGTGATCGCGCCATAGGGTTGGCCCGGCGGGCCGAAGCCGATCCGCACCTCGGCGCCGCCGGCAAATCCGGATGCCGTCAGCTTGACCTTGCCGCCGGGCGGCGCGGCGACCGGCTTCACAGCGAGCACCGCGCCCTCGTAGGGCTTGCCGTCGTTGAACCCCGGCAGTCCCATGCGCTGGCCGAGGTCGAGGATGTCGCGGTTGAGGTCGGGATTGTCGGTGAGGAAGTCGGCGGCGTTCCGTCCCGCCTCGCGGGCTGCATCCTCGATCTTGGTCCCGGCGTCCTGGACGGCCTCGCGCGCCTGGTCGATCAGGCTTTGCGCCGCCGCCGGCGACGCTGTCAGGAGCGCGAGCACGGCCGCTCCCATGATCCGTCGCGGCGCTGTCGGCATCGCTGGTCCTCCCGTTGTGGTCGTGTTCTTGTCCCCCAGGCCTTTGGCGTTTCCGTGACGGGCGGCCCGGTCGGCTCACGCGGCGGAGGCCGTCCGCTCGGGCGCCGCCTGGTCGCGGACGCTCGCCGCGGGCGGCACGAGAGCCGGTCGGAAGGCCGGTTGCCGGCTTGCGCGGCTCCGGGCCGGGATCCCTTGATAAAGCTGCTTCGTCGCCTCGACGATGATCACGCCGGCGAACGCGCCCCACAACGCCACCCCGATCTGCTCCCAGTTCCGGCCGCTCCCGATCCAGGGCCGGCGCCGGATCGGCGGGGCGGCAAGCGCCTCCGACCACGCGAGCGGCGAGAACATCGATTCCCGCAGGAGCGCGGTGAGCTGTCCGCGGGTGAAAGGCCGGCCGTGGCCGAATGGCGTCTTCTCCGCCCATGCCCAGATGCCGCGGCGGTTGGGAACCACCAGGAGCATCCGCCCGCCGGGGGCCAGCACCCGCCAGATCTCGCGGAGCTGCTCGCGCGGGCTCTCCGACATCTCGAGGCTGTGGATCGCCAGCACCCGGTGGATCGTCGCGTCGGGCAGCGGCAGCGCGTCGTCGGCGACCAGCGCGGCCGCGTTCGGTCCTTCCGGCGGCCAGTTCACCACCCCCTGCGCCGCCGGCATGAAGGCGATCGTCCGCTCGGCGCCATCGGCAATGGCCGGAAGATAGGGGGTGGCGTAGCCGATGCCGAGCAGCCGCTCGCCGGTCAGCGACGGCCAGTGCTTGCGGAGCCGTGACCCCACCAGCCGTGCCGCGATCCCGCCGAGATGCTCGGCGTAGAAGGCGCGAAGATCGACGACATCAAGATACATCAGGGCGGTCCAGCGTTTGGAGGTGGCGGAACGGAGCCCCGCGATGCTAGGCAGGGCGTCATACCCAGGACCCGTGGCGGAGACGTGCGACCATGACCCTCATCATCGACCAGTTCCCGTGCCGGAGCGACAATTTCGGCGTCCTGATCCACGATACCGAATCCGGCCTCACCGCCGCCATCGATGCGCCCGAGTTCGATCCGATCAAGCACCGCCTTGCCGAGCGGGGCTGGAAGCTCGACCAGATCCTCGTCACCCATCATCATCTCGACCACGTCGAAGGCATCCTCCCGCTCAAACAGGCCTATGGCTGCACCGTCATCGGTCCGGCCGGGGAGGCCGACAAGATCCCCGGCCTCGATCGGACCGTGAAGGAGGGCGATGTCCTCAGCTTCGGCGCCTACGAGATAAGGGTGCTCGACACGCCCGGCCACACCCTCGGCCACATCAGCTACTACATCCCCGCCGCCAAGGCCGCCTTTGTCGCTGACACGCTGTTCTCGCTGGGGTGCGGCCGGGTGATCGAGGGGACCATGCCGATGATGTGGGGCTCGCTGGAGAAGCTCCTTGCCCTTCCCGACGACACCACAGTCTATGTCGGCCACGAATACACCCAGGCCAACGCCAGGTTCGCGTTGACGATCGATCCCTCGAATCCCGATCTCGTCGCCCGGTCCGGCGAGGTCGATGCGCTCCGCGCCGGGAACAAGTCGACCCTGCCGACCACAATCGGCCTCGAGAAGCGGACCAATCCCTTCCTCCGGGTCGATTCGCCCGCGGTGCGCGAGCGGCTCGGTATGCCCGCGGCGTCCGCGGCCGACGTGTTTGGGGAGATCAGGACCCGAAAAGACAATTTCTAAGGGTGCGCGCTCCGTAGCGGCACGCGATGCGGGTTGTGGCAATCGGGCCCGGGCGAGCCGGACTCAGCTTCGCTGCAATCTTGCGTTAACCTGAAAAACAGACAAGACAGCGATCATGGAAGCGACTAAGCATTGGCCCGCAGACGGGCTCTGCAATGTCGAATCCGGGCGGGGGCGACGCTCGAGCGGGAACGATGGCGGAAACGATCAAGAGTGCGCTGTTCGTAGATTACGACAGTTTCCACCGTATTGAGAGTGCAGCTGCCGGCGAAGTCGCCGAGCGGCTTGCCCAGACCGCGTCGGAATGGGTGACGGCGCTGGAGGCCGGCAAGCTGGTTCTGCCGCCGCCGGAGAACGGCGCCCGCCGGCGCGTGCTGATCCGGCGCTGCTACGCCGATCCGGCGCTGCTCGGCATGCATCGCTCGGCCCTGATCGCCAGCGGCTTCGAGGTCATCGACTGCCCGCTTCATCCCGGCCGCAAGCGCAATGCCGCCGATCTCCACATGGTGATCGACACGCTCGACGCGCTCGATCACCCCGCCGGTTATGACGAGTTCATCCTGCTGTCGGCCGACGCCGACCTCACCCCGGTCCTCCTCCGGCTGCGGGCCCACAATCGCAACACCGTGATTTACGGCGATGATTCCGTCGGCGCCGCCTACAAGGCGATCGCCGACGGCATGGTCGACGCCGCGCGGTTTGCCACCGTGCTGGCGGGCGAGGCGATCGAGGACAAGCCCGAGGTGCAGGCCGAGGAAGTTGGCGCCCAGCCGGGCGATTCCGCTGCGTCCGGGCCGGTCACTGCCGACCGCACCGAGATCGAGGCGCTGGCGCGTAAGGTCCACGCCGGCACCAACGTGCCGATGTTCTCGCCGC
>JAGRKZ010000061.1 GCA_020442065.1 Bauldia sp.
GATGATGATCATGCCGCGATAGACGGCGAGCGTGCCAAGCGTCACGACGATGGGCGGAATGCCGAGCAGGGCGACCAGGGAGCCATTGATCATGCCAAGCAGCAGTCCGACCGCGACGCCCGCGGCGATCATCAGGACCAGCGGCACTTCGGGATAGTACTGGCTGACCAGCGCTGCGACGAACCCCGACAGGGCAAGGTTGGCTGCAACCGAGAGATCGATGCCGCGGGTGAGGATGACCACCATCTGCGCCAGCGCGAGCATGAACAGCACCGAGGTCTCGGTGAGCAGGTCGCTGATGTTCTGCCACCGGACGAACACCGGGTCGTACGATCCGATCGCAATGACCGCGACCGCGAGGATCGCGGCAAGGATGAACTCGCGCGATTTGAACAACGAGGTCACGCGGCCGCCTTTCGCGCGCCGGTGGCCGCGCCGACGATTGCCTCGGCCGTCCAGTCGCCGCGCCGGAATTCCTCGACGATGCGTCCTTCCTTCATGACGATCAGGCGGTCGGCGAGCCCCATGACCTCCGGCAGCTCCGACGAGATCAGGACGACGGCAAGTCCTTCGCCCGCCAACTCGCCGATGAACTCATGGACGGCCGCCTTCGAGCCGATGTCGATGCCCTTCGTCGGCTCGTCCAGTACGATGACCTTCGGTCGCGTTGCCAGCCATTTGGCGATCACGACCTTCTGCTGGTTGCCACCGGACAGCTCGGCGAGCCGCTGCTCCCAGCTCGACGCCTTCACCGCCAGGCGCCGCCCGAGCCGTCGCGTCGCGTCCATTTCGAGGGGACGGGACAGGAAGAGGCCGCGGACATACTGGCCGAGACTGGCGAGGGTGACGTTCTCCCTGATGCCGAGCGACAGGATCGCGCCCTGGTCCTGCCTGTCTTCCGGCACGTAGGAGACGCCGGCGGCGATGGCGTCCGCCGGTGAGGCGACGGACAACGGCTTGCCTTCAAGCGTCACGCTTCCCCGCGTCGTCGGCGTGATGCCGAACAGGCCCTGCATCGCCTCGGTGCGGCCGGCCCCGACAAGGCCGTAGAGGCCGAGGATCTCGCCCTTGCGCAGGTCGAACGAGATGTCGGCATATTCGGTCGCATTGGACAGGTCCTTGACCGACAGCACGACCTCGCCGATCGGCACGTCCCGCTTCGGGAAGACCTGGTCGACCGGCCGCCCGACCATCATCCGCACCAGCTCGGCTTCGGTCACCGACGCGACCGGCCCGTCGCCGACCTTCTCGCCGTCGCGAAGGCACACGAAGTCGTCGGCGATGCGGAATATCTCGTCGAACTTGTGGCTGATGAAGACCACCGCGTGGCCCTCGGCCTTGAGCTGCGCGACGATGCGGAACAGGTCGTCGATCTCGTTGGCCGACAGCGCCGCCGTCGGCTCGTCCATGATCACCACCTGAGCGTCGTGCGAGAGCGCGCGGGCAATCTCCACCAAGTGCTTCTGCGCTACCGACAGGCGCTTCAGGGGCAGGGCGGGCGGGATCGGAGCGTCGATGCGCTGCAGCAGCTCGGCCGCGCGCGCGCGCATTCCGGCCCAGTCGACCGCACGCGACGCGGTGACCGGCATGTGGCCCATGAAGATGTTCTCGGCGACGGTGAGCTCATCGAACATCACCGTTTCCTGATGGATGGCGGCGACGCCGGCTGCCCAGGCGTCGCGCGGCGACGAGAAATGCCTGGCCTCGCCGTTGACCCGGATCTCGCCGCTGTCGGGCCGGTAGATTCCGGTGAGGATCTTGACGATGGTCGACTTGCCCGCGCCGTTCTCGCCGATCAGCGCCGTGACGCGCCCCGACTGGAGGGAGAGGCTGACGTCATGGAGCGCCCGTACGCCCGGAAAGCTCTTCGACACGGCGGACAGGGTGAGGACGGGGTCGGGCATGGACGTCAGAGGCAGACACAGGAAAATGCGGCCATGACCGGACGAATCCGGCCATGGCCATGGAGCTGGAAAAGGGAACGCGCGATCAGAAGATCTTCGCGAATTCTTCCACGTTCGACTTGTCGAACACGAAGGGCTCGCCCATGACGCATTCGCCATCCGGGCCGACGGTGGTCTCGCCCTTCTTGCCCATGGAGAGCTTCGAACCTTCGGTCGTCGCCGCGCCGTTGAGGATGTCGTTCATGATGAACGTCGAGGCGTAGCCGTACTCGACCGGGTTCCAGATCGCGAAGGTGTCGCAGGCGCCGGCCAGCACGTAGTCCTTCATCTCCGACGGCAGGCCGAGGCCGGTGATGTAGACCTTGCCGACGAGGCCGCCATCGACGATCGCCTTGGCGCCCGAACGGATGCCGATCGTGGTCGGCGAGATGACGCCCTTCAGGTCCGGATGCGACTTGATGAGGCCCTGCATCTCGCGATAGCTCTTGTCGTCCTGGTCGTCGCCATAGACGGTCGCGACCAGCGGCATGTTGGCGTATTCCGGCTTCTTCCACTCCTCCTTCATGGCCTCGATCCAGGCGTTCTGGTTGGTCATGGTGGAAGCGGCCGAGAGGATCGCGACTTCGCCGGTGTAGTTGAGCGTCTTGCCGATCATCTGCACCTGCTTCGCCCCGATCAGCGGGGTCGAGGAAGCCGACAGGTGGACGATGCGGCCGTCCGGCGCGATGGCCGAATCGAAGCTCATGACCTTGATGCCGCGCTGCATGGCCTTCTTGCCGACCGGCACGAGGGCGTCGGCGTCGTTGGCGGATACGATGATGCCATCGACCTTCTGGGCGATCTGGGCGTCGATGACCGCGATCTGGTCCTCCGCGGTCGGCTTGGCCGAAGCGGTATAGATGATCTCGATGCCGCCGATCTCGTCGGCCGCCTGCTTCGCGCCGTTGGCGCAGGCATCGAAGTAGCTGTTGCCGAGGTTCTTGACGATCATCGCGATGCGCTTGCTGTCGGCAGCGCTCAGCGACGACGTCAGGATGGACGGCGTGGCGGCAAAGATTGCCGCGCCGCCTGCGGTCTTCAACAGAGTACGACGTGTCGTCTTCATGGCGAAATAACTCCTCCCATGCCAACAGGCAACTTTGGACGGTTCCTTGATCAAGTGCGCTGAGCACTATCGCCCGGAACTCAATGCAGCTTGCTGCGGCTTTGGCAAGGGGCGAAACACGGCCCGATTGAGATTGCCCAATCTCTCGGAGAGGAGGCGCGGACGGCGGCATTCCTCGCGCGGCGACGGCGCTCGCCGCATGGAAACGTTTCCGCCGACGTCGCGCCGATCGCCGGCGTGGCCTTGGCTGTTCGCTGCCCCTGACGGCTTGCCACATCCGGGGCGACAGGGCATGAGAACGCCGGCTCGAGGGTTGGTGACGTGGCTGACGAACGGTTCGCACTGAAAGGCAAGCGCGCGTTGGTGACTGGCGCCAGCCGGGGGATAGGCCGGGCGATTGCTGAGGGGCTGGCGGCCGCCGGAGCCGACGTCGCGATTGCCGGCCGCAGCCTCGAGCGGCTGGACGCGACCGCCGAGGCGATCCGTGCCGTCGGGCGCCGGGCCGAGCCGGTCGCGATGGACGTGTCCCGGGTCGCCGACTGCCGCGAGGGCGTCGCCCGCGCGGCCGAGGTCCTCGGCGGCCTCGACATCCTCGTCAACAACGCCGGCGTCGAGAAGGTCGCGCCGTCGCTCGAGCTCGACGAGGCAACCTGGGACCTGATTCTCGACACCAACCTCAAGGGCGCCTTCTTCTGCGCGCAGGCGGCGGCGCAGCGGATGTCCGGGGCCGGCGGCGCGATTCTCAACCTCGGCTCGCTGACCTCCGAGCGTGGCATCCCGACAGCGGTGCCGTACGGGTCCTCCAAAAGCGGCCTCCTCGGCATGACCAGGGCGCTCGCGGTGGAGTGGGCGCCGCTCGGCATTCGCGTCAATGCCATCGCACCCGGCTACTTCCGAACCGAGCTGACCGAGGTCTTCTATCAGGACCCTGCCTGGCAGGCGGGAATGCTCGGCAAGATTCCGCTGAAACGCTTCGGCCGGCTTGACGACCTTGTCGGCGTCTGCGTCTTCCTTTGTTCCGACGCGGCGGCGTATGTCACCGGCACCTGCCTGCCCGTCGACGGCGGCACCCTCGCTGCGATCTGAGCTTCGGGAAAGGCACATGACGGCACGCATCAACCTGCACGAGCTCGCGAGACTGTCGGCGACAGAGCGCGCCCGGCTGCTGACCCGCACCGAAACCGACCTCTCGCAGTACGACGACAGGGTCCGCGCGATCATCGAGGCGGTCAGACGCGACGGCGACAAGGCGCTGGTCCGCTTTGCCGCCGAGTTCGACAAGGTCAAGATCGACCCCTCGGCCATCGCCGCGACCGAAGCCGACTTCGACGCCGCCGAGCGGTCGCTCGACCCGGAAGTCCGCGCCGCGATGGAGTTCGCCGCGGGCTCGATCCGGCGCTTCCACGAGGACCAGAAGCCGGAGGAGATGTGGCTCCACGAGATCCGTCCCGGCGCCTTTGCCGGGGACCGGACCAGGCCCATCCCGTCGGTCGCCTGCTACATTCCGCGCGGGAAGGGTGCCTTCCCCTCGGTCGCCCTGATGACGGCGATCCCGGCGCGGGTCGCCGGCGTGAAGGACGTGATCATCGTGACGCCGCCGGGTCCGGACGGCGGCGTGGATGACGCCACGCTGGTGGCGGCGCGGATGGCGGGCGTCGACAAGGTCTACAAGGCCGGCGGCGCGCAAGCCGTCGCCGCAGTCGCCTACGGCACCGCGACGATCCCCAAATGCGACAAGATCATCGGTCCCGGCAGCCCGTGGGTGGCGGCGGCCAAGCGGCTGGTCTCGCATGTCATCGATACCGGAACGCCGGCCGGGCCGTCCGAGCTGATCGTCCTCGCCGACGATACCGCCGACGGCCGGCTCGCCGGTCTCGATCTCCTCATCGAATCCGAGCACGGGCCGGACAGCTCGGCCTATCTCGTCACCTGGAGCCGGCGCGTCGCGGAAGAGGCGCAGGCCGCGATTCCCGGATACTGGAAGGAGATGGGCGAGCAGCGCGTCGCCTTCTCTTCCACGGTTCTCTCCGGACCCATCGGCGGCATCGTGCTCGCCCGCGATGCCGAGGAGGCGATCGCTTTCGTCAACGACTACGCGCCGGAGCACCTCGAGGTGCTCGCATCCGAGCCGTTCGCGCTGCTCGGCCGGCTCGAGAACGCCGGGGAGATCCTGCTGGGACACCACACCCCGGTGACGCTCGGCAACTACGTGGTGGGACCCAACCATGTGCTGCCGACGAGCCGCTGGGCGCGGACGGCGTCGCCGGTGTCCGTCTTCGACTTCATGAAGCGCACGTCGATCGCCTACGTCACGGCCGAGGGATATCCGGAGCTGGCGCGCCACGCCCGCGTGCTCGCCCACTATGAGGGCTTCGACGCCCATGCCAATGCGGTTTCGGACATTCGCGACCGTCTTCTCAAACGTTGAATTGCCGTGCGCGATGCCGCCATAATGGCAAGGGTGGCGGTCGATCGGACGGCCAGGACAGGGGAGCATCGGAAATGGTCTTTATTCCGCATCGTCGGGACATGATGAAGATTGGGGCGGCGGTACTCGCGGTCGGCATGGCGTACGCGCCGGCGTTCGCCGATGACATCCCCGCGACGCCCGAGAGCGGCGCTATCAAGATGGGCATCGAGCCCTGGCTCGGTTACGGCCAGTGGCACATCGCCGACAAGAAGGGTCTCTTCAAGGAGGTCGGGCTCGACGACGTCGAAGTCATCAACTTCAACACCGACGCCGACATCAACGCCGCGCTTGCCGCCGGACAGCTCGACGCCGGCAACATCGCCACGCACACGGCGATGAACTTCATCGCCGCCGGCCTGCCGATCAAGGTGGTCGCGCTCCTCGATGTCTCCAAGACCGCCGACGCCATGATCTCGGACGGCTCGGTCACCGACATTGCGGGTTTGAAGGGCAAGCAGGTCGCCTATGAGGAGGGGACGACCAGCGACATCCTGCTCAACTACGCCCTGAGCCAGAACGGCATGACGATCGCCGACATCCAGAAGGTTCCAATGCCGGCCTCGGACGCCGGCGCGGCGCTGATCGCCGGCCAGGTGCCGGTCGCGGTGACCTACGAGCCCTACCTGACCCTCGCCATGCAGGAAAACGACAAGGTCAAGATGATCTACTCGGCCGGCGAGAATCCCGGCCTCATCTCGGACGTCTTCGTGGTCCGCGAGGAGTTCCTCAAGGAGAAGCCCGGCCAGGTGGTTGCGCTGCTCAAGGCCTGGGACAAGGCGCTTGCCGACTATCGCGCCGATACCGCCGGCGGCCGCGCCATCATCTCCGAAGCGGTCGGCGCCAGCCCCGAGGAGCTCGCGACCGCGTTCGACGGCGTCGTCTACTATTCGATCGAAGAGAACAAGACCGAGCTCGCCGGCGACTTCACGACGAAAGTGATCCCCGAGGTCGAGGCGGCGGCGAAGAACGCCGGCATCCTCCAGCAGGATGTCGATCTGTCGAGCGCCATCGACGGCCGGTTCGTGGATGCCGCGACCCAATAGGCCGGGCAGGGCGCGCCGGCTTTTCGCTCTGGGCGGCCGCATCTCGGGAACCGAGTTCCTGGCTGTGGCCGCCCTCGTCTTTGCGGCGCTGGGCCTGGCCTGGTACGCGGTGACGGCCGGCGGCCTCATCCGTCCGCTGTTCCTTCCCTCGCCCGGACAGGTGCTCGCCCGGCTCGACACGCTCCGGCAGAGCGGCCAGCTCACCGCCGACATCTCGATCAGCGTCTACCGGATTACCGTCGGTTTCCTGATCTCGACGCTGTTTGCGTTACCCATCGGCGTGCTGATCGGCTGCTACCGGTTCTGGGAGGCGGCGATCGAGCCGCTGGTCGACTTCGTCCGCTACATGCCGGTGGTGGCGTTCGTGCCGCTGACCATCCTCTGGACCGGTACCGGCGACGGCCAGAAGTTCCTGATCATCTTCATCGGCACGTTCTTCCAGCAGGTGCTGCTGGTGATGGACAATGTCCGGTCCGTGCCGCGCGACTTCATCAATCTCGGGCGGACCCTGGAAATGCCCGACTGGCGCATCCTCTATCGCATCGTCATTCCCTCGGCGATGCCGGCGATCTGGGATTCGATGCGGATCAGCCTCGGCTGGGCATGGACCTGGCTGGTGGTGGCCGAGCTGGTGGCGGCGACGTCCGGCCTTGGCTACCGGATCACCACGGCGCAGCGCTTCTTCCAGACCGACCTCATCTTCGGCTATCTCCTGATCCTCGGCATCCTTGGCCTTGCCACCGACCAGGCGATGAAGTTCGCGGGCCGGAGGCTCTTCCGTTATCTCGAGGTGCAGCGCTGACCCCCTCGAAGCTCGTCGCCAGGAATCTCGGCAAGACGTTTCGCAGCCATCGCGGCGAGACCGTCGCGCTGAAAGGATTCGACCTCGCCGTGGGCGAGAACGAATTCGTCGCGCTGGTCGGCACCTCGGGGTGCGGCAAGTCCACGCTGCTGTCGATCGCCGCGGGCCTTGAGACCTATGACGAGGGCTCGATCACAGTCGACGGCGACCCCGTGACCGGGCCCGGCCTCGATCGTGGCGTCGTCTTCCAGACCTACACGCTGCTTCCGTGGCTGACCGCGATCGGCAATGTCGAGTTCGCCCTCCGCGCCGCAGGCAGGAGGGGGCGCGACATTCGGGAGATCGCCCAGGAGCAGCTCGCTCTCGTCGGCCTCGACGGTTTCGCCGACGCCTATCCGGCGGAGTTGTCCGGCGGCATGAAGCAGCGCGTCGCGATCGCCCGCGCCTTGAGCTATCGCCCCAAGATCCTCTTGATGGACGAGCCTTTCGGGGCGCTCGACGCGCTGACCCGCCACCACATGCAGGAGCTTCTGACAGCGGTGTGGGAGCGGCACCGGCTGACGGTCCTCTTCGTCACCCACGATGTCGAGGAGGCGGTCTACCTCTCCGATCGCGTCGCGGTGATGACCAACCGGCCGGGCCGGGTGAAGTCGCTGATCGACATCACGCTGCCCCGCCCGCGACACTACGGGCTGGTGGCGACGCCGGAGTTCCAGGCGCTGCAGGCGGAGGTGCTCCACGAGATCCGGAGCGAGTCGATCGCCATCGCCTCCCTCGGCTCGGCGCTGTCCTGACAGCGCTCGGCGGGTCGCATCTGACCCTCGATCAAGGAACTGCTGGCCGAGATCCGGCGGTCCGCCAGTCGTACGGATACGCCATTGGTGAGCGTGCCGGGGCCGACGGCGGATCGGCTTCGTCAGAGGGTCGCCTGTGAGCATCGGCGGCTCAAGACTTCCGATTCACGTCGGAACGAGAATCGATGCCGCACGAACGAGAACAGAAAACTGCCCCCAAGACTGCCCCTTCTCCCAATGATGGCGGCAGTGCGCTGTCGTAAACCATGGATTTTCTTGGTGAGCGCGCCGGGGCTCGAACCCGGGACCTACTGATTAAAAGTCAGTTGNNTGCTCTACCGGCTGAGCTACGCGCTCTCATGGCCCCCGATCGGCGCCGCGGACCCTATCGGCGCCCTGCACGCCGGTCAACAGAAACCGGGGCGCGGCGGTCGGTCGCTGTCGGGCCGGCCGCCGGCGAGCGGAGGGGAGGGGTGCGGCAGGCGGCGGGCGTCAGCTCATCCAGTTGCCGCCGTCGACATTGAGGGTCTGGGCGAGGATGTAGTCCGCGTCGCTCGAGGCGAGGAACACGGCAGCGCCGGTCATGTCCTCCGGAGTGCCCATCCGGCCGAAGGGGACCGCCTCGCCGACGAGGCGCTTCTTCTCGCCGATCGCTCGCTTCTCGTACTTGGCGAACAGCGCGTCGACCTGGTCCCACATCGGCGTATCGACGACCCCCGGCGCGATGGCGTTGACGTTGATGCCGTACCTGATCAGCTCCAGCGCGCAGCTCTGGGTGATGCTGATGACCGCCGCCTTGGTGGCGCAGTAGACCGCGACATGGGCCTCGCCGCGGCGCCCGGCCTGGCTCGCGAAATTGATGACCTTGCCCTTCTTCCCGGCGGCGATCATCTGCGCCGCGAACACCTGGGTGGTGAAGAGAAGGCCGCGGACGTTGATGTCGAACTGGCGATCGAAGTGCTCCTCGGTGATCTCGGCGAGGGGCGCCATGCCGAAGATCGCCGCGCCGTTGACCAGGATGTCCGGCGCCCCGACGCCGTCGGCGACGGCCCGTCCCAACTCCTGGATGGAGGCGAGCCGGCTGACGTCGACGGCGACCGCGGTCGCGCCGTGGCCGATCGCCGCCGCCGCCGCCTTCGCCTCGTCGATGAGGAGATCGGCGATCACCACCTTCGCGCCCTCGTGCGCATAGCGCTCGCTGATGGCGCGGCCGATGCCCCGCGCCCCGCCGGTGACCACCGCGATCTTGTTCTCAAGCCGCATTGTTTCCTCCTGCAATTGACAGTTGATGGTATTCGTGCATAGCTATGCATGGCCACCAGCAAACCGTCAATCGCTCCGCATCGGGAATGCCCCGTATCCGCGACAGGACGGGGCGAAGAACCCGACCGGCGCGATCCGACGACCCAAGACAAACAATTTGGGAGGACGAGCCGCGGCCACGGCATCGCCCCCGGAGGAAACAGCCAATGGTGAAGCGAATCTTCGATTCGATGAACAAGCCCGTGCGCCGCCGCGACATCCTCAAGGGTGCTGCTGCGGTGGGGGCGGTGAGCGTATTCCCCGCGATCATCTCGCGCCGCGGTTTCGCGGCGGAGAATCCGACGCTGGTCAATTCGATCCGTTCGCTTTCGAACCCTTACCACGCCACCTGGAACAAGGGCGGCGAGGCGTTCGCCAAGTCGGTGGGGGCCGACTACGTGACCCTGGTGACCGAGGGCAACAGCGAGAAGGGTGTCTCGGACATCCGCGCCATCATAGCCAAGACCGGCGGCAACGTCGTCATCAACGTCGATCCGAACGATGCGCCCGATGCCCGGCCGATCGTTGAGGCCGTCAAGGAAGCCGGGGGCTACGTCGTCACCCAGTGGAACAAGCCCGCGGACCTCCATCCCTGGGACTTCGATCCGAACTACGTCGCCCACATCTCGTTCAGCGGCGTACCCTACGGCAAGGCGATGGCCGAAGCCCTCTTCAAGGCGATGGGCGGCAAGGGCGGTATCGTCGCGCTTGGCGGCATCCAGTCCAACATCCCTGCGATCGAGCGCAAAGCAGGTCTCGATCAGGCACTTGCCGAGAACCCCGACATCAAGCTCCTCGACTTCCAGGTGGCCAACTGGTCGGAGACCGAGGCGCTCGAGAAGACGAACGCCTGGCTTACGCAGTTCGGTGACGAGATCGGCGGCATCTGGGCCGCCAATGACGGCATGGCGCTCGCCGCCGTCGAGGCGCTCCGCGCCGACGGTCGCGCCGGGCAGGTCCCGGTGACTGGGATCGACGGCATCCAGCTCGCGGTCGAAGCGATCCTTGCCGGCGAGATGGCGGGTACCGTCGCTTGGGACCCCTACTGGCAGGGCGGCATGGGGTTGTCGATCGGCTATCACGCCGCCACCGGCAAGTTCGATCCCGCCAAGGAGCCGAAGGACCACCGCGAGTTCTACGGTACCGGCGTGATCATCACGGCGGACAATGCCCAGTCGTACTACGACAGCAACATCAAGGCCGAGCCGGAGCTCGACTGGAACGACATCTGGGGTCGCGTGAGCGGTCAGATTCAGTATTGATCTGACAGTCTCGCGTTACATTCCTCCCCGCCTGGTGTGGCCGGCGGCGCGCGTTGCCGCCGTCGGTCATGCCAACGTCGATCGCCAGGACGGGCACCCGCGTCATGACTCTTCACGCCAACGCCGCGAAGTCCGCGGTTGCCGTGCCAAAGAAAACCGCAACCAGGCGCTGGCGTCTCGCCTCGTGGGCTCCGGTCATTGTGCTGGTGCTGCTCTGCGCCGTCATCGCAGCGATCAATCCGAATTTCCTGAGCTTCGGCAATTTTGTGCGCATCGCCCAGGCCGCGATGATCCCGCTGGTGCTCGGGCTCGGCGCCACATTCATCATCCTCATGGGATCGATCGACCTCTCGCTCGAGGGGGTGCTGACTCTCTCCGCGGTCATCCTGTCGATGCTGGTGCTGAACGGGGCCAATGCCAACGACCTCGGCCTCCTCGCCATCCCGATCGTGCTTCTCGTCGGCGCGGGGGTCGGCTTCGTCAACGGCACCATCCACGTTCGGCTCAAGGTGCCGTCGTTCATGGTGACGCTCGGCACTTGGTTCATCGGCGTCGGCGTCGCCAATGCCCTGATCGGCGGGACGGCCATCCGAATCAACGACAAGCTGGTCCGGGCCCTTGCGATCGCCCGCGACCCCGTGATTGGGTTTCCCTGGGGGGTGTGGCTCGCGCTGCTCTGTTTCCTGATCGCTCTCGTCATCCAGAACTACACACGTCTTGGCCGCTACATCTATGCGCTCGGCGGCGGCGAGGATCTCGCGGCGTTGTCAGGCATCCCGGCAGCACGGGTCCGGATCATGGCGTTCACGCTCGCCGGCGTCTTCTATGCCGTCGGAGGCATCCTCGCAGCCGCGCAGCTTGGCCTCGGCAACTCGCAGATCGGCCTCGGCCGCCTGTTCACCACAATCACCGCGGTGGTGGTCGGCGGCACGGCGCTCTCGGGCGGGCAGGGGGGCGTGCACCAGACGCTCATCGGGGTTCTCATCGTCGTCGTCCTGTCCAACGGCATGGTGCTGATGGGCATCCCTCCCAGCGTCCAGATCGGTGTCCAGGGCCTCATGATCATCGTGGCTGTCGCCCTGTCGATGGACCGCAAGATGATGCGGATCGTCAAATGAGCGCGCCGTCGGTTCCCGCCCTGTCGCTGGTCGACGTCGACAAGCGCTTTCCCGGTGTCCATGCGCTGAAGAACGTGTCGATCGAGATCATGCCGGGTGAGGTGGTCGGACTGATCGGCGAGAACGGTGCCGGCAAGTCGACGCTGATGAAGATCCTGAGTGGAGTCTATCAGCCGGATGGCGGTGAAATCCGTCTCGCGGGCAAGCCGACGCGCTTCATCAGCGCCGCCGATGCCAACCGCCAGGGCATCGGCATGGTGTTTCAGGAACAATCGCTCCTCACCAATCTCAGCGTCGGCGAGAACGTCTATCTCGGCAACGAGGCGCAGTTCCGCAGGTTCGGGCTGGTCGACTGGGGCGCCCTTTATGCGGCAGCGGCGCGCCAGCTCGAGAAGGTCGAGGTCGACGTCGACCCTCGCACCCACACCTCCGAGCTCGACTTCGCGACCCGGCAGATGGTCGAACTCGCCAAGGCACTGACCCTTGAGGAGAATGCCGGCGGGCATCTCGTCATTCTGCTCGACGAGCCGACCTCGGTGCTCGAACGCGCCGAGATCGAGATCCTGTTCGCCCGCGTCCGCGCACTCAAGACGCGTGCGAGCTTCATCTTCGTCTCCCATCGTCTCGACGAGGTGCTGGAGCTGTCCGACCGAATCTACGTGATGAAGGACGGCGCGGTCGTCGCCGACCTGCCTGCGGCCGAGGCCAACATCACCCAACTGCACCAGCTCATGGTCGGTCGCAGCCTGCAGGCGGCGTACTACAGGGAGTCCCTGCAGAAGCCCTATGGAGACGAGGTCGTGATCGAGGCCGAAGGCCTAACGCTCGGCCACGCCTATCGCGACATCAGCTTCAAGCTCCATGCCGGCGAGATCCTCGGCATCGCCGGAGTGCTCGGCTCGGGCCGCGAGGAGGTCACGCGCACGCTCGCCGGATTCGCGCCGCATGACGGCGGCAGTCTTCGCATCGGCGGCCGCGAGTGCCGACTGCGGACGCCGGCCGAGGCCGTCGACAACGGTGTCGGCTATATCCCGCGCGAACGGCGCGTCGAGGGGCTGGTGCTCTTCCTCTCCGTCGCCGCCAACATCACGCTCGCCAACCTTCGCAGCCTGACCCGGCACTGGCTGATCGACGGACGCGAGGAGCAGCGGATTGCGACAACGTGGGTCGAACGACTCAAGGTGAAGACGCCAAGCATCAACGCGCTCTGTCTCAATCTGTCGGGCGGCAACCAGCAGAAGGTAGTGCTGGCCAAGTGGCTCAACGCCAAGGCGCGGGTGCTGATCCTCGATCATCCCACGCGCGGGCTCGATGTCGGCGCCAAGGAGGAGGTGTACGAGCTGGTGCGATCGGTGACCGCCGAAGGCGTGGCGGTCATCCTGACGTCGGATACGCTCGAAGAGACCATCGGCCTCAGTCACACCGTCCTGGTGATGCGCGACGGGGCGATCACGCACCGGACCGCCGCCCTGCCGGGCCACAAGCCGACCCAGGTCGCGCTGATCGAGCACATGGTCTAGGGGGAGGCGGGATGGCGGCACTTTCCGAAAGCATCGGCATCGATCGCATACGGCAATATCTGCCGGTAGCGACCCTTGTGGTCCTTGTGATCGCCGTCGGCGTCGCCCAGCCCGCCTTCCTGGAACCCTCGACGCTCCTCCAACTGGCGGCGGACACCGCAGTTCTGTTTATCCTCGCAACCGGCGTCACTTTCGTCATCATGCTCGGCGGCATCGACCTCTCGCTGCAGTCGATGGCCTCGCTTTCGAGCGTGGTGGTAGCGCTGACCATTGCCCGGCTTGGCTATGGCTCGTTCGTCCTGGCAGTTGCGATCGGCGCGGTCGCCGGGCTGCTCGCGGGGCTGGCGCATGTGCGGTTCCGCATCCCGTCCTTCATCGCCACGCTCGCCATGGGCGGAGTCCTCTTCAGCGCGGCGCTGGTCATCTCGCACGAGCAGTCGATCACACTCGGCGAGGCGGAACGAGCGTACCAAGTGTGGATCACCGGCAGCGTCGCCGGTGTCCCCAATGTGGTTCTCGTCGGTCTTGTCGTGTTGATCGTTGCCCACCTCCTCCAGAGCCGGACGCCGTTTGGTCGCTACAGTGCCGCAATCGGCGCCGGCGAGCCGGCCGCCTACGCTTCGGGCGTCAAGGTCGACCGCCAGAAGGTGATCGCGTACGTGCTGTCGGCGAGCTTTGCAGCACTGGCTGGGGTGATCCTTGCCGGCCGACTGTCGAGCGGTTCACCGACGCTGGCTGCCGAGCTGCTTCTGCCCTCGATCGCGGCCGTGGTGGTCGGTGGCACCGCAATCACCGGCGGCGTCGGCAGCATCTGGCGGACGCTGGTCGGCGCCCTGATCATCTCGGTCGTGCGCATCGGCATGACCTTTCTCGGCGTCAACATCTTCGCCCAGAACATCGTCTTCGGCGCGGTGTTGATCATCGCCGTCGCCATCACCATCGATCGGTCCAAGATACCGATCGTGAAATAATCCGGAGGGCTCATCATGGATCTCGGCTTGCGCGACAAGGTGGCCGTCATCACCGGCGGAAGCGTTGGCATCGGCCTTGCGATCGGCAAGGGGCTCGCCGCGGAAGGCGCACAGGTCGTCATCGGCGCCCGCAACGCAGACCGTCTTGAAGCCGCACGCGCGGAAATCGCCGAAGCGGGCACGCGCGTCCTGGCCGTCACCTGCGACGTGGCCACCGCCGCGGGCTGCGACGCGCTGGTTGCCGCCACCACCGAGGCGTTCGGAGGGGCCGACATACTGATCAACAACGCCGGCACCGGAAGCAATGAGACGATCATGGAGGCGCCGGACGACAAGTGGCAGTTCTACTGGGACCTCCACGTCATGGCAGCGGTGCGCCTGGCCCGGGGCTTCGTTCCCTCCATGCGCCAGCGCGGTGGCGGGGTCATCCTCAACAACGCGTCCATTTGCGCCGCCCAGCCCCTCTGGTACGAGCCGATCTACAACGTCACCAAGTCGGCGCTGGTCATGGCTTCCAAGACCATGTCGACCGAGTTCATCAAGGACGGAATCCGCGTCAATGCCGTGAACTGCGGCTTCGTGCTGACGCCGGACTGGATCAAGACCGCCAAGCAGCTGACTGCCGATTCGGGAGGCGACTGGAAGGGTTATATCGACAACCTTGCCAGGGAAAATGCGCCGATCGGTCGGTTCGCCTCGCCCGAGGAGGCCGCAGATTTCTTCGTTTTCCTGTGTTCAGACCGCGCCAGCTATTCGGTCGGCTCCACATATTTCGTCGATGGCGGCATGTTGAAGACGGTGTGAGTATGATGGCCGCGGGGTGACGGCGAGTCGCCGGGTGGGCGCCGGCGGTCATCCGCTAGTCGATGGGTCATGAAAGCGAGCCGGAGATACCCTTCTTCCATAGATGTGGCGCGTCTCGCGGGCGTCTCGCAATCGGCAGTTTCACGCGCCTTCTCCGAAGGCAAGAGCGTCTCGGAAGAGACCAGCCGAAAGGTCTTCGAGGCTGCCAAGAAGCTCGGCTATAGCCCGAATCTCCTGCCGCGCATCCTCAAGATGCATCGCTCCAATCTGGTCGCGATCGTCGCCAGCGGCACCGACAATCCCTTCTATGCCGCGGCCTTGCAGTCCTTCACCCGGGCGTTGCAGGAGCTCGGCTACCAGGTGCTGCTTGTCCAGGTCGACGACGATCACAGCCTCGATGGCGTGGTGCCGCGACTTGAGAGCTATCGCGTCGATGCGATCGTCAGCGCGCTCCCGGTGCTGTCGAAGGAAGCGGCAATGGCGCTTGCCGATGTCCGCGTCCCGACCATCTCGTTCAATACCCCGGTCCGCAACCGCTGGGTCGCTGCGGTTTGCTCCGACGGCGCTGGTGGGGCGGCGGCGGTCGCGAAGCTCTTCCTCCGAAGGGGCGCGCGCAGCTTCGGCTTCATTGCGGGCTCTGAGGGAAGCCACGCTTCAAGCGAGCGCCTTCGCGGCTACGTCCACACCCTCCATGCCCGGCGTATCGGCGGCGTATCGGTGGTGCACGGCGACTATTCGTACGCGGGCGGCTACGAGGCGGTCCTGACCCTTGCCAAGCGGGGGCCAATTCCTGAAGGCATCTTCAGCGCCAATGACCTGATGGCGATCGGTGCCCTTGACGCACTTCGCCATGAGCTTGGGCTCAAGGTTCCCGACGACGTCCTCGTCGCGGGATTCGACGATGTCCCGGAAGCGTCCTGGAAAGCTTACGACCTTACCACCGTTCTCCAGGATGGCGCCGCCATGGTGGCGGAGGCGGTGGCCATTCTCCAGCAGATGATCGCCGCTCCGCGGTCCGTCGGCGACATTCTCCGGACCGTGCCCGGGAAGCTGATCGAGCGTGCCACCACGCAGCGCGAGACGAGAGCCAAGACCGCTGGGAAGCGGCGCGGAAGCGGTCCCTCGTCACGCTGATCCGTGACCGGAATGTGGGCATGAGGCACCATCGCTTGCGCGTTGGGTGGCTGTTCTTCTTCCCTCGACCATGTCGGTTTGACCGCCGCTCGCCTGCTTTTCGCCCCTCTCAACAGAGCGACGTGCGACGGCCCGCAGGCGCCCAATGAGTGGACGAAGCGCGCCCAAAATGGCGGCGGCGAAGCGGCATTAATTGCACTTATAGTCCAGATTAGAACTTTTCATTTCTTGTATCCATATCGCGATGCTAGCGTAAAAATCAGAAGCATATCCGTGGACATAAGTAATAATGAAAGTTTATCCCGAATCTGTCGCAGATTCTCAGGGGAAAGGGGAAATTTATGCGCGGTAAGAACGAAGACAAGCGAAAGGCTGGCAAGTCCGGCGGTGGAAAACTCTCCCGGAGACAAGTATTAAAGGGCGCGGCCGCCGTTGCCGGTGCCGCGGCCGGCTCCGGGGCAATAACCGGCTTCCCGACCATCTGGGCGCAGGAGATCAAGGACATCGAGCTTCGCCACGTCGGCGTCTCGTACTCGGTGGTGAAGGCGATCGGCGACCAGGCGTCGAAGGACCTCGGCTTCACGGTGACGATGCAGAACCTCGACACCTCGGCCGCGATCAATCGCTTCATCACGCAGCCGAACAGCGTCGACATTCCCGACCTCGAAGGGTGGCAGGCGAAACTCGCCACCAAGCGTGGCGTGCTGCAGGGCATCGAGGTCGCCAAGATCAAGGAATACGACAACTTCCTGCCGATCTTCACCAAGGGCGAGCTCGACGGGCAGGTCGTTTCCCGCCAGGGCATCTCGCCCTACGAGGCGATGTATATCGAATCGAAGGACGCCACCGATCTCCACGAGGGCGTCACCGAATGGGCGACCTTCCTGCCCCAGGTCTACAACGCCGACTCGATCGGCTATCGGCCCGACCTGGTCGACAAGCCCGTCACCGAGTGGAAGGAGCTGATCGACCCCAAGTACAAGGGCAAGGCGGCAATCCTCGACGTGCCCGCCATCGGGATCATGGACGCCGCGCTCTGCTTCGAGAGCGCCGACCTGATCAAGTACGGCAACAAGGGCAACATGACCAAGGAGGAGATCGACTTCACCATCGACAAGCTGATCGAACTGAAGAAGGCCGGCCACTTCCGCGCGACGTGGACCACCTTCGACCAGTCGGTGCAGCTGATGGCGGCGGGCGAGGTCGTGATCCAGTCGATGTGGTCGCCCGCGGTTGCGGCCGTCCGGGTGAAGGGCATCCCCTGCACCTACGCCCCCGTCAACAAGCAGGGCGACAAGGAAGGCTATCGCGGCTGGTGCAACGGTCTCGGCCTGATGCGCCACCTCGAGGGCAAGAAGCTCGAGGCCGCCTACGAGTACATCAACTGGTACTACACCGGCTGGCAGGGCGCGTTCGTCAGCCGCTATGGCTACTACAGCCCGGTGCCGTCGACCGCCAAGAAGTTCATGACCGCCACGGAATGGGACTTCTGGTACGAGGGCAAGCCTGCGCCGGAGGAGATCATGGATCCCTACGGCGTGCCGATGGAGCCGCCCGGCACGGTTCGCGACGGCGGTTCGTTCATCGAGCGCGTGACCAACATCTCGTGCTGGAACACGCTGATGGACGAGGCGGCGTACATGAACAAGCGCTGGAACGAGTTCAAGGTCGCCTGACGCTTTGCGAGGACCGGCGATCCACGCATCGCCGGTCCTCTCTCCGACAGTTCCCACTTGGGTCCAGACGCGAGCCGGCCGTAGGTCATGCAGGCAAGATTGAAACGAAATCTGACGGGATGGGCCCTCATCCTCCCGCTGGTCGTCATCCTGGTGCCGTTCTTCGTTCTGCCGATCATCGGCGTCGCCGCCACAAGCTTTCTCGAGAGCGACGGCTTCGGCGGCATCATCCCGAACTTCACCTGGGACAACTACGTCACGCTGTTCACCTCGCAGCTGACCTTCGACCTCTACTGGTCGACCGTGAAGTTCACCTTCTTCACCTGGGTCTTCTCGCTCATCCTCGGTTTCTGGGTCGCGTACTTCCTGGTCTTCCACGTGCGGAACCAGCTGCTCGCCCTCGGCCTGTTCCTGCTGTGCACGGTGCCGTTCTGGACGTCGAACATCATCCGCATGATCTCGTGGATCCCGCTCCTCGGTAAGGAGGGGCTGATCAACAGCGCGCTTGTCGGCGCCGGCGTCATCGACCAGCCGCTGGAGGTGCTCCTGTTCTCGAGCCTCGCGGTGGTGATCGCCTACGTCCATCAGCTGACGATCTTCATGATCGTGCCGATCTTCAATTCCATGGCCCGCATCGACAAGCGCCTGGTCGAGGCCGCCGTCGATGCCGGCGCCTCGAAGCTCGACGTCGTCCGCCTCATCGTCCTGCCGATGTCGAAATCCGGCATCGCGCTCGGCTCGATCTTCGTGGTGTCGATTGTCATGGGCGACTTCTTCGTGGTGAAGGTGATGTCGGGCGGCGGGTCGGCCTCCGTGGTCGGCGCCTTCTACGAGGACATCGGCGTCCTGCAGTACCCCTCGGCCGCGGCCAGTGCGATCCTGCTCACGGTCGTGGTGTTCGCAATGGTGGTGCTGATCCTGCGCACCGTCGACGTCCGCAAGGAGCTCTCCCAGTGAGCGCGGCGCGGGACGTCGTCGCCGGCGGCGCCACCGCCTCGCGGCGGAAGGCCGTGAGGCGCGGCAGCGGGCGGAGCTGGACCTTCTACGTCCTCGCGGCGCTCTTCGTCTTCTACGTCGTCGCGCTCTACGGCCCGATGATCTGCATCTACATCCTGTCGTTCCAGGATGTCCGCGGCGGCCTGGTCTTTCCGATGAAGGGCTTCTCGCTCCACTGGTTCGTGGACCTCTTCACCCAGGTCCGGACCGGCGACGTCAAGGGCTCGTTCGACCGCTCGATCAGGCTCGCGGTCATGGTGACGATCTTCACCGTCATCATATCGTTCATGGCCGGCCTTGCCTTCCGCAAGCGCTTCATCGGCGACACCGTGGTCTTCTACCTGATGATCGGAAGCCTGGTCGCGCCCGGACTCGTGCTTGGCATCGGCATCGGCCTCATCGCCAACTTCCTCGGCATCGAGACCAGCTGGTACACGACCGCGCTCGGCGCCCAGCTGTCCTGGACACTGCCCTTCGGCGTGCTGGTGATGTTCGCGGTGATGTCCCGCTTCAACAACGCCTGGGAGGAGGCCGCGCGCGATCTCGGCGCCTCGCCCTGGCAGACCATCTGGCTGGTCGTGCTGCCGATCCTCGCCCCGGGCATCATCGCCGTGGCGCTCTTCGGCTTCACGCTGTCCTACGACGAGTTTGCCCGCACGCTGCAGACCGCCGGCTCGCTGAACACGCTGCCGCTCGAGATCTGGAGCATGACGCTCAACGTGACGTCGCCGTCCCTCTACTCGCTCGGCACCGTCACCACCATCGTCTCCTTCGTCATCATCGGCGCCTGTCTCGGTGCCATCGCCGTCATCCAGAAACGCCGCGCCGCGCGCGCGGCCAGTGAGTGAGGAAGCCGCACATGGCGGTCACGAACGGAAGCATCGAGCTCGCCGGGGTGGTGAAGAGCTACGATGGCGACACCCGCGCCGTGGATGGCGTCAACCTGAAGATCCCGGACGGCGCCTACTGCTGTTTCCTTGGCCCGTCGGGGTGCGGCAAGACGACGATCCTCCGGATGATCGCCGGCCATGAAGACCCGACCGACGGCGAGGTGATCATCGGTGGCGAGAACGTGGTCGGCCTCGCCCCGTCCGAGCGGCGGACGGCGATGATGTTCCAGTCCTACGCGCTGTTTCCGCATCTCAGTGTGCGCGACAACATCGCCTTTGCGCTGAGGGTGCGCGGCATGTCGTCTGCCGAGCGGCGCAAGGCGGCCGATGAGATGATCGAGAAGGTCCGCCTGACCGAGCTCGCAGACCGCCTGCCGGGACAGCTTTCCGGCGGCCAGCAGCAGCGCGTCGCGCTGGCCCGCGCCGCGATCACCAGCCCCAAGGTCCTGCTTCTCGACGAGCCCTTGTCGGCCCTCGACGAGCAGCTCCGCGTCCAGATGCGCCAGGAGCTTTCCCGCATGCAGCGCGAGCTCGGCATCACCTTCATCCACGTCACCCACACCCAGATGGAGGCGATCGCGATCGCCGACATGGTGGTGGTGATGGAGAAGGGAAGGATCAAGCAGGCCGGGCCGGCGCGCGACGTCTATGACCAGCCGCAGGACCGCTACGTGGCGGAGTTCCTGGGCGGGCAGAACGTCCTCCGCGGCAAGGTCGAAAAGATCGAGGGAGACCGGGCGATCGTGGTCGCGCCGGAACTGCGTGACGTGGCGGTGCCGGTTGGCCATCGACGCGGCCTGTCACCCGGCATCGAGGTCGACTTCGCGGTTCGCCGCGACGACATCGAGCTGGCCCGGCCGGAGCGCGAGAAGGACCCGGACCACGCCGCGGTCGCGACCCGTGTCCGGGCGATCGAATACCAGGGCAACTTCGTCAAGGTCCTTCTCGACGACATCGGCGGAGACGAACTGGTCGCCTACGTGCCCGACCGGATCTTCTACCGCGATCCCTTCGCCATCGGCGACGTCGTGATGGCCGGCTGGCGGACAGAGAAGGCGAGAATGCTCGCCTGAGCGGACGTCCGGGCGGGACAGGGCGGAACGTGGCATGCGGAGAATCGAGATGAAGTTGAGCGTAACGGTGAACGGGCGGGCGGTGACGAAGGACGTGGAGCCCTCGCTCCTCCTGTCGGACTTCCTCCGCGAGACCCTCGAACTGACCGGGACCCATGTCGGCTGCGACACGTCCCAGTNNGCGGCGCCTGCGTCGTCCATGTCGATGGCGTCTCGGTGAAGAGCTGCACGATGCTCGCGATCTCGGCTGAAGGAACGGAGGTCGTCACCATCGAGGGCCTCGCCGCCACCGCTCCCGGCAAGCCGACGCTTCACCCGATGCAGGCGGCGTTTCACGAAAAGCACGGCTTGCAGTGCGGATTCTGCACGCCAGGCATGGTGATGAGCGCGGTCGACTTCGCCAAGCGCCATCCGAGCCCGACGGAGAGCGACGTTCGCCACTGGCTGGAAGGCAACATCTGCCGTTGCACCGGCTACCAGAACATCGTCGCGGCCGTGCTTGAGGGCACAAGCCTGATGCACGCGGGAGCGGGAGAGTAGTCATGGCGGACAAGACCGGCGTCGGCGCAGCCATCCTGCGCAAGGAGGACAAACGCTTCCTCACCGGCAAGGGCAACTACGTGGCCGATATCACGCGGCCGCACATGACCCACGGGGTGTTCCTGCGCTCGCCGCACCCCCACGCCATCCTCAAAGGCGTCGACATCGCCGCGGCATCCGCGATGCCGGGGGTGCTCGGGATCTTCACCGGCGCTGATCTCGAAGCCGACGGCGTCGGCGGAATTCCCTGCGGCTGGGGCATAACCAACGTCGACGGTTCCCCGATGAAGGAGCCGACACACCCGGCGCTGGCGGTCGGCAAGGTCCGCTGCGTCGGTGATGCCGTCGCCTTCGTTGTCGCCGAGACGCTGGAGGAGGCGCGGGAAGCGGCGGAAGCGATCGAGGTCGAATACGACGTGCTGCCGCCGGTGGTCGGCGTGCTCGACGCCATCCGCCCCGATGCCGCCGCGGTATTCGACGATATCCCCAACAACACCTGCTTCGACTGGGAGTGCGGCGACGCCGCAGCGACGGCGAAGGCGTTCGCCGGCGCGGCACACATCGCCCGGATCAACCTCGTCAACAACCGGCTGGTCGGCAACCCGATGGAGCCGCGCGCTGCGGTGGCGGAGCACAACGCCGCACACGACCACTACACCCTTTGGACGACGAGCCAGTTTCCCCACATCGTCAAGCTGCTGATGGGCAACTTCGTGCTCCACATCCCGCAGCACAAGATCCGGGTCGTCGCGCCGGACGTCGGCGGCGGCTTCGGCGTCAAGCAGTTCCTCTACGCCGAGGAAGCGATCTTGACCTGGGCCTCGGCCAAGGTCGGCCGGCCGGTGAAGTGGGTCAACGAGCGGAGCGAGGGCTTCATCTCCGACGCCCATGGCCGCGATCACGTCAGCGAGGCCGAACTGGCACTCGACGCGGACGGTAAGTTCCTGGGGCTCAAGGTCCGCACCATCGCCAACATGGGCGGCTATCTTTCGACCTTCGGCCCGAACATTCCCACCAATCTCTACGGGCTTCTGCTCGCGGGCGTCTACACCACGCCCGCCATTCACTGCGAGGTGAAGGGCGTCTTCACCAACACCATACCGGTCGACGCCTATCGCGGCGCCGGTCGACCGGAAGCGACGTTCCTGCTCGAGCGCCTGGTCGACGTGGCGGCGGCCGAGATGGGGATCGACCGCGCCGAGATCCGCCGTCGCAACATGATCGACGCCTCGCAGTATCCGTACCAGACGCCGGTCGTGGTCAAGTACGACAGCGGCGACCCGAAGGCTTGCCTCGCCAAGGCCCTGGAGGTCGGCGACTGGGACGGCTTCCCGGCGCGCCGCGCGGAATCGGAAGCGCGCGGCAAACTGCGCGGTATCGGCCTCTGTACCTACGTCGAAGCGTGCGGCCTCGCGCCCTCGCGGATCGTGCAGTCCCTCGGCGCCCGGGCGGGCATCTTCGAGAGCGCGACGGTGCGGGTGCACGCCACCGGGCACGTGACAGTGCTGATCGGCACACACAATCACGGTCAGGGGCACGAGACCACGTTTGCCCAGATCGTTTCCGAGAAGCTGAACGTTCCCGCCGACGACATCGAGGTGGTGTTCGGCGATACCGACAAGGTCCAGTTCGGCCTCGGCACCTACGGCTCGCGCTCGCTCGCCGTCGGCGGCACGGCGCTGGTCAAGGCGGCGGACAAGATCATCGAGAAGGGCCGCAAGATCGCGGCGCACATGCTCGAAGCGGGCGTCGGCGACATTGTCTTCGAGAACGGCGACTTCTCCGTCGCCGGCACCGACCGGAAGAAGTCCTTCGGCGACGTGGTCGGCGCCGCCTATGGGCTGGTCAACTTCCCCATCGACGTCCTCGAGCCCGGCATGGAGGAGCAGGCCTTCTACGATCCCGTCAACTTCACGTTTCCGGGCGGCGCCCACCTCGCCGAGGTCGAGATCGATCCGGACACCGGCGTCGTCGAACTGGTCTCGTATCTCGCCGTCGACGACATCGGCACGGTCATCAATCCGATCATCGTCGCCGGCCAGCTCCATGGCGGTATCGTCCAGGGCATCGGCCAGGCCCTTTACGAGAACTGCGTCTATGACGAGCACAGCGGGCAGATGCTGTCCGGCTCATTCATGGACTACGCCATGCCGCGCGCGGACAACCTGCCGAACATGCAGATCGTCACCCACTCGACGCTCTGTACCCACACCAGTTTCGGCGTGAAGGGCTGCGGCGAGGTCGGGACGATCGGCTCGCCGGCGACCGTCATGAATGCCGTCGTCGACGCGCTTTCCCATCTCGGCGTTCACCACGTTGACATGCCGGCCACGCCGAACCGTGTCTGGCGGATCATCAATAACAACACCAATCAACTGCGGGCGGCCGAGTAGGAGCGCGTCATGAAGAGCTTCGCCTATCACAAGCCGACGTCGGCGGCCGACGCGGCCGCGCTGCTCGGAAGCATCGCTGAGAGCCGTGCGCTGTCAGGTGGCATGACACTGCTGCCGACCATGAAGATGCGGCTCGCGGCGCCGTCGGCGCTGGTCGACCTCTCGGCGGTCGAAGGCATGAGCGGCGTCACGGTCGACGGCGGCATCGTGACCATCGGCGCGATGACCCGGCATGCCGAGGTTGCGGCGTCCGCTGCGGTCAAGAAGGCGATCCCGGCCCTGGCAGCCCTCGCCGCCGGTATCGGCGATCCGCAGGTCCGCCATCGCGGAACCATCGGCGGCTCGCTCGCCAATGCCGATCCCGCCGCCGATTATCCCGCCGGCGTGGTCGGTCTCAAGGCGACCATCGTCACCGATCGACGCGAGATTCCGGCCGGGGAGTTCTTCAAGGGTCTGTTCGAGACGGTGCTCGCCCCCGATGAGATCATCACCGCGGTGAAGTTCCCCGTGCCCGACCTCGCGGGCTACGCCAAGTTCAAGAATCCGGCGTCGCGCTTCGCCCTCGTCGGTGTATTCGTGGCCAAGACGGGCGACGAGGTGACGGTTGCCGTCACCGGGGCCGGTCCCTCGGTGTTCCGGACCGGGGAAGTCGAGGAGGCACTCTCGGCGAACTTCACTCCCGAGGCGCTTGCCTCGGTCTCGGTCGAGTCGGCCGGGCTCAACTCCGACATCCACGCCGACAGCGAGTACCGGGCCCACCTCATCGTCGCCATGGCGCGCCGCGCCGTCGCGGCCGCGCTTGCCGGAGCCGCCTGACATGGCGGATGTGGGCAGCGCCGACTCCCCAGACACAGGCCGGTTCGAACTGGCGGCGCTGCCGGCGACCGAGCTTCTCAAAGGCTATGCAGATGGCAGCTTCACGCCGGTCGACGTGATCGAAGACGTGATTGCGGCGCTTGAGGCAACGGACGCGGTCTGCAACGTCGTTGTCACCGATATGTACGACAGCGCGCGCGCCGAAGCCGAGCGGGCCGCGGCCGACTGGAGCTCGGGAACCGCAACGGGGCGCCTTGCCGGCGTCCCGGTGACGGTCAAGGATCTCCTGTTCGTCGCCGGCGTGCCGGCCCATGCCGGTTCGCCCCTGCTCGCCGACTTCGTGCCGACCGAGGATTCCGCCGTCGTCTCAATGCTGAAGGAGGCCGGCGCCGTCCTCACCTGCAAGACCACCACCTGCGAATCCGGCTACAAGCTCACCGCCGACAGTCCCCTCTCGGGCGTCACCCGCAATCCCTGGAAGCTCGACCGTACCAGCGGTGGCTCGAGTGGTGGCGCCGCCGCCGCGGTGGCGGCCGGCTGCGGGCCGCTGGGCATCGGTACCGACGCGGTCGGGTCGATCCGCGTCCCGTCTTCTTTCTGCGGCGTTTTCGGGATCAAGCCGACCTTCGGCCTGGTGCCGCGCGCGCCAAGCTTCTTCCCGCCGTCCTGGGGGTCACTTGCCCATACCGGGCCGATCGGACGCACGGTCGCGGACGTGGCACTGCTGCTCGAGGTCATAGCGGGCTACGACCGGCGCGACGCGGTGAGCCTGCCGGTGCCGCCGCGCAGCTTCGACGCCTCGCCGGCCCCACTCGATGGCCTCCGGATCGGCGTCAGTCCGGACCTCGGCTATGCCGCCGTCGCGCCGGCGGTTCGCAAGGCCTTCTCCGCCGCCGTCGATACACTGTCTGATGCCGGCGCCGAGATGGTGCCGGTCGATCTCGGAGTGAGCGGCGACATCCTTGAGACGATCCTGCAGCCGATCGGCTTCACCGAGCAGGCGACGGCGGTACTGGCGCGCGACGAGGAAGACCTCGCGCGGTCCGACGCCGAGTTCCGGAGCGTGGTCGGTGTCGGCAAGCGCTTCCTTGGCACCGACTACATGGACGCGACCCACAGGCGCGCCCAGCTTCGCGGCCGGTTCCTGGCCTTGTTCGGGACCGTCGACGCCCTGGTGACGCCAACGGTCGCGGTAACCGCCTTCGAGGCCGGAAAGATTGGCGTCGACGAGATCGACGGTGTTCCGGTCGACCGCCACCTCGGGTGGTCGCCGTTCTCATGGCCGATCAACCTTGCCGGACTGCCCGCCGCCACCGTCCCGTGCGGCTTCGATGAAGCCGGCCTGCCGATCGGCCTGCAGATCGTCGCACCGTGGATCGAGGAGGCGTGCATCTTCCGGATCGCGGCGGCCTTTGAGGCGGCACGGCCGTGGGCCCAGTTCCGTCCCCGTCTCTCGGCCTGACAAAGACGGGGGAGGGCCCCCGCACTATTCGGCGGCGACCTTGACGACCGGCGACCCGGCGCTGTCGTCATCCTCCATGACCAGCCGCGGGGCGGTCGGGGAAAGGTAGTTTTCAAGATAGTTGTGGAGGGCATCGATGGCCGCAAGGTTGCGCCCGGCCGCCCGATACAGGAGCAGGTCGACCGCCGGCAATGGCGGGAAGTAGTCGCTGACGCCGATTTCGCGCATGCCGGGGAGAAGGGTGCTGCGGCCGAGTACGGTCACGGCCATGCCCGAAAAAACCGCGGCCTGCAGGCCGGCAACGCTCTCGCTGACGCAGGCGATACGCCAGGTGCGGCCCATGCGTTCGAGGCCTTCGATCGCGTGCTCGCGATAGATGTTGCCGGGCGGCAGCAGCGCGAGCGGCACCGGGCTGGTCCGATGCGCGTCCGAGTCGTTGCCGGTGATCCAGATCAATTGCTCCTGGCCAACGACCTTGCCACCGGCAAAGCCCTCCATGCGGGTGACGAGCGCGAGATCGACGTCACCGCGGCGGACCATGCCGACCAAGGGTGTCGACAGGGCGCAGCGGAGCTCGACCTGGACGCGGGGAAATGCCTTCCGGAAGCGGTTCAGGATCGCCGGAAGGACGAAGGCTGCATAAAGATCGGGCGTTCCGAGTACGACGTGACCTTCGATGTCGGGCGAGGCCAGTCGCGAAAGGAGTTCGTCATGCAGTCTCAGGATCGACTTGGCGTAGGTGAGCACCATGTCGCCTTCGTCGGTGAGCACCTGCTTGCGGCCCTCCTGGCGGAAGAGGGTGCGGTTGGTGATCTCCTCAAGCTTCTGGATCTGGAAGGAAATCGCCGGCTGGGTGCGCCCGAGCTGGCGGGCCGTCTCGGTGACGCTTCCGGTCTTCACCACAGAAACGAAAGACCGAAGCACGCGGATGTCGATACTGATCAGCGGCATGGGACGGTCAACATGCGTTCCACCGACGCGCGGGCGAAGTCTAAAACGAAGCAGGGATCGTGCCAGGTCCGCATCCGCCGCCCGAAGGAAGCCGAGACGGGAGAACGCGTAATGGCGACTCCGTCGAGGAACAGATCGCTGATGAGCCCGGCCTAATCGACGTCGGCGAGACGCAGGGTCAGCCGCGCACGAGCGCCTGGGCCTTGGCGAGGCCCGACATGAGAGCGTCGACGATCTGGTCGGTCGCGCCGTGCCGGCGGAAGAAGGCGGGTGGATCCCCAGCCATCACGCCGCTCAGCTCCATGCGCTCGAGGCTCGTGCGGGCGAGTTCGCGGTCGGCGAGCTGCCCCGCTGCAATCGCGATCAGCGCCTGGCTCACGCCGGACCCGTCGACCGCCGAGCGCTCGGCCGTCGCGAGCATCTCGCGATACTGACCTTTCAGATACTGGTCGATCGCGACCAGGTGGAAGTACCAGCCGGGCGGATTGACCGTGCGCTCGATCGCCTGCCTGAGGATCGGGATGCCTTCGTCGAACTTGCCGCGGATGGCCAGGCGCCAGCCGAGCTGGGCGAGCGCGTCGGGATCGTTGGGATTGAGCGCCACCGCACGCCGGGCCAGGCGCTCGGCTTCCGCGTATTGGCCCATGTAGTGGTTGATCGAGGAGGCGGCCTTGAGGGCCAGTGTATTGTCCGGCTCAAGGGCGAGAGCGCGCTCCGCCGCGGCAAGGCCGTCGGCATACTGTTTCCCGACCTCGTCCCGGGCGCCGTAGCCGAATCGTCCGCCATCGAGGCGGAGCCAGCCGAGCATGGCCCAGGCGTCGCTATAGGCGGGATCGCGCTGGACGGCCTGTTCCAGACAGGAAAGGACGGGTTGGTAGTCTGCTTGCTCGAACCGGCGTCGGTAGGCGTATGCGCGCAGGACGCAGACGTAGCTCTGCATATCGGCCACCTGTGGCGTGGTCATGCGCTCGCCAAGGTCGCTGCCGACAACGCCGTAGGGTTGTCCGAGGACGGTCGCGATCTCGCCGGCGATCGAACTTTGCGTCCGGATCAGCGCGTCGGCGGTGAAGGGACGGTCGTAGACCGACGACCACAGAACCTCCCCGGATGAGGCGTCGAGCATCTGTGTGGCGACCCGCACGTCCTGGTCGGCGACCATGACCGACCCGGTCACCACGTAGGTGACGCCCGCATCCCGGCCGAGGGCTGCCGGAGTGGGCGGAGCAGCGGCCTCCGAAACCGGGAGGGTGTAGAGCCGGAAGCCCGGGAAGCGCATGAGATCGGCGATGAGCGTCTCGCTGATCCCCTCGGCGAGATAGCGGCCATCGTCGGTTTCGCCGAGCGCGCGGAACGGCAGCACGACGATCGCCGGCTCGCCGATCAGGTCCGATGAGGGTACGCCGCGGCCGCCGGACAGTATCAGGCCGCCGGCGACGCCTGCCGCGGCAAGGAAAGCGGCCAGGCACAGGGCAAGGATAGACCGGCGACCGAGCAGACCGCTGATGGTTGCCCGCGGTCGCGCCGCATCGGGCGTGTCGGCGGGAATGGACTCGCTCGCCTTGACGGCAAGGATGTCGGGCGTGGGCGCCGGGTGCGGTGAAGCGGCAACGTCGTCCGGCGCCGCAAAGAGGCCGGTGTCGTGCCGGTCAAAGCGGGGGACGTACGATCCCTTCGGGATCGAAATACGGATCGGGTCGTGGATACCGGCGTCGACATAGTAGCTGTCGAGGTCGCGCCGCAGCCGCCGCGCCTCCAGGCGGACGACGGGATCGGCCTGTGCATCGAAGTCCTCGTCGCGGCCGAAGACGGCCACGGCGACGCTGTAGCCTTTCAACCTGTCCGCCCGGCCGTCAAGCGTCTCTTCGACGATGTAGCGCAGGAAGGCGCGGCGCCGCTCGCTGGCATGGAGGTCAGGGCTGGCCAGAAGGCGCTCGAGCTCGGCCCGGACGTCGGCGGCATCGGGTGCAGCGAACGGGCCAAAGTCCTGGATTGCGAGGTTATGGTCCTGCACGCCAAATCCCTCGACAGCGCTCCGCAGCCGGATGGTGAGGACGGGCTGTCCAGCGCCAAGGGGGCCACGAAGGCGCTTCGCTCATGTCCAACCGGCATATCGTTTATAACACTGGCAATTCTTGCCAGAAAGCGCACCCGGATCTGCCCGCGCAGGCGGCATTTGCGCACAGGTACGAACATGTTCGTACCTGTGAAAATCTTATCGAAGGCTGCAGATTTTACGCATCACTCGTTCTCGCGCAACCGAGTCTTGCGCCTGCGATGGATGGTCTCGCCGCTGGGGTATGGCTTGTGCGCGCAAGCGCAGGTAGAAGTCATGGAGGATTTTCGATCGATCCTGGAACGCCATCCTAGGCTGGAGCTCGACATCCGCCGGCTTCGCGCGAGGGACGCCAGCTTCACGGCGGTGTGCAGGGATTATGAGGAGGCGATGTCGGCCCTTCGACATTGGCGCGACGTCGCGAGAGAGGTCGATACCAAGATTCAGGACTACGTCAGTTTCCTTGCCGAACTCGAGGACGAGATCCTCGCACAGTTGAATCGATCGCTTCCCGCCACGCAACGGTCGTGACGCGTGCCGTAAACTGCGAACGATGTTCCACCGGAATCGCCGCTGCGCGGGCCGCAGCGGTCTGCGCAAGATCGCCCACCCAAGGAAGGAGTACGCGATGAGACCCCCGACTCACTGCAACGCTGACGAGAAGAGGAGCGTGGCGAAAATCATGCGCTCGATCTTTCCCGCCCTCGCCCTGGGCGTAGGCGCCGTGCTTGCCACTGTGCCGACGGTCGACGCCGCGGACAGTGCGTCCGGAAGCAAGCCGAACATCCTGTTGATCGTGTCGGATGATACCGGCTGGGGCGATCTTGGTCCCTACCTTGGCGGCGCGGCGCGCGGCATGCCGACGCCGAACTTCGACCGCCTTGCCAAGGAAGGCATGGTCTTCACCAATTTCTACGGCCAGCCGAGCTGCACGCCCGGCCGCGCCGCGATCCAGACCGGCCGCATCCCCAACCGCTCGGGCATGACCACCGTGGCCTTCCAGGGCCAGGGCGGCGGTCTCCCTGCGGCCGAGTGGACCCTCGGCTCCGTCCTCAAGACGGCCGGCTACAAGACCTACTTCACCGGCAAGTGGCACCTCGGCGAATCGGACTACGCGCTGCCGAACGCCCAGGGCTACGACGTGATGAAGTACGCGTTCCTCTATCACCTCAACGCCTACACCTACGCCGACCCGAAGTGGTTCCCGAACATGACCGCGGACCTCCGGGACATCTTCGTCAAGTCGACCAAGGGCGCGCTCTCGGGCAACGCCGGCGAGACCGCGAAGCAGGACTTCATGGTCAACGGCGAATATGTCGACACCCCGGACAAGGGCATCGTCGGCATTCCCTATCTCGACGCCTATGTCGAGAAGGCGGCGATGGAGTTCCTCGAGGATGCGGCGAAGGACAAGAACACGCCGTTCTACATCAACGTCAACTTCATGAAGAACCACCAGCCCAACATGCCGGCGCCGGAGTTCGAGGGTAAGTCGATCTCCAAGAGCAAGTATGCGGACGCGGTGGTGGAGCTCGACAGCCGGGTCGGCGATCTTCTCAAGAAGCTCGATGAGCTCGGCCTCGCCGACAACACCGTGGTCTTCTACACCGTCGACAACGGCGCATGGCAGGACGTCTATCCGGACGCCGGCTACACCCCGTTCCGCGGCACAAAGGGCACTGTCCGCGAAGGCGGCAACCGCGTGCCGACCATGGTCCGCTGGCCGGGCAAGGTCGCGGCGGGCAGCAAGAGCGACGACATCCTCGGCGGGCTTGATCTGATGGCGACCTTCGCCAGCATCGCCGGCGTCAAGCTCCCGGAGAACGATCGCGAGGGCAAGCCGATCATCTTCGACAGCTATGACATGACCCCGGTCTGGACCGGTAGCGGCACGTCGGACCGCAAGGAGTGGTTCTACTTCACCGAGAACGAGCTCAGCCCCGGCGCGGTCCGCCTGAACAACTTCAAGTACGTCTTCAACCTGCGGGGTGACGACGGTGCGGACACGGGTGGTTTGGCGGTCGATTCCAACCTCGGCTGGAAGGGACCTGAGAAATATGTGGCGACCGCTCCCCAGGTCTTCGACATCCTGGCCGACCCGCAGGAGCGCTACGACATCTTCATGAACAACTTCACCGAGAGCACCTGGGCGGTCGTCCCGGCCAACAGCGCGGTGGCCGAGCTCATGAAGACCTACGTCAAGTATCCGCCGCGGAAGCTGCAGAGCGAGACCTATACGGGCCCGATCACCATCACCCAGTACCAGAACTTCAAATACATGCAGGACGCGCTGGCCAAGGACGGCTTCCACCTCGGCCTTCCGACCGGCAACTAGAGCAGTACACCGCGACAGTGCTCGCCCCGTCGGACCGACGGGGCGAGTGTCTTCGTGCATACCGATACACCAGTCCCGGGAGGGCCCGATGCGTAGACACACACTTGTTTCCGCCGCTGGCGCCATCGCCTTCGGCACCTTTGCTTTTGTGGCGGCGGCGATCGCCCAGGACGACCGGCTACCCTCATGGAATGATGGCGCGAACAAGCAGGCGATCATCGACTTCGTCACCGCCGTGACGACCGAAGGCGGCCCCGACTTCGTCGCGGTCGACGACCGGATCGCGACCTTCGACAATGACGGGACTCTGTGGAGCGAGCAGCCGATGTACGTGCAGCTCGCCTTCGCCCTCGATGAGGTCAAGGCGATGGCGCCGGACCATCCCGAGTGGAAAGACACCGAGCCGT
Source organism: Bauldia sp. (assembly GCA_020442065.1). Taxonomy (GTDB): domain Bacteria; phylum Pseudomonadota; class Alphaproteobacteria; order Rhizobiales; family Kaistiaceae; genus Bauldia. Next base: position 31,822 of record JAGRKZ010000061.1, read on the forward strand.
TCAAGTCGGTTCTGGCCGGCGATATCGCCGGGATCGCGGCCTCCGGCAAGGACGGTCTCGAGAAGGTCCTCGCCGTGACCCACACCGGCATGACCACCGACCAGTTCACCGACACGGTCACCGCCTGGATCGCGACGGCGAAGAATGCCAAGACCGGCAAGCTCAACACCGAGATGATCTTCGAGCCGATGGTCGAGGTCATCAACTACCTCAAGGCCAACGACTTCGACGTCTACATCGTCTCCGGCGGCGGCATCGAGTTCATGCGCCCCTGGACGGAAAAGACCTATGGCATCGCGCCCGGGAACGTCGTCGGTTCGTCGATCAAGCTCAAATACGAGGTCACCGACAACGGTCCCGTCCTGATGCGCGAAGCCGAGATCGATTTCGTCGACGACGGTCCCGGCAAGCCGGTCGGCATCCAGAAGTTCATCGGCAAGCGCCCGATCGCCGCCTTCGGCAACTCCGACGGCGACTACCAGATGCTGCAGTGGACCACGACCGGCCCCGGCAAGCGGCTCGGCATGATCGTGCATCACGACGATGCCGCCCGGGAGTTCGCCTACGATCGCGAGTCTCACTTCGGCAAGCTCGACAAGGCCATGGACGATGCACCGAAGGCGGGCTGGCATCTCATCAGCATGAAGGACGACTGGAAGCAGATCTTTCCCGGGAACTAGGAAGTGGAGTTCCCTGCGCTGGTGCTTCGGCACCAGTGCAGGCTTGGAGGCCGGGGGGGCGATCAGGAGGCTTGATATGCGCAAGACCAATGCGATCCCGGTTGTGGTGTTCGCCTCGCTCCTGACGAGCGCCTCGGCGCTCGCCAGCGCGCCACCGGCCGCGACCATGCGGGGTGCGCCGGAAGTCTACGTCCGGCAAGCCTTTTCGCTCGAAGAGATGAACTGCATCTCTTCCGACGTCCAGGCGCGCACGCCCGAACCTTCCGCGGACGGGGGCAGAGCTGTCGATGGGCTGACCATCGCCAGGGAGAGCGGTGGAGGCACCAACGGCATCCCGTGCCGCGCCAAGGGGCCGCCGTCGCCGCAACGGTCCTGAGCGCCTCGACCGTTCCCGACTCTGACCGGCCGCTCCCGCCGCGTATAGTGGAGGCGAGGCGGCGGGCCCTTCCGGGCGATCCGGCGCGCCTCGAACGCCATGCGGCCGGGGAGGGCGACGAAATGACGGACACGGAAAGAAACGGCCTTGGAGCGCGGTTGCGGCGGTTGCCCGGTCAGCTTCTCCTGGCTTTGGTTAACGCCACCGCGGTTCTTGTCATCGTCGCCGCGGTGCTGGTCCTAGTCGCCTACGGCCGGATCGATGCGATAACCGAGCGTCTCACCTCGACCGTCACCGCGGCGGTAATGTCCCAGGCGGGGGTGGATCCGAAGGCCGCGCTTGCCGATCTCGACGGGCTTCGCTCGGACGTGCGTGCGCTCACGGAGGCGCTCGCGACGGCGAAGTCGGGTGGGCAAGCCCTGCTTGCGGCGCAAGCGGAACGTCTTGAAGCTCGCCTCGACACCCTTCAGGCCGGACTGGCAGGAATCCGTCAAAGCCGGACGGCCTTGCTCAATGAGGCACTGTCCGAGGCAACCCGCTCCCTGGCCGATGCGCTGGGACGGCTTCAGGGGTGCGTGATCCCGACGACCGGCAGCTGAGCCCTTGCAGGGACGGCGCTACGCTCCCTTGACCCCGAGGCGGGCGTGTTCTGGCAGTCTGACCCGAATGAGAACGAGCGCGCCGATCCCGAGCGGCACCAATATCGATGAGAGCGCTATGTGCTGGCTTCCGGTGGCACTGGCGATGGCGCCGTAGAGGAGCGGCCCGACGGACGCCGACAGCCGGCCGGCGAACGCGTTGAAGCCGAAGAACTCCGTCGCCTTTTCTCGCGGGGCCATCTGGGCGATGAGAGAGCGGAAGAGGGCGATCGTGGAGCCGAACACGGTGCCAAACAGGGCGACTACGGCTAGGGGAACCCAGTCGCCTTCGCCGAAGGCAAGCAGCAGCAGTGAGATCGTCCACAGCCCCAGCGAAAGGAAGATGGCCCGGCGGTGAGTCCAGCGGTCCGCCAGCGCGCCGAACCCGATCGTCGCCGGCACCGCGACCAGATGATAGACGAGCAGGATGACGAGAAGGCGCTCGGCGCTGGCGCCGAAATTGGTGCGGAAGAACTCAGCGGCGAAGACAGAGATCGTCACCATGCCGTCGTTGATCAGATAGAAGGCCAGCAGCAGCTTGAAAAGCTCGCGGTGCTCGCGCCAGCCGCGGAGGGTTTGCCACACGGACGCAAGCCCCGGCTGGGGCCGCAGGATGTGCGGATCGATGATCCGGCGCATCGCGAGTATGGCGGGGACGCCGAACACCAGGAAGAAGCCGCCGACAACGATGAACGCCGACTGGAATCGCGCCAGATTCTCGCTGCCCGTGCCACCACGGACCATGGGCCAGATCAGCAGGATCGTGGCTATCCCCCCGATGAAGCCGACCGCCCAGGCGAACGTCGAGGCGCGGCCGGTCGCGCCGGGCGTTACGATCGACGGCAGGTAGGATTCGTAAAGCGGCGTAGCGAGCAGGTAGGCAGACTGCGCCACAGCGAAAGCCGCGAGGATCAGGAGCGGCTGGTCGGGGCCGAGGAGGCCTATTCCCGCCGTCGCCAGGCAGCAGATCAGGGTTGTGACCAGGAGCAGCTTCCATCGACCGCCGCGCCGGTCGACTGCGTTGCCCATGTGCGGAGCGAGGAACGCGGATAGCAGAAGCGAAACAGAGACGACGCTTCCCCAGGCGAGGAACCTGGAATCTCCGGCGGCCACGACGCCGAGGTAGAACAGCGGGAAGAGGAGTGGGGGAACCACGCTGTAGTAGGCTGAGCCCGCCACGTCGTAGGATGAGAAGACGAGCAGGCGGCGGTCGATCCAAGTCGGCCAGCGCCAAGTGCCTGACCCGTCGCCCGCCATCGGCACCAACCCGTTCGCCTGTCGGCTCAAGCCGTTATCCTTCCGTATGGGCGCAGCAGAAATCGGCCGCCCGAAGCCACCGCCGCGATGGCGCGTCGTCGGGACGGTTGCGTCGGTACAGTATCAATCCGCCGCCAGTCGCTGTCATCGCTGATGGGTTACTCCACGCCGAAGATGCACAGGGCAGGCTCTCCCATGCGGATTCTGCCGGGTAGGTTGTGCGAACTTTCGAGCGAATACAACTCACTGTATCTCGATCGCAGTCTCCATCACGCCGAGACGCGCGGTTCGCAGCGCCACGCGGCCCCCCGCAGGCGAGCGTCCGGCCGCCGATTGACTTGCGCGCAACGTGGCCGTAGCCCTCTCGGCACACATCAAACGTCGAGGTTTGTCATGCTTCTCCCCGAAGGCGTCGCAATCGACGGCGCGACCGGTACCGTAACCCCGTCCACGGGTCGCTACGAAAAACGGCTCTCGGATCTTCGTGGCTTCTTCCACGATGACGCCGCGCTCGATCGCGCCATCGCCACGGACGGAGATCGGGTCGCATACGAAGTCATCGACTACCGCCACGAGGACAGCGACCTTTCCTTCGGCACCACGATCATGATGCCCGGCACGGTGGGCGGAGAGTACATCATCACCCGGGGTCACTTTCACCTGCGCAAGGAGTGCGGCGAGGCCTACTACACGCAGTCGGGCGAGGGGCTGCTCCTTCTCGAGTCGCGCGATGGCGAGGTCAAGACCGTCGAGATGAAGCCCGGCGTCTGTGCCTTCATCCCCCCCGAATGGGCCCATCGCTCCATCAACACCGGCAAGGACAAGCTCGTCTTCGTCTGGTTCTGCGCGACCGATGCCGGCCACGACTACGGCATCATCAAGGACCGCGGGATGCGCAAGCTCGTGGTCGAGCGGAACGGAAAGCCGACGCTCGTCGACAATCCGAACCACGCGTGAGTCCCCCGGGCCGCCGGATCGACGTCGTCGCCTTCGGGGAACTGGTCATCGACCTGATCCCCGCGGGGCAGGACGGCGGCGAGCCGCTCTACGCGGCCCGCCCCGGCGGCGCTCCAGGCAACGTCGCTGCGGGTGTCGCGCGGCTCGGCCTCACCGCGGCGATGCTGACCAAGGTCGGACGCGAGCCGTTTGGCGACCTCGCCGTCCGGGCGCTCGCCACGGCGGGTGTCAGGACCGATGCCATCCGCCGGGCCGGCATCGAGACCACTGCGCTGGCGGTGGTCGCGCTCGACGCGAACGGCGACCGCGATTTCGCCCTCTACCGGGCCAACTGCGCCGATGCGAGCTATGCCCGCGACGAGGTGGATACTGCGCTGATCCGGGACGCTCGGCTGCTCCATGTCGGCTCCCTGTCACTCGCGACACCCATCTCGGGCGCGGCGCAGCGCCATGCCGTCGCGGTGGCGCGGGCGGCCGGACTGCTGGTCGCCGCCGACCCCAATCTCCGGCCGGCGGTGTGGGCCGACAAGCGCGCGATGGCCGACGCCGGCCGGGAGGCGGTGGCCAGCGCCGACATCGTCAAGCTCAGCGTCGAGGAGCTCGCCATTCTGTCCGGGACCGACGACCCCGCCGATGGCGTGAGGCGGCTCTGGCACCCTCGGTTGCAGGTGATGGCCGTGACCGACGGCGCGCGGGGCGCACGGATTCACACGGCCGGGGACGTCGTCGAGATCGGCGGCTTCGCGGTCGAGGTGGTCGACACCGTGGGATGCGGCGATGCGTTTCTTGCGTCCCTGCTCGCTGGTCTGCTCGAAGGGGGACTTGACGGGCTCGGCCGTGATCGGTTGCTGGCGATCGGCCAGAGGGCCTGTGCCGCCGGCGCCGTCATGGCGACGCGAACCGGCGCCATGACGCGGATGCCGCGGGCGGACGAGATAGACCTGTTGATGACGGGACGACACGGGGAGGGACCATGACGGAGGAGCGGCGGCTCCGCATCGGCGTACTTGGCGCCGGGCAGATCGCCCAGGCGGCCCACTTCGAGGCCTGCGCCAAGGCGCGGAACGCCGAGCTCTTCGCGATCTGCGACGTCGCCGACGACCTGCGCGAGCGGATGGCGGTCGCCCATGGCGCCCGGCGCACGTTCGGCGACTACGACGCCATGCTCGCGGACCCGGATGTCGAGGCGGTGATCATCGCCACCGCCGACGCCTTCCATGTCGAGGCCTCGATCCGGGCGCTGGAGGCCGGCAAGCATGTCCTCTGCGAGAAGCCCCTGGCGACCTCGGTCGAAGACGCCGAAAGGCTCTGCGATGCGGTCACCCGCACGGGCCTCGTCCTCCATGTCGGCCACATGAAGCGCTATGACGGCGGCATCGAAGCGGCGAAGGATTTCATCGACGTCGAGATGGGGCGGATGCTGTCGATGAAGGCGTGGTACTGCGACTCGACCCACCGCTATGTCATGACCGATGCGGTGCAGCCGCTCATCGCCACGAGCGCTGCCTCGCGGAGGCCAGCGGGCGACCCCAAAGCCGACCGCCAGCGCTACCTGATGCTCGCCCATGGCAGCCATCTGGTCGATCTCGCGCGGTTTCTTGCCGGCGATATCGAAAGCGTCGAGGCGCGCTTCCGCGAGGCCTACGGCGCGCGCTGCTGGTTCGTCGCCGTCGACTTTGCGTCGGGCGCCATCGGCCATCTCGACCTCACCGTCGCGGTGCGGATGGACTGGCACGAGGGGTTTGAAGTGCAGGGCGAGCGCGGCGGCATTCTCGCCCGCACCTATAACCCCTGGTACTTCAAGTCGAGCGACGTCGAGATCTTCCACGAGAGCGACGCGACCTGGCGCCGGCCGCTTGCCGCCGACGGGCATTTCTACCGGCGGCAGGTCGAAGGCTTCGCCGATGCCGTGCTCACCGGCAAGCCGGTGCGCGGTGCAACGGCCGAGGACGGGGTTGCTTCGGTCCGGGCGATGGTGGCCATCGCGACGTCGGTCCGGGAGGGGCGCGCCGTTACCCTGTCCGAGGTCGCGGGGTCGATCTGATGGACCTTGGCATCTTCGCCAAGACCTTCCCCGGCAGCGAACCCGGCGCTGTCCTCGCTGCCGTGGCTGGTGCCGGTTTCGCGGTCGCCCAGTACAATCTCGCCTGTTCGGGCCTCGATCCTCTCCCCGATGCGATTCCCGATGGTGCGCCGGTTGCGATCCGTGCGGCGGCGGAGGCGACGGGCGTCCGGCCGGTCGCCGTGTCCGGCACGTTCAACATGATCCATCCCGACGTCGCGGCGCGCGCCGAGGGCCTAAGGCGGCTGTCGCGGCTGATCGCGGCGGCGCCGGCGATGGGCGTGCGCCTGGTGACGCTGTGCACGGGCACCCGCGACCCCGCGGACATGTGGCGTGCACACGCCGACAACGCCACGGCCGAGGCGTGGCGCGACCTGACCGCGAGCATGGCGACCGCCATCAACGCCGCAGAGTCGGCCGGCGTCGACCTCGGCATCGAGCCCGAACTCGCCAACGTCGTCTCGTCGGCCGCGGCGGCACGGCGGCTCATCGATGAGATGGCGAGCCCGCGGCTGAAGATCGTGTTCGATGCCGCAAACCTCTTCGAGGATGCAACGGCCGAGTCCCAGCGGACCATCGTCAGCCGGGCGGTCGAGCATCTGGCCGACCGCATCGTCATGGCCCACGCCAAGGACCGTTCGGCGACGGGGGCGTTCGTGGCTGCGGGGGAGGGGGTCCTCGACTACCATCATTACCTGGCTGTGCTCCGGGCGGCGGGCTTCGATGGGCCACTCGTGACGCACGGTCTCTCGGCGGCCGAAGCGCCGGCGGTCGGCACGTTCCTGAGGCGTGCCCTCGCCGAGGCGGGAGCACAGGCATGAGTCTCAGGGACTTCGATCGGAGTGGACTGGCGCTTCGCTACGAAGACGTGGGGGCAGGGCCGACGGTCATCTTCCAGCATGGGCTTGGCGGCGACGTCGCGCAGGTCCGCGAGGTGTTTCCCGCGACACCCCCGGTTCGCCGCCTGACCCTCGAGTGCCGGGCGCATGGTGGATCCGAGTCCGGTCCGCTGTCGGATCTTTCGATCGCCACCTTCACGGACGATGTTGCGGCGCTCGCCGAACAGGTTGCGCCGGGGCCGGTGGTGGCCGGCGGCATATCGATGGGCGCGGCGATCTCGCTGCGGCTCGCGGTACAGCGGCCCGACCTAGTGACGGCGCTGGTGCTGGCGCGTCCCGCCTGGATGTTCGCGCCGGCGCCGGACAACATGGGGCCGATCAGGCTGGTCGGGGACCTTCTTCGCAAGCACGCCCTGCCGATCGCGCGAGACATTTTCGAGCAGTCCGAGACAGCCAAGCGCCTCGCCCGCGATGCGCCGGGCAACCTCGCATCGCTCCGCGGCTTCTTCGCCAACCACGAGCCGTCGACGCGGGCCGCGCTGATCGGCTCGATCGCCCGCGACGGTCCTGGTGTCACCGAGTCCGAGGCCCGTGCCATCTCCGTGCCGACGCTCGTCATCGGCACCGCCGAGGACACCATCCATCCGCTCTATTTCGCCGAGGCACTGGCGGCGATCATCCCGGGCGCGCGCTTCGTGCGCATCACGTCAAAATCGGTTGATCCGCTGCTTCACGCGGAGGAGTTCGCCGACGTGCTCTCGGCGTTCCTCGACGAGACCACGGTCTAGGGAATCACCAGCTCGATCAGGAACGGGCCGGGGCGTCGGTTGGCGGCAGCGAAGAGGTCGGCAAAGGACTCCATCGTCTCCGCCCGCGCCGCCTCGACGCCGAAACCGCCGGCGATGCGAACCCAGTCTAGATCGGGATTGCCGAGATCAAAGAGCGTCCGCGAAGCGGGGCCGGGGGCCGCACCGACCGCGGCGAGCTCGTGGTCGAGGATGGCGTAGCGCCGGTTCGACAGCATCACCGTGGTGACGTCGAGCCGCTCGCGGGCCTGGGTCCAGAGGGCCTGCACCGTGTAGAGGGCCGAGCCGTCGGCCTGGATGCTGACGACGCGGCGCCCTGGCGCACCCACCGCGGCGCCGGTGGCGAGCGGCAGGCCGACACCGATCGCGCCTCCGACGTGGCGCAGATAGTCGTGGGGAGCGGCCGTCGCCATCGGTGCGTAGAGGCCGAAGGCGAAGGTGATGCCTTCCTCGACCACCACCGCTTGCTCGGGCAGGAGCGCTGCGAGGGTCTCGCCCAGCGCCTGTTGGGTCACCGCGCCCGAGGCGGGTGCGGGTGGCCCGTCCATGGGCGGAGCGATGTCGGGCGCCCCGAGCCTTTCGGCGAGGCGGGCGAGGGCGTCGGCTCCATCCTCGCCGGGCCGGGACAGCGCCGTGACGGCCGTCTCGGGATGGGCGAAACGGCCGGGCTGTCCGGGATAGGCGAAGAAGGCGACGGGATCGTCGGCGCCGACCAGAACGAGGTGCCGGACCCCCGCGAGGGCGGCGAGGCCGGGTCCGATATTGTAGGGCAGGCGGTCAATGGCAAACCGGCCATGGCCGCGTTCCATGCGGGCCGAGAAGGTCTCCGCCATCAGCCGCGCACCGGTCGCGGCGGCGATACGGTGGGCGGCGGCGAGCGGCTGCGCCCGGAGCGCGTCGCCGCCGAGGAAGAGCATTGCGTCGCCGGAGCGCAGGAGGCGGGCGGTCTCGGCGATGGCCGCGTCGGCAACGGTCGCAGGGGCTGGCACCCGGAGCGGTCCCTGGGCGACCCCGCCTTCGCCCCAGGACGCATCGGAGGGGAGGATCAGGGTGGCGATGCCGCCGGGTGGCGTCGAGGCGGCGCGGACCGCCTCGGCCGCCGCCTCGCCGACGGCTTCCGGCTGCGAGGCGGTGCGAAGCCAGGCGGAGACCGGGCGCGCCCAGGCCGCGGTCTCGGCCGCGAGCGGCGGGTCGAGCGGGGCGTGGTAGGTCGCCTGGTCGCCAACGATGTTGACCAGCGGCACGCGGGCACGGCGGGCGTTGTGGAGATTGGCGAGGCCATTGGCGAGACCCGGACCGCAATGGAGGAGCGTCGCCGCCGGCTTGCCGGCCATGCGCGCATAGCCGTCGGCGGCGCCGGTGGCGACGCCTTCGAACAAGGCGAGGACGCAACGGATCCCGGGGACCCGGTCGAGCGCGGCGACGAAGTGCATCTCGCTGGTGCCGGGATTGGCGAAGCAGGTGTCGACGCCGCAGGCGAGGAGGGTGCGCGCGAGGCTTTCAGCGCCGTTCATGACCCGCGGCTCCTTTCAGGGCAGACGGAGAATGTGGCACGGTTCGCCGGCGCGGGCGGCCGGCGCATGCGGTGGGCGGATTAGCAGGCAGTCGGCCGCGGCGAGGACCGACAACATCGAGCTGTCCTGTGGCGCGAGGGGCCTGACCAGCGGCAACCCGTCACTCGCGATCGTCAAAGCGGCGCGCAGGTAGTCCTGGCGCGCGTCGTTCTCCGGCATGTCGACGGCGAGCCGGGCCGACTCACTCGTCTCGCGGTACGGTGCCCCGAGCAGCGCCGCGATCAGCGGCTCCATGAACAGCACCCCGCCCACGAGCGCCGAGACCGGATTGCCGGGGAGGCCGAGAACGCGGGCACGTTCCGTCCCGTCGGAGCCGGGGACGATGCCGAACATCAGCGGCTTGCCGGGGCGCACGGCGACGCGCCAGAAGTCGAGGCGCATGCCGGCAGCCGTGAGGGCGGCCTTGGCGTGGTCGTGGTCGCCGACCGAGGCGCCGCCGAGGGTGACGATGACGTCGGCGCCAAGGTCGAGGGCACGATGCACGCTCGCTTCGATCGCGCCGGCATCGTCGCGCGCGATGCCGAGGTCGAGGGGCTCGCCGCCGAGCCGCCCGATCAGGGCGCCGAGACCGACCGCGTTGGACGAGATGATCTGGTCGGGGCCGGGGACGGCGCCGGGGGGGACCAGTTCATCGCCGGTGGCGACGAGGGCGACCCGCGGCTTGCGGCGGACCGGGACCGTCCTGTGGCCCATGGCCGCGGCGAGGGCGATCTGCCGGGGACCGAGCCGCGTGCCGGCGGAAAGGAGCACGGTGCCGGCGGCGAAATCGAGACCGGCGCGGCGGACATGGCGGCCAGGCTGCGCGGCCTCGCGGACGCGGATCATATCGGGCGACAGGACCTCGGCGTCCTCCTGGATCAGGACGGTGTCGGCGCCGGGCGGCATCGGCGCGCCGGTGAAGATGCGGACGGTCTCCCCCGGCCCGATGCCGTCCCGAAACCTCGCGCCGGCAGCGGACATGCCGATCACGCGCAGCGTCGCGCCGGCGGTCGCTTCGGCGGCCCGAAGCGCGTAGCCGTCCATGGCAGAGGCGGCGAAGGGCGGCTGCGTGCGGAGGGCGGAGAGAGCCTCGGCGAGTACGCGCCCGCCGGCCTGCGCCAGCGGGATCGTCTCGGCGGGGAGCGGCATGACGCCGTCGACGATGCGGGCGATCGCCTCGGCGACCGGGAGGAGGCTCATGTCGCCGGCGCCTTCCAGGTGCCGGAGCGGCCACCGCGCTTTTCGAGGAGACGGACAGCGGTGATCGCCATGCCGCGGTCGATGGCCTTGGCCATGTCGTAGATGGTGAGGCAGGCGACAGAGACGGCGGTGAGCGCTTCCATTTCGACACCGGTCTTGCCGGCGACCTTGGCGGTTGCGCGGACGCGGAGGCCGGGGAGATCGTCGTCGGGCTCGATGTCGACGGTGACCTTGGTCAGGCCGAGCGGATGGCAGAGCGGGATCAGCTCGTGCGTGCGCTTGGCGGCCATGATGCCGGCAATCCGCGCAGTCCCGATGACATCGCCCTTCTTCGCGTCGCCGGCACGGATGGCGTCGAGCGTTGCCGGGGCCATCTTCACGGCGCCCTCGGCGACGGCGAGGCGCTCGGTGACGGCCTTGGCCGAGACGTCGACCATGTTGGCGGCGCCGGCCTTGTCGAGATGGGTGAGGCGGGTGCCGCGCTTCATCGGACTAGGGTGCGCCGAGCAGCTCGGCCGTCGCCCCGGCGACGTCGGCCTGGCGCATCAGGCTTTCGCCGACGAGGAGGGCGTGAATGCCGGCATCGGCGAGCCGGCTGACATCGGCAGGCGTGAAGATGCCGCTCTCGCCGACGACGATGCGGTCAGCCGGCACCATCGGCGCAAGGCGCTCGGCGACGGCGAGCGAGGTCTCGAACGTGCGGAGGTCGCGATTGTTGATGCCGATGAGCCGCGAGGAGAGATGGAGCGCGCGCTCGAGCTCGGGCTCGTTGTGGACCTCGACGAGCACGTCCATGCTGCGGCCGAGGGCAGCGGCCTCGAGGGCATGCGCCTCGTCGTCGGTGACGCCGGCCATGATGATGAGGATGCAGTCCGCCCCCATCGCCCGCGCCTCGTCGACCTGGTAGGGCTCGTAGAGGAAGTCCTTGCGGAGCACTGGCAGCGACACGGCAGCGCGGGCCGCAACGAGGTATTCGGGCGCGCCCTGGAAGAACGGGCCGTCGGTGAGGATCGAGAGGCAAGTGGCGCCGCCGTCGGCATAGGCCTGCGCAAGCGCCGGCGGATCGAAGTCGGCGCGGATGAGACCCTTGGAGGGGCTCGCCTTCTTGA
>JAGRKZ010000243.1 GCA_020442065.1 Bauldia sp.
CGTTCACCGTCTGCCAGCCGTGGCCCGTCTCGCGCGGCGCGAGAACGCTGTGCAAGCCGATCGCTGCGTCGTATGCCGCTTGGTAGCCCGGGGTGCCGGGCGGGTTCGGCTCGCCTGTCCGCCAGATCCTTGGGCCCATCCGGCCGACGTTGTGGTACTCGACCTCGTCGCCCCTGGCGTTCCGCTTCCGGACAACGATGATGGTGTCGTAGCGCGCCGGCATTGCTTTCTCTCAGCCCATTCCCCAACGGACACGGACGCTCTGTTCGCGCGGACTATCAAGGGAATAGAACGCTGGTATCATTGCTTTTTTCTGGACAGGACATTCTGCGGATCGTCGTCGGCCGCGTTGTCGCGGAACCAGCGCTCCACCGGGTCCGACGCGGTCTCGGGCGCCGTCGGCCCGACTTCCCGCGGTTGGGTGAGAATGGTAATGTCGCGGCCCCGCACCTCGAAGCCATGGACGGGCAGGCCGAGCCGCTGGGCCAGGCGCACGAAGCGCTCGACCCGCGCCTCGGTGGTGTTCCAGCGGACCTTTGGCGGCTTCATCGCCTTAACCCCGTGGCAGCAGTGTCCCTTTCGCGCACCGAGAGATCCGGTCGTCGGAGCAGCCCGAGGGTGAGCAGATCGCAGATCTCGGCAAGGCGTTCTTGCAGACTCATTTGGCGGGAGTGCACGGGGCTCATGACACGTCCCCGGGGCCGTGTTCTTCCCGCAACCGGATGCCGCGCCATCCCCGATTCCGCGCGGTGCGGACGGGCAAGAGCCCTCGCTCGCCAAGACGCTCGCCGAACTCCCGCGACCCTCCCGGGCTGGTGCCCATACGCTGCGCCCAGGCCGACCAGTCCGCAAAAAGGTCCTTCGAAGCGGACGCCGCGTCGGTCTGCATGACACACCGCTCGGCGAGCCATTGGCCGACTTGATCTTCGTCGTCGAAGTAGGCGCTGCCCGCCGACCGGACCGCATCCGGCGTCGCGAGCCCGATCCGCTGCCACTCGGCGCAGCCCGCAATGGCCCAGTTCAGGATGCCGCCGGCCTCCGCACGGAGCCGATCGCCAAACTCCAAATCGCGCTCGCTTTCCGGGATGGTCGCGTTGCAGGGGATAAGTTGCAGACGCCGCCGCATCGCCTCGCCGTAGCTGCTCAGGCGAGGCCTGTGGTTGCCGGCGATGACGAGCTTGAAGGTGGGCAGGAACTCGAAGAAGTCGCGATGCATCAGCCGCGCCTGGATCCGGTCGCCTCCGGTGACCGCCTTGATCCGGCTTTCCGCCCAGGGACGGCCCTTCTCGGTCTCGATGACGCTGACCAGGCGGGTGCCGCGAAGGCCGGCCAGTTCCGTCGGGTGCCTATCGCTGCGGGAGGCCATGAAGGTCTCGAGCGGCGCGGTCGTCGCGTAGCTGCCGAGCGCATTGGCGAGCGCGCCGATAAAGACCGACTTCCCGTTGGCTCCCGACCCGTGCAGGAAGAAGAAGACCTGCTCGGTGGTTTTGCCGGTCAGGCAGTAGCCCGCGACTCGCGCAAGATAGGCGGCCATCTCCGGGTCGCGGCATGTGAAGGTCGCGAGGAACCTTTCCCAGAGCGGACAGTCGCCACCCGGGGCAACGGCCGTGATCCGGGTCATCGCCGCCTCGGGAGCGCAGGGCAGCCACTGACCGGTCCGCAGGTCGAGGATGCTGCCGGGCGTGTTCAGCCGCATAGGATCGGCATCCCAGGCAATCCCGTCCGCCGCCATTCGCGCGTCGGACGCAGCGAGCCGGGCCACCGCCTGAATCGTGCGGTTGCTGAGCAGGCGCGTGCGGTGCTGCGGAGCAGCCACCGCCGCCTCGCGGCAACATTCGCGTGCGAGTTCCAGAACACCCTTGGGCGACACGGGAGCCCAGTGGGTGCCGTTCCAGTGCAGCCAGCCGCCCACGGCTGCGTCGTGCTTCCAATGCGGCCCGTATCGCGCCGACAATATCCGCGCGATCTCGTCCTCGCTGGCGCATTCGCCCGGCGCGAAGGTACCTCGCGTGTGGTTGACGGCGTCGACCCGAACGAGAGCGTCGAACTCCCGTCTAAGCCGGTCCTCGCCCCACGAGGGCTCTAGGACATCGCGATTGTAGTTCCGCACCTCGGCCCAAGCACCATCGATGTCGGTCCGACCCAACCGGACGTCCCGGAGCCTCTCGCCGATGAAGCCGGAGATCGCATCGAAGCGGGTGACGCCGTCGAGACCGCCGGCGCGGATACGGGACGGCCGGCGCAGGGAGGATGTCGCGCGTTCGGTGGCTGGCATCTCGCGGGCGGCGGCAGCGAGGACACCGAGGTCAAAGGCCACATCCCGGTTCGCGAGGATCTCGACCGCGGCCTGCCGGCCGTACTTGTTATGCACAGAGCCCGGCAACCGGATCGGCTGGTGCAGCCGTCCGAAAGAGGCGTCGCCATCGGCCTTTCTGGCAACGAGGCCGCGGACCTCGGCGACGGTCGCAAGCTCGGCGCTGCGGGCGGGTCGGCCCAGGCGCCAGTAGAGGTGCAGCTTGCGGTCGCCGGCCTCGGTCAGTCCGCCGGAGGCCACCTCCAGCGTCGGCTCTCCGAGGTAGGCAGCGAGATGCGCGCGCTTCCGCGGAATGTCGTCGTCGTCGAGATCAGCGACGATCGCAGCTGTTGCCGCGATGTCGCCGGCGCGCGCATGACCCGGCGCCGCAACGGTCGCTGGGACAACGAAGCAGGCGGCGCTTTCATTGAGAGCGGTCTCCGCTTCGACGCGGAGCGCATCCGCGAGTCCCGCATTGTTCGGAACGTACCGACTGCGGGGCCTTCGGTCCGGCATCCCCTTTTCGGCAAGGACGCGGCAGCAGACGAAGCCATCAAGACCGGCGAAGGCAACATCAACGAAGGTCGCGATTGCCTGGGGGCAGATGGCGAATTGCCCGGTCATGCCTCCACCTCATCGCCTGTCTCGAAGGCCTCGACATCGGAGATCCGGTAGACGGTGCGCCGCCCGATCCGGATCGACCGGGGGCCCTTGCCATTCATGCGCCAGCGCTGGAGTGTGCGCAGCGAGTGCCGCCATCGTTCAGCCAGTTCCGCCTCGGTAAGAAACACCTCGCCGAAGCGAATGCGATTGCTCGAAACGTGCCGGGTCATGAAACGCCCTCCTTCCTGAAGCTGGAGGGTAAGCGTCTGCACAGCCTTAGAGAATCCACTGCGGCGTTACAGGTCGCGCCTTGGCGTTACGTGGTTCTGGCTGGCGCCGGGCGAAAAACGCCCTGTCAAGTGGTCACGGCGTTACAAAGCCTGCCGTGGCATTACAGGATCGCGCCGGATCAACCGGACCGGGGGCCTTGCCCGACGAATCGAGCCTCGGGATCGAGGCGGTAGCCCCTGGAGGTCTTCGTGTGGATCAGCAGCGGCGACTCCGGCGGCGTTCCCTCGACGGCCGTGTAGATCTCGGCCAGTTCGTCCCGACATCGCTTGACGCGCAGCCGACCGGCCTGCTTGCTGGTTCCCAGCAGCCCGGCTGGTACACACGTATGCTCGTCTGCGGTCCTGCCGTCCTGTAGATCCTGCTGATGATAGGGTGCAAGCGTACCGACTACGCCATAGTGCGTTCCTGAGAACTCGCCGAGGCCGCGAACCCGCAGCGACGGGCCGCTGTCAGGATCGTAGACCAGCCGAAGCGGAAATACCGGTCCCTCGAAATGATCGTCGGCCGGCACGTCATCGGGATCGGCGCTCTTGTCCTGCGCAGCCGCGGTCTGCACGCCGGACGTCACGGTTGCGGCGAGCAGCGTGTCGGGTGGCACCGCTCCGTCAGCGATGCGGGGAGCCTCATCGGCGATCGTCTGCTTCACGACCCGCGCGACGGCTTCCCCGTGGCGCCGATGCATCTCGAAGATCTCCGAGATGACATGGGCTATCTGACTTTCCGGATAGCCGGCGACGACGTCGGCGATCTCGGCGGCGAATTCCGTGCCAAACTGGTGCAGGGACATCCGTGCCAAGCGCCTCCCGGCGTGTCGGGTCCAGTCGTTCGCCATCGTGCGATCGAGCTCGCGCTTCCTTTGCCCGAGGAAGAGATCGACCTCGTAGCGGTCCGCCGGATCGTGAGCCTCTAGGCCGGCAGCAAGGATCGCGAACCTCCTGTCGAGACATTGCGAACAGCAGCCGCAGAGCGGATACTTGCGGGTGCGGGTCCAGACGCTGCTACAGCTCGTCGTCTTGCCGATCAGATCGGCGCCGTCGAGATTGCGAAGACGCGTCACGACCTCGGTCTTGGTCATTGCGGCATAGGGGTTGTCGACAGTGATCGGCCGCTCTGCCATCCGCGAGAAGAGCGCGCCCAGTCGTGACAGGAAAAGCGGGTGGGTCGTCCGCGTCGCCATCGTGCCGATGACCTGGCCGCTGAACGGAAGGTTCACGCTGACGACGCCGTTCTCGTAGAAGCTGACCCGATTCGCGCCGACCAGCGACGCGGCAGCGTAACCCAGCGCCCCGTAGAGGAAGGAGCGCGATCGCTGGGTCCTCTCCTTCGCGTCAACCCGCTTGAGGGTTCCATCCGCGGGCACCCAGAGGATCTTGCCGGGGAACCTGCACTTCAGTTTCCGGTACAGAGCTTTCTGGACCGCTATGGTCTTGGTCGCGGAGCAATGCGAGACGAGCAGAGGCCGGGGGCCTTCGCCCGCGAGGCTTTCCAATGCGCCGGTCAGCGAATCCAGCCCTCCGGAGAAGAGGACGACCTGTTCCGCCTCGGCCGGCGGATGGTCCTGCAACAGATGTCGCTGTGCCGGTTCCCTGCGCGCGCGGCGATCGAAAGCGAAACTGAATCGATCACCGGTGAGAAACTCCAACACGGCGACCAGACGGTCGTGTTCGGCACGCCAGAACTCCGGGTCTGCCACTGGAATGACGAAGCGCAGGTCCCGATACCAATCCGCGCCGGCATCGCTCCGGCCCGTGCCGCCTCGGCTGGTGAGCGAATCCGCCGTGAACACCGACGCGGCGATGAGCAGCAGATCGAATGTTCTCGGCGTCATCTGGTAGATCACCGGAGAGGGCACCGGCAGCGCGCGCAGAAAGAACGTCGCGGGCCGCTCGTTGACGCGGATCACCCGGTCTCCCGATCGAAGCGAGGCACCGGGGGCGGGGTTAACGACGACCCTAGGCACGATCGACCGCCTTGCGTTGCAGTTCGGCGCCGATCTTCTTCATCGCGACCGCGGTGAACGCCGCGGCGCTCCGGTGCGAGATGGTGCCTTCGCGATGCAGGGTCTTCCCATACCAGGCGACCGAGAACTCGCGGATGATCCGGGTGGCCTCGATGCAGTACTGCTCAACCGCGTGGTCGAAGGCGTCGCGATGATCCATAGAGGCCAAGCGGGCAGTTGGTCCGATCTCGGCGGAAAGAGTCCGATCCAGCCAATACCCGAGCGTGTCCGAAAGCAGCCGGCCGAAGAAGGCGCGCGACGTGCGGGCGAACTCCGTCCCTCGCCCGAGCCGTGCTGCCGCTTGCTGAACGTGGACGGGCTCCGCTCCGAACAGGCCGGGCAGGTCGCTGCCGATCAGTCCGGACAGCGTGCCGACCATGGCGCGCCGGACGATCTCGTCGAAGTCGGTGCGCGGCCGGCCGACCTGCGACCGCTCGATCGCAGCGGCGGTCGCAACGGTCAGATCCCCGAGTGTCGGTGCATCTGGCGCCTCGATCCCGAGGTCTCGGAGCTTCGCTCCGAAGCTTTCCGATCGCGCCGCCTGGGGGATCTGCGCGAGAAGCCGAACGGCAGCGTGCAGCACCGGGTCCTGCGCGGCGCGCCCAAGTTCCCTCTCGGCCGCATGGGCGCTCGCGGCGACGACATCGCCCGTTGCGGCCTGCGCGTCGAGAAGCTCGACAACCTCCCGCCACCTCCTGGTACCCGGAAGGGTTGCAAGATGGATGTGCCCCATGTCGTCCCCCGCAACATTTGTCCGGGTCGCGGGAGGCGATGTCAATCTCGGCGATGGCTGTGACGAACAATGACGAACAGAAACGAGAGTTTCTCTTGCGCGCGCGTGAGAGAAGTTCCGTTTTCGTGTGTCATCGTGCGTCACAAGTCCTCCGACACGGTGGCGAAAGCGATCTGGACCGGGGTCCTGCGACGTCAGCCAATTCGAGGGCATTGTCGCGCATTAACGTGGTCTGACGTAAAATGTCACAATTACAGTGTGTTACAAGCCTGATATACTGCCGCGAGAGCCCCGCAGACCCGCCGCAGATCGCCGGCCCCGGGGCAGACCGAGCAGGAGCGCCCCGCATGCCCGTCCGCCTCGAAGCCGCCAGGAACGAGACCCCCGCC
>JAGRKZ010000244.1 GCA_020442065.1 Bauldia sp.
GAGTTGACGATCGCCTTGCCCTGGACGCACTTGAGGCCCGCCTCGATCACGCTCCACTTGGACGAGTCGATCATCACCGGCACGCGGGCGATGTCCGGCTCCGCCGCCATGAGATTGAGGAACGTCACCATCGCCGCTTCGGAATCGAGCAGCCCCTCGTCCATGTTGACGTCGAGGATCTGCGCGCCGTTGGTCACCTGCTCGCGGGCGACGTCGAGGGCGGCGGCATAGTCGCCGGCCTGGATGAGCTTCCGGAACTTGGCCGAGCCGGTGACGTTGGTGCGCTCGCCGATGTTGACGAATGTGGTGGCGGCATTGGTCATCACAAACCGAGAACCTTTCGAGCGCGTGCGGATACGGCGCCATCGTTGAATGCTGCGACAACTTCGATGCCGCCGATGCGACTGCCTTCTTTCATGTCCTCGCTGATGATGTGCGTGCAACCGGCCGCTTCCGCGGCACACAGCAGATTGGCGTCCCAGAACGAGAACCGTGCCGTCGCGGCTTCGGCCAACGCTCGCTCCATGGAGCGCATCGTGGTCGGAAATACCGGGAAGGCAATCATAAGGTTGCGCGATATCTGCGCCGCCTCCCAGGGTGCTCGGAGCAGGCGCCGTGTCGAAGCCCGGTAGAATTCGCCGCAAACCTGAAGTGCAAGCGGCCCGCCGATGGATCGGAGTGCGCTGATCATTTCCTGAGCCGCCGCCTGTCTGTCCGGGGCGCGGTCATCGACGGTGTAGACTAGGATGTTGGTGTCGAGCGTGACGATCATCCGTCGTCCCGCTCGTGGAGCTCATCACGGGGACCGTAAGGACGTTCGGAGCGCCAACCCGCATTCCAGAGGGCCTTAAAGGCCTCCCAAGCCGCATCGCGCTCCGCTTCGCTGGCCTGCTCCCAGCCTGGCGGTACACCGGGCTCGGCTGCTCTACCCTTGCCCACCTGACCGGACCCACCGGGTTCGTCGACGAGTTCGATCTCGACCAGTCCGCCGCCCTCCGCCTTGAACCGCCGATAAATTTCCCCCCAACGGGCTTGCATGGGCCCTATGGGGCTAAGGCCAGGGGTGGGATTACCGCTGGTACGATAGGCACTCATCTTTCGCCACAAACCCTGCTGGCCTGCGACCCTGAGGGTAATGACCTGCTCCGGCTCAAGGGACTCAAGCACAGAACGTAACGCCTCATCGCCATGGACGTGCTTGGTCCACAAAGCGTAATCCTTCACCTCAACCTGGGCCATGCGGATATCCTCGTGAGTGCCATTTGAAGAATGGATACCCTATGTCCATGGGGGATGTCAATATGCCCCCATATGCCCCATAATACCTATACCTACCCTACGCTACCACCTCGAACGCTTCCAGCCCGGACAGCCGGAGCTTGGAATCGGCCTCGGGAACCGCGCGGGGCGGCACGTCCTTCACCGCCTCGGCGATCGCCTTGATGTGGTCCGGCGTCGTGCCGCAGCAGCCCCCGACGATATTGACGAGGCCGGTACGGGCAAACCCGCCGAGCGCCTTGGCCATGCCCTCGGGGCTCTCGTCGTATTCGCCGAACTCGTTGGGCAGGCCGGCATTTGGATAGGCGCAGACCAGCGTGTCGGCGCCCCGCGCCAGCTCCTCGATGTGGGCGCGCATCTCCTTGGCGCCGAGCGCGCAGTTGAGGCCGATCGACAGCGGGTGCGCATGGCGGAGGGAATACCAGAAGGCGGTGGGCGTTTGGCCCGAGAGCGTCCGTCCGGAGCGGTCGGTGATGGTGCCGGAGATCATCACCGGCAGACGCATGCCCTTCTCCGCAAACACATCCTCGACCGCCGCCACCGCCGCCTTGGCGTTGAGGGTGTCGAAGATCGTCTCGATCAGGATGAGGTCGGCGCCGCCGTCGATCAGCCCGCGCGTGGCCTCGCCATAGGCCGCGACGAGCTCGTCGAAGCTGATGTTGCGGAAGCCGGGATTGTTGACGTCGGGCGAGATCGAGGCCGAACGGTTGGTCGGGCCGATCGCGCCGGCGACGAAACGCGGCCGCCCGTCCTCGGCCGCGACCTCGTCGGCGGCGGCCCGCGCGAGCCGCGCGCCCTCGCGGTTCAGTTCGTAGGCGAGCGCCTCCATGCCGTAGTCGGCCTGGGCGATGGTGGTCGAGGAGAAGGTGTTGGTCTCGACGATGTCCGCCCCGGCCCGGAGATAGGCGACGTGGATCGCCTTGATCGCCTCCGGCTGGGTGAGGTTGAGGAGGTCGTTGTTGCCCCGCACGTCCTGCGGCCAGTCGGCGAAGCGGTCGCCGCGGAAGTCCGCCTCGGTGAAGCGGTGCTGCTGGATCATGGTGCCCATCGCCCCGTCAAGGACGAGGATGCGCTTGGCGGCAGTCGCCCTGAGGGCGGTTTCGGCGTCTTGAGTCACGCGGGGAACCTCACATCCATGGATTCACGAGGGTCAAACCTGTCCCTGCAACGTCGCGGGTATTGCGTGTCACAAGGGTAAGGCCATGCACCAGGGCGGTCGCGGCAATCAGCGTGTCGACGACCGGGCGCGGCCGATCCGAGCTCAGCTCCCCCCAGAGGCGCGCCACCGGTTGGTCGACGGGCAGGACGCGTCGGCCGAAGCTTCTCTCGACGATATCGATCCAGTCGTGAAGGGCATGGCCGCTCGCCGCGTCGCGCCGTCGCCTGGCTTCGGCGCCCTTCCTCAACTCACCGATCGTCAGCACGCTCACGAACAGCTGGCTGCGCGGTATCGCATCCACGAAATCGACAACCTTCCTCTCGGGACGCGGCCTGCGGCCCTCGGAAAGGACATTGGTGTCGACCAGGAAGCCGGTGTCATTCAAGCTCGACCTCCCGGCCCGTGTCCTTGCTTCGCTCGATGTCGAGGTCGTCGAACTTGGGGCCAAGACGGAAGAGAACATCGACGAGGTCCGGCTCGTTGCGTCGCAGCGAGTCATACTCCTCCATGGACAGGATCACGGCGCTCGGCTTGCCGTGCTTCGTGATCGTCTGAGGCCCCTCGCGCTTGCTGCGCTCGATGAGCTCGCTGAGCTTCGACTTCGCCTGCTGAATTTGCCACGTCGCCATGGGGCATCCCTAATCTGACCAGATCAACCATAAATTATGGTCAGACTGTTCCTTTTTCAACCGGACCGGCACCGACGAACTCGAGCCGGTTGCCGAACGGGTCGCGCATGTGAAAGCGGTTCTCCGCCACGGCATCGGCCCGGGTGATGGTGTGACCGGCATCCGTCAGCCTGCCCGCCAGTGCCTCGACGTCGCTCACCAGGAAGCCGGGATGGGCGAGCGCCGCCGGTCGGAAGTCGGCGCTGCAGCGGAAATGGACCTGCTGATCGCCAAGCCGCACCCAGAGGAAGCTGCGGCCGGCGCCGGTGCGCGGGCGCGGCGTCTCCTCCAGGCCCAGCAACCCGACATAGAAGTCGCGGGCCGTCGCCTCGCCACCCTCGGGCACCTCGATCTGGATATGGTCGATGCCGAGGATCGTCACGCTGCCGCCTCCGCCGTCGTCGGCGCCGGCTTCGCCGGCCGCATGCCGAGCAGGTGGCAGATGGCGTAGACGAGGTCGGCCCGGTTCATGGTGTAGAAGTGGAAGTCGGTGACGCCGCGATCGACGAGGTCGAGCACCTGTTCGGCAGCGACCGCGGCGGCAACGAGCTGCCGGGTCGCCGGGTCGTCCTCGAGCCCCTCGAAACGGTGCTCGAGCCAGTCCGGGACCGAGGCGCCGCAACCGGCGGCAAAGCGGGCGACCTGCGCGAAATTATGGACCGGCACGATGCCGGGCACGATCGGGATGTCCAGCCCGGCGGCGCGTACCTTCTCGACATAGGCTTCGTAACGGTCGTTGTCGAAGAAGAACTGGCTGATGGCGCGCGTCGCCCCGGCGTCCACCTTGCGCTTCAGCATGTCGATGTCGGCGGCGATGCTCGGGCTCTCCGGATGCTTCTCGGGATAGGCGCTGACCGAGACCTCGAAGTCCCCGATCGCCCGGATGCCGGCGACGAGGTCCGCACTGCTCGCATAGCCGTCCGGATGCGGCACATAGGCGGTGCCGATCCCACCCGCGGGATCGCCGCGCAGCGCCACGATATGCCTGACCCCTGCGTCGCGATAGGCCCGCACGACGCTGTCGACCTCGCCCCGGGTGGCGGCGACGCAGGTGAGATGCGCGGCCGGCGTCAGCGCCGTTTCCTTGAGGATGCGGGCGACGGTCGCGTGGGTCCGCTCGCGGGTCGAGCCGCCCGCGCCATAGGTCACCGAGACGAA
>JAGRKZ010000062.1 GCA_020442065.1 Bauldia sp.
GCGCCGCCGTCTTCTACTCGATCTCCAACTGCCAGAAGGGGCTCGCCGGCGTCACTTTCGGCAATTTCCTGATCAAGCAGGTGGTCGAGGAGCTTGCCCGCGACGTGCCGGGTCTCCGCCATTTCGTCACGCTGTCGCCGCTTCCCGGCTTTGCCGCCTGGCTCGAATCCGAGGGGCTGCCGGATGGCCTCGCCGACCCCCACTGGCATCGCGAGGCCGAACGGCGCGAGACGCTGGCGCCCGAGCTCTCGGCGGCGGCAGCCCGGTACCTTGTGAACGCCAAGGACGCCAGAGGCCGGCCGCGCGACCCCGTGGCGAGATTCCATCTCGGCAACGGCGCCAGCCTCGACCGCATCAATCCCTTTGCCGACCTCTCCCCGCGCGGGCTGGACGAGTCGTTTGGCGTGATGGTCAACTACCGCTATGACCAGGCCTCGATCGAGCGGAACCACGAGGCCTATGCGGCCTCGGGGAAGGTCGCAACCTCCGCCGCCGTGCGCCGGCTCGCGGCCGCCACACCCCGCGTGACCGAGACCAGGCCTGCCCAACCGTCCAAGAAGAAGACAGAGCCGAGACAATGACCTGGAGCTACCCAGCCGACCCGAGCATCACCTCGCTGCCGGCGCTCGCCCGCTCGCGAATGCAGGACGGTGGCAAGGTGTTCATCCGCAACGGCGATGGCCGCAGCTTCAGCTTTGACGAGACCTGGGCGCTCGCGGGCCGCCTCGCAGGGGCGCTCCGCGCGCACGGCGTCGGGAAGGGCGATCGCGTCGCGGTTCAGGTCGACAAGAGCCCCGAGGCGGTCATCCTGTTCCTCGCCTGCGCCCGGGCGGGGGCGATCTTCCTGCCGCTCAACACGGCCTACACGCTCAACGAGGTCGACTACTTCGTCGGCGACGCGGAGCCACGCGCGATCGTCGCCGCGCCGGCGAAAGCCTCCGACCTCGCGGAGCTTGGCGCCCGCCACAAGGTCGCCGCCACCTTGTCGCTGGGGACGACCGGCGACGGCACCCTGATGGAGGCGGCGGCCGCGCAGGACGAGGACTTCGCCGACGCCCCGACCGACTGGGACGACCTCGTCGCCATCCTCTACACATCCGGGACAACCGGGCGTTCGAAGGGCGCGATGCTGACCCACGGCAACCTCGCTTCGAACGCCCTGGCCCTCATCGAAACATGGCGCTTCACCGAGCGCGACGTGCTCATCCACGCCCTTCCCGTCTATCACACCCACGGCCTCTTCACGGCGACCGACACGCTCCTCCTCTCGGGCGGCACGATGCTGTTCCGGGCCAAGTTCGACGCCGACGAAGTCATGCGGCTAATGCCCGAGGCGACGACGATGATGGGGGTGCCGACCTTCTACACCCGCCTCCTCCAGCACCCGGGCCTCACCCGCGAGGCGACCGCTCACATGCGGGTGTTCATCTCCGGCTCGGCCCCGCTGCTTGCCGAGACCCACCGCGAGTTCGAGGCAAGGACCGGGCATCGGATCATCGAGCGCTACGGCATGACCGAGACCAACATGAACACCTCGAACCCCTACGACGGCGACCGTATCGCCGGCACCGTCGGCCTGCCGCTGCCGGGCGTGGCGCTTCGTATCGCCGATCCCGACACCGGGAAGGTCTTGCAGCAGGGCGAGATCGGCATGATCGAGCTGAAGGGGCCCAACGTCTTCAGGGGCTACTGGCGCATGCCTGAGAAGACCGCGTCCGAGTTCCGCGCCGACGGCTACTTCATCACCGGCGATCTCGGCCGGATCGAGCCGAACGGCTACGTCTCGATCGTCGGGCGCGGCAAGGATCTCGTCATCACCGGCGGCTTCAACGTCTACCCCAAGGAAGTCGAGACCGAGATCGACGCCATCTCCGGCGTCGTGGAATCCGCCGTGATCGGCTTGCCCCATGCCGATTTCGGTGAAGGTGTCACCGCCGTCGTTGTGGCGAGGCCCGGGACGGTCGACGAAGCGGCGGTGCTCGCCGCTCTCGACGGGCGCCTCGCCAAGTTCAAGCTGCCGAAGCGCGTCCTCTTCGTCGACGACCTGCCCAGGAACGCCATGGGCAAGGTCCAGAAGAACCTGCTCCGCGAGCGGTTCAACGCGCTCTACCGGTAGCCGGCGCGGTAGCGCGACGGCGGGAGCCCGTGGCGGGCGGCGAAGGCGCGGCTGAACTGGCTGGCAGAGCCGAAACCGGTCATCAGCGCCACATCGAGCACCGACAGCCCCGTTTCCCGCAGCAGCTGCCGGGCGCGCTCGAGCCGCAGCCCGAGGTAGTGGACGTGGATCGTCGTTCCCATCGCGGCGCGGAAATGCCGTTCGAGATGGCGGAGCGAAATGCCGGCGCGGCGCGCCAGCGCCTGACGCGGCAGCGGCGCCTCGAGGTTCGACTGCATCGCCTCGAGAACGACAAGCAGCGTCTCGTCGGAGACGCCGAGGCGATGACGGAGATCCATCCGCTGCGGCCCCATTCCCTCGCGGATGTGGGTCAGCAGGAACCACTCCCCAACCGCGGCGGCGAGCGCGTGGCCGTGATCGCGCGCGATGAGCGCGACCATCATGTCGAGGGCCGAGACGCCGCCCGAGCAGGTGAGTCGGTCGCCGTCGATGACGAAGAGCGAGGGGACGACGTCGACGTCGGGGAAGGCCTCGCGGAAGCCGGCGGCATGCTCCCAGTGCAGCGTCGCCCGGCGGCCTTCGAGCAGCCCGGCGCGGGCGAGGACGTAGGGTCCGCCAGAGATGCCGCCGAGGGTGGTTGCGCCACGCGCCAGGCGACGGAGCCAGGCGAAGGTGGCGCGGTCGTCGAACGTAGCGGGATTGCCGCCAGCGCAGACGAAGACGAGATCCGCCGCGGCCGCGCCATCCGGCCCGAAATCGGGCGTGACGACCACGCCGTTCGAAGCGGCAACGGGCCGCCTGCCCGGCGCCGCATGCCACCAGCGATAGAGCGCGCGCCCGGAGAGATGGTTGGCGGCGCGCAGCGGTTCGACCGCCGCGGCGTAAGACATCAGCGCAAAGCCCGGCACGAGCAGGAACCCGACCGTCATCGCAGACGTTTCGCTTGCCATGGTCGGCCGGACAGCGGTTGCCTGGACCTCGTCACCGGCTAGAGCGCCGGGGAGCGCGTTGGCGCTGAACGTCAATCATCTGTCGCAAAATGTCAAACATTACGCCGCAGACCAGCCAGAATGACGCGATGCGCTATTCGGCCCTCTCGATCCTCGCCAATGGCCTGCGCGGCAATCGCGGCTGGACGCCGGCCTGGCGCGAGCCCGAGCCGAAGGCCGAGTATGACGTGGTGGTCGTCGGTGCCGGCCATGGTCTTGCGACCGCCTACTACCTGGCCAAGGAGTATGGCCTCCGGAATATCGCGGTGATCGAGAGGAGCTATCTCGGCTCCGGCAATATCGGACGCAACACGACCATCGTGCGTTCGAACTACCTGCTCCCCGGCAATGTGCCGTTCTACGAGCTCTCGATGAAGCTGTGGGAAGGGCTGGAGCAGGACCTCAACTACAACGCCATGGTCAGCCAGCGCGGCGTGATCAACCTCTTCCACTCCGACCCGCAGCGCGACGCCTATGCGCGACGTGGCAACGCCATGCGCCTCCACGGCATCGACGCCGAACTGCTCGACGTCGAGGCCATGCGAGCGATGGCGCCGATGCTCGACTTCGACAACGCCCGCTTCCCGATCAAGGGCGGGCTGCTCCAGCGCCGCGGCGGCACCGTCCGCCACGACGCGGTGGTGTGGGGCTACGGCCGCGCCGCCGACGCGCGCGGCGTCGACATCGTCCAGAACTGCGAGGTCACCGGCATCACGGTCGAGGCCGGCCGCGCCGTCGGCGTCGAAACGAACCGCGGACCGATCCGGGCGAAGAAGGTCGCGCTCGCCGTCGCCGGCAACTCGTCACAGGTGGCAGCGATGGCCGGGCTCCGACTGCCCATCGAGACCCACGTCCTCCAGGCCTTCGTCACCGAGGGCATCAAGCCGTTCCTCGATCACGTCGTCACCTTCGGCGCCGGGCACTTCTATGTCAGCCAGTCAGACAAGGGCGGTCTCGTCTTCGGCGGCGACCTCGACGGCTACAATTCCTACGCCCAGCGCGGCAACCTGCCGGTGGTCGAAGACGTCTGCGAGGGCGGCATGGCGCTAATGCCGGCGATCGGACGGCTGCGCCTCCTCCGCAGTTGGGGCGGGCTGATGGACATGTCGATGGACGGCTCGCCGATCATCGACCGCACGCCGGTCCAGGGGCTCTACCTCAACGCCGGCTGGTGCTACGGCGGCTTCAAGGCGACCCCCGCCTCCGGGCTCTGCTTCGCCCACCTGATCGCGCGCGACGAACCGCACCCGGTCGCGACCGCCTACCGGCTCGACCGCTTCGCCAGCGGCCGGGTGATCGACGAGAAGGGGATGGGCGCGCAGCCCAACCTCCACTGAGATGCGGATCCGCTGTCCCTATTGCGGTGAACGCGGCCTCGAGGAGTTCACCTATCGCGGCGACGCAACCGTGACCCGGCCGGAGACCCTCGACCAGACGGCCGAGGCAGCGTGGGTCGACTACGTCTATCTCCGCGACAACCCCGCCGGCCCCCACCGCGAGCACTGGTATCATGGCGCCGGCTGCCATGCCTGGCTGGTGGTGACGCGCGACGTCCGGACCCACGAGATCCTCGGCGTCGAGCTTGCGGGAGGTCCCGCGTGACGATCGGCACACCGACCGACCAGCCGTCGCGCCTTGCCTTTGGCGGCCTGATCGACCGCCGCCTCCCGCTGCGCTTCCGCTTTGACGACCTGGAGCTGACCGGCTATGCCGGCGACACGCTGGCCTCGGCGTTGATCGCCAACGACGTGAAGCTGGTCGGCCGCTCGTTCAAGTATCACCGGCCGCGCGGCATCCTGACCGCCGGCTCGGAGGAACCCAACGCCCTGGTTGAGCTCCGCGCCGGCCCGCGCCGCGAACCCAATACCCGGGCAACGACGATCGAGCTCTATGACGGGCTCGCCGCCGACAGCCAGAATCGCTGGCCCTCGCTCCGCCATGACCTTCTCGCCGTCAATCAGCTCGCCGCCCCGTTCCTTGGGGCCGGCTTCTACTACAAGACCTTCATGTGGCCGGCCGCCTTCTGGGAAAAGGTCTACGAGCCGGCGATCCGCCGTGCAGCGGGGCTCGGTCGGGCCGCGACCGCAGCCGATCCCGACCCCTACGAGAAGGCCTTCGCCTTCTGCGACGTGCTGGTGATCGGCGGCGGTCCAGCCGGCCTTGCGGCTGCGCTCGCGGCGGGACGGGCAGGCGCGCGCGTCATCCTCTGCGACGAGGACTTCCTCGCCGGCGGCCGGCTCAACGCCGAGCGGCGGGGCGTCGGTGACAAACCCGCCTATGCGTGGGCGGCCGAGGCGGTGGCCGAACTCGCGGCGATGCCGGACGTCACCCTGATGCCGCGCACGACCGTCTACGGCGTCTATGACGGCGGCACCTACGCTGCGATCGAGAGGGTCGGCGACCACCTGCCGGTGCCCGCCCCCCACACTCCGCGGCAGCGGAACTGGAAGATCGTGGCGAAGCGCACGGTGCTTGCCGCCGGCGCGATCGAACGGCCGATCGTCTTCGGCGGCAACGACCGCCCGGGCGTGATGCTTGCGGGCGCGGTCCGCACCTACCTCAACCGCTTCGCCGCCGCGCCCGGACGCCGCGCCGTCGTCTTCGCCAACAACGACGAAGCGGCGGCAACCACCGCCGATCTTGCCGCGGCCGGCGTCGTCGTCGCCGCAGTCGTCGACACGCGCCGCGACGTGCCGGCGGCGACCCGGGAGGCAGCCAAGGCCGCCGGCGCGCTGCTCGTTGCCGAAGGGCGGATCGTCGAGGCCAAGGGCGGCCGCCGCGGGGTGCGGAGCGCCCTTATCCGCAACCGGGACGGCCGCGACATGCATCTGGCCTGCGACCTCATCGCGGTCTCCGGCGGCTGGAGCCCGACCATCCAGCTCACCTCGCATCTCGGCGCCAAGCCGATGTGGGACGAAGCCCGGGCGGCGCAGCTGCCCGGCGCGCTGCCCCCCGGCATGGCGGTGGCCGGAGCGGCGGCCGGTGATTTCGGCCTCGGCTCGTGCCTCGCCGAGGGTCACGCCGCCGGCGCCGATGCGGCCGAGGCGCTCGGTCATGACCGGTCGTCCGGCGCGGCTCCTGTCGCCGACGACGAGCCGGCCGGCCTCGCGCCGTACTGGCACGTCAAGGATTCCGCCGGGAAGGCCTTCGTCGATTTCCAGAACGACGTCAGCGTATCCGACGTGGCGCTTGCCGTCAGGGACGGGTTCCGGATCGCCGAACACCTCAAGCGCTACACCACGCTTGGCATGGCGACGGACCAGGGCAAGACAGGCAATACCGCCGGCATGGCCGTGCTCGCCGAGGCGACGGCGCGGCCTGTGGCCGAGGTCGGCATGACCACATTCCGGCCGCCCTATGTGCCGGTGGCAATCGGCGCCTTTGCCGGCCACCACCGCGGCAAGGCCTTCCGCCCGACGCGGCTGGCGCCCTCGCACGCCTGGGCGGCGGAGCGCGGCGCGGTGTTCGTCGAGACCGGCAACTGGCTCCGCGCCCAGTGGTACCCCGAGGCCGGCGAGACCGACTGGCTGGAGTCGGTGACGCGCGAAGTGAAAGGGACGCGCGAGCGGGTCGGCGTCTGCGACGTCTCGACCCTCGGCAAGATCGACGTGCAGGGACCGGACGCGGGCACCTTCCTCGATCGCGTCTACGCCAACACTTTCTCGACGCTGCCGGTCGGCAAGGCCCGCTACGGCCTGATGCTCCGCGAGGACGGCTTCGTCCTCGACGATGGCACCACCGCCCGGCTCGGCGAGGAGCACTATTTCATGACCACGACCACGGCCAATGCGGTCAAGGTCATGCAGCATCTCGAATACTGCCACCAGGTCATCTGGCCTGACCTGGACGTCCAGATGGTGTCCGTCACCGAGCAGTGGGCGCAGTACGCCATCGCCGGACCGAAGGCGCGCGCGGTCGTCGCGGCCCTTCTCGATCCGAGCCAGGACGTGTCGAACGAGGCCTTCCCCTATCTCGCCGCCGGCCCGGTGACGGTGTGCGGCGGTGTCGCCGGCCGGCTCTACCGGCTCTCCTTCTCGGGCGAGCTCGCCTATGAGATCGGCGTGCCGGCGCGCTACGGTGACGCACTGATCCGCGCGATCATGACCGCCGGCGCGCCGCACGGCATCGTCCCCTACGGCACCGAGGCGCTCGGCGTCATGCGTATCGAGAAGGGCCACCCGGCGGGCAACGAGCTCAACGGCCAGACCACCGCGCACGACCTCGGCTTCGGCAAGCTCCTGTCGAAGAAGAAGGACTTCATCGGCCGCTTCATGGCGGCGCGGCCGGCGCTGACCGACCCCGGCCGGACGACGCTGGTCGGCGTCAAGCCCGTCGAGCCCGGCGCACGTCTCCGCGGCGGCGCGCATTTCGTCCCGCGTGACGCCACGGTCTCCTCCGAGAACGACCAGGGCTACCTGACCTCCGTCGCCTTCTCGCCGGAACTCGGCCACTGGATCGGTCTCGGCTTCCTCGCCAACGGACCAGAGCGATACGGCGAGGTGATTCGCGCTGCCGACCCGCTCCGCAGCGCCGACGTGATGGTCGAGGTCTGCGCGCCGTGCTTCATCGACCCCGAGGGAGCGCGGCTCCGTGTCTGAGACCCTCACCGCCCGGCCGGCCCTCGCCGGCATCGCCCTGCCCGGACGCCATGGGACGGGAAATGGCGCGCCCGGCGTGACGCTCCGTGAACGGACGGATCTCGGCGTTGTCGCGGTGATGGCGCGGAAGGGCCAGGGCGAAGCGTTGCGGATGGCGGTCGCCTCGGCCTATCGCGCGACCCTCCCCGACACGGCCCGATACCTCGCCGGGCAGACGGTCGGTTTTGTCGGCACCGGCCCGGGGCAGTGGCTGGCGGTGTCGGCGTCCCTCGGCGGCGGTGCGCTCGCCGTCGACCTCACGGCGAAACTCGCCGGCCTCGCCTCGGTGTCCGATCAGGGCGACGGCCGCGCCGTGATCCGCATCGCCGGACCGCGCGCCCGCGACGTGCTCGCCAAGGGCCTGCCGATCGACCTTCATCCCTCGGTCTTCGCGCCGGGCAGCGCCGCGACCAGCATCATCAGCCTGATGGGCGTGACGCTGTGGCAGGTCGACGAGACGCCCGCCTACGATCTCGTCGTGTTTCGCAGCCTCGCCGTCAGCTTCTGGTCATGGCTCACCGACTCGGCGGCCGAATACGGCTACGAGGTCGTCCCGGCAACGAACTGAGC
This sequence comes from Bauldia sp., assembly GCA_020442065.1. Classification (GTDB taxonomy): domain Bacteria; phylum Pseudomonadota; class Alphaproteobacteria; order Rhizobiales; family Kaistiaceae; genus Bauldia. The sequence goes on from JAGRKZ010000062.1 coordinate 8,313, forward strand.
GCCGGCTCACGCGCCGCTTCGCGCCGACGGTACCGCACGGAACTTGCGCGCCGCCTCCCCTACCGGGATGTCGAGACCCGCAACGGCCTCGGCGAGCAAGGCGCGACGATCGGGGTCGACGACGCAGATGTCGCCGACTGCCCCCGGCTGAACGCGGTCGGCCAAAGCGATGCGATCGTAGTCGATGCCCTCGAAGACGATCCCGAAGCTGTCGCGAAGGAAGAGCACGTCGACCGACGACTGTTCGATATGAGTCCTGACAGCCGGCAGGAGCTGCGGCCGGCGCTGTCCTCCCAACGCCGCCTCTCGCTCGGCAAGCCCGCGCATCAGCACGCCGGTACCGCGCGTGAAACGGTTGTCCTCGCCGACGTGATGCTCCCGCCGGAAGGCCTGGACGATGTCCATCGCCTCGGCGCTCATGCTGGGCTTGACCTTTGCGTCGGCAACGGCATGGAGCTCCACCCCCGTCCCAGGAAGGAAGCGGGCAGCGAAGTCGGCAACGATATCGCCGCCCGGGAACAGGTTGCGGTCGTAGGCGACGACGTGAACGGCAGCGGCCGCCGCCAGCGCCACTTCAAGGGGGCGGCGATACGCGACCGGACCGAACGCCGGCAGCACGGACGACGCCTTGAGCTGCTGCTGCGCCATGGAGAGATAGTGGTCGGACGGGCGGCGAACGTAGCAGACGATCTCAAGCCGTCCGCCGAGCGGCTCGAACAGCCGGCGGAGCGGCTCCGGCCCGCCGCTCCACAACCCGTTGAACAGCGACTCGGCCGACAGGACCACCACCTCCGGGCGGCGCCGATCGATCGAGTCGACAATACCCTGCCAGAATGCGGCAAAGTCGGCGCGGATCTTGTCCGCGTCGCCCCGATACTGCTGGGCGAAGACCCGGCCGAGGCGATTGACGGGAGCAATTCCGGCGACCAGGAAATTGTGGTTGAAGGCGCCCTTGGGGTAAAGAACGCCGGCCTTGCCAAGCGGCCGTCGCGCGGCCGCCAGCGCGGCCTGGAGCGCCGTCGAGCCGGCCTTCGGCATCCCGATATGGAGGATGATCCTCACGATCGGCAGCTTCGGCGGTGGGTCCACCGGTGCCATTGACCGCCGACGATGCCGTGCGGCCCTGCCGCCCGGTGTCCCGGATCGGTCATCTGCACGCCACCCCGCTCACCGCTCGGTGAGGGCAAGGCGAACGCCGAGGCCAACGAACGCGGCGGCGAACGCGCGCCTCATCCATGCCATCACCGCAGGGCGCGAAACGACGTGGTCGCGCACCGCGGCGGCGAACAGTCCATAGAGGACGAAGACGACAAAGGTCATCGCCATGAACACCGTGCCGAGGACAGTCATGTCGATCACCGGATGGGCCGCATCGGCGGCAATGAACTGCGGCAGAAAGGCGAGGAAGAAGATCGAAAGCTTGGGGTTGAGGATGTTGATGAGGATGGCACGCACGACGATGCGGGCACCCGAGGCCGGCGTGACCGCCGGATCGACCTGCATCGCACCGCGCTCGCGCAGCGTCGTCCACGCCATGTAGAGGAGATAGGCAACGCCGATGTACTTCACCGCCTCGAAAGCGACTGCGCTGGCGTGAAGAAGCGCGGCGAGGCCGGTGACCGCGGCCAGGATGTGCGGGATAATCCCGAGCGAACAGCCAAAAGCCGCGAAGAGGCTGGCGCGGGCGCCGCGGCTGAGCCCCGTGGACAGCGTGAACAACACGCCGGTGCCGGGCGCAACCACGACAACCAGCGACGTAATCAGGAACTCGGGGGTCACGGGCGATCCTCCCTCGCGCGACAACCCCGCCCCTATGCGCCGGCCGCCGAACGGTTGCAACCCGAAATCCTCACGAAGCACGAGCCGGAACCGCACGGCCGCGGCCGCCGGGAATCGGCGCTTGGCACGACCGGAAGCAATGTGCATAATATGAATACGATATCCTCTATTTGGATACGCAGCAGAGGTCGACATGGGGCTCAGAATCGCCATCGACACCGGTGGAACCTTCACCGATGTCGTCGCCATCGACGAAGCGACCGGCCGGCTCACGGCGGTCAAGACGCCCTCGACGCCATCCGATCCGAGCGTCGGCCTGCTCAACGGGATCGAGAAGGTGCTTGCCGCGCTTGGCCGGCCGTCCTCGGATCTGGAGATGCTGCTTCACGGCTCGACGGTGGCCACCAACGCCGTGCTCGAGCACAAGTTCGACGGCCTCGGCCTGATCGTCACCCGCGGCTTCCGGCACATGATCGAGATCGCCCGCCAGTCGGTGCCGGACGGATACGGGAATTCGTTCTTCTGGGTGAAGCCGCAGCGGCTGGTGCCGCTCCATCTCGTGCGCGAGATTCCCGGGCGACTTCGGTTTGACGGATCGGAGGTCGAGCCGATCGACGAAGCCGCAACGCTCGAGGCGGTTCGCGAGCTCGTCGAAGACGGCGTCCGCTGCATCGCGGTCTGCCTCATCCACTCCTACGCCAACGCCGCCCACGAGGAGGCCGTCGGCGAGTTGATCCGGAAGAACTTTCCCGACGTCTTCGTCTCGCTGTCCTCGGTGGTGCTGCCCGAGTACCGCGAATACGAGCGGGCGATGACGACGCTGGTCGACGTGCTGGTCAAGCCCTACTGCAAGACCTATCTCGAAAATGCCGCCGGGCGCATCCGCGAGGGCTCGGGCGACATTCCCTTCCTGATCATGCAGTCGAACGGTGGCGTGGTGAAACACGCGACGGCCGGCGACCGGCCGGTGAGCATGCTCCTCTCCGGTCCGGCCGCGGGCATTCTCGGCTCGATCCACATGGCGGCGCTCGCCGGCTACCGGAACATCCTCACCATCGATGTCGGCGGCACCTCGACCGACGTTGCCATCATCGAGGACCTCAAGCCGATGTACACGTCGGCTTCCCAGGTCGAGAGCTACCCGGTGAAGACGCCGATGCTCGACATCGTCACCGTCGGCTCCGGCGGCGGCTCGATCGCCTGGACCGATCCCTACGGCCAGCTCAAGGTCGGCCCGCAGAGCGCGGGCGCCGACCCCGGCCCGATCTGCTACGGCAAGGGCGGCGACAAGCCGACCGTGACCGACGCGGCGATCGTGCTCGGCCGCCTGCCGACGGCGCTGATCGGCGGAGAGATCCGCCTCGACCTCGAAGCAGCGCGGGCCGGCTACATCCGGCTCGGTGAGGCCTTTGGCATGACGCCGGAGGAAGTCGCCGCCGGCGCCCTCGAGATCGCCGCCGCCAACCAGGTATTCGGCATTCGCCAGGTGACCACCACGCGCGGCCGCGAGCCGGGCGACTACGCCATGGTCGCCTTCGGCGGCGCCGGTGGCCTCTTCGCCACCGAAGTCGCGGACTTCCTCGGCGTCACCACCGTGATCTCGCCGCCCGACCCCGGCAACCTCTGCGCCTTCGGCCTTCATGTCTCGGACGTCCGGCGCGACTACATCCGCACCATCGTCCGTCGCCAGTCGAGCGCCGACACGCCCGAGATCATCGCCGCGTGGAACCAGCTCGCCGAGACCGGCCTTGCCGACGTCATGGCCGAGGGCATCGCCCGCGACCGCATCGCGGTCCGCCGCATCGCCGACGTCCGCTATTTCGGCGAAGGCCACGAGGTGCAGGTCGACATTCCGGTCGAGCTCGACGACGAGGCAGCGGTCGCGCACATGTGGAAGGAGTTCCACAAGGTCCACGACCGCACGTTCGGCTTCCACTACGAAGGCGAGCAGGATGTCGAGCTCGTCAATCTCCGTATCCAGGCGGTCGGCGAACAGCACCGTCCTTCGCTGTCGGCGGACGAGACGGTTCGCGAGCGGGCGAAGCCCTTCGCGTCCCGCCCGGTCTACTGGCGTCAGACCGGCTGGATCGAGTGTCCACTCTACCGTCGCAGCGAGCTCGCCGTCGGCCAGGCGATCGCCGGGCCGGCGATCATCGAGGAGTACGGCTCGACGGTGGTGGTCCCTACCGGCTGGGGCGTCCGCGCCGACGCCTACGGCAATCTGATCGTCGAAAAGAGCGGGGAGCGCGACTGATGCTCGACAAGACCCCCAACCGCAGCAAGCTCGGGCCGATCGAGCTCGAGGTCATCCACGGCACCATCCGTGCCGCCGAGCTCGAGATCGAGGCGGCGGTCGAGCGCACGGCGCGCTCGCCGATGATCCGCGATCAGCACGACTACCGCGTCGCGCTGTTCGACGCCAAAGGCCGCAAGCTCACAGGCCGCTCCTACTCCGCGATCGTCGAGCCGGTCTTCCAGTATTTCGGCGACAGCATCAGGCCGGGCGACGTCTTCTTCTGGAACGATCCCTACAATTCGTGCGGCGGCATCGGCCACGTCCCCGACCTCTGCACCACGGTTCCGATCTTCCACGGCGAACGCCTGATCGGTTTCAGCCAGGTCTTCGGCCACCACGACGATGTCGGCGGGTCGGTGCCGGGCAGCCTGCCGGTGCACGCGACCGACTCGTGGATGGAGGGGCTGCTGGTCCCGCCGATCAAGCTCTACGAGGCCGGCAAGCTCAACGAGGCTGCATTCCGCATCATCACCCGCAACTCGCGCCTCTCCGAGCATCTTGCCGGCGACATGGATGCGGAGATCGGCGCCGCCCGGCTCGGGTCGCGCCGGATCGTGGCGCTCGCCGACCGCTACGGGGTCGATGCGCTGGAGGCGGCGTTCGACCAGATCCTTCACAACACGGCCGAGATCTTCCGGCGCGAGATCCTGCCCAAGATCAAGGACGGCACCTACCACTACGAGGACTATATCGAGGCCGACGGCGTCGACGCGCCGAAGCTCCACGCCCTCCGGCTGACCATGACCAAGACGCCGGACAAGATCATCCTCGACTTCAACGGCACCGATCCCGAGGCCAAGGGGCCGATCAACTGGTCGCTGGACGAGGTCGAGGGCCGCTATTTCCGCAAGTGGCTCGCGCCGACGCTCCGCTCGCTCGCCGCCTCTCCCGAGCGCGCCGCCGAGATCGATTCGAACGAGGGCGTTCTCGACGTCATCGACGTCGTCTTCCCGGACAAGGGCACGCTGATCACGCCCACCTTCGGCAAGCCGACCGGCATGCGCTTCTTCCTGATGCTGCGCTCGCTCGGCGTGTTCGCCGCGTGCCTCTCCAAGGCGACCGGCGGCCGGATGCCCGCCGACCACGAGACCATCCGCATCTGGGGCCTGACCGGCGGCCGCACCTCGACCGACTTCTACCTCTTCCGCGAGGTGCTCGGCGGTGGCAGCCCGGGCCGGCCCTGGGCCGACGGCTCCGACGTCGTGCATGTCGTCCCCAACTCGAAGAACCTGCCCGCCGAGTTCTCCGAGACCCGCTACCCGATCATGATCGAGCAGCTCGGCCTCAAGGAGGATTCCGGCGGTGCCGGCTTCCGCCGCGGCGGCCTCGGCTACGACAAGAAGATCCGCGCGCTCGGCCCCTGCCGGCTGATCTCGAATGCCGACCGCTCGCTTCTCGCCTGCTACGGCGTCAATGGCGGCAAGGCCGGCCTCCCCTACGCGGTCTCGGTGATCGACGCCGAGGGGACGGAGACCGCCTATCCCGGCATGAGCGACACCGTGATGGTTGAGGCCGGATCAGTGGTCCGGATCGTCACCACCGGCGGCGGCGGCTGGGGCGACCCGCTGGCCCGCGAGCTCGATCGGGTCGTGTACGACGTCGAGTGCGGCCTGGTGTCGGAAGCCTCGGCGCGCGACAACCACGGCGTCGTCCTCGTCCGGAAGGGCCGGAAGTGGGCGGCCGATCTTCCCGCCACGGAAGCCCTCCGCGCCGAGATGATGGCGAGACGCGCGCCCCTGCCGATGTTCGACCGCGGACCCTACTTCGCCAAGCTCAAGGCCGAGGGCGCCGTGACCCGGCCAGACGGCTGGGAGGACCCCGACGCCGGCTGGCTCGCGACCGGCTGATCGCAGGCGGCACGCCAGGCCGACCTCAGAGAGGGTAAGCGTTGGAAATCAAGCAGTCCTTCACCGTCGCCCGTCCCTTGTCCGAGGTCTGGGCGCTCTTCCAGGACGTGCCAGCGGTGGCGGCCTGCATGCCGGGCGCCGCGCTCACCGCCGACAAGGGCGACGGCCTCTACGAGGGCAAGGTCTCGATCAAGCTCGGCCCCTTCGGCGCCGCCTTCGAGGGCGAGGCCAAGGTGACGCCCGACCCCGCCGCCCACACCGGCCACGTCGAGGGCAAGGGCATCGACAAGCGCGGCGGCAGCCGCTCCAGGCTGATCCTCGACTACGCGCTTGCCGAGGCGCAGGGAGGCACCCGGGTCGACGTCACCGCCGACGTCCAGCTCGCGGGCCCGATCGCCCAGTTCGGCCGTACCGGCATCGTCAACGAAACCGCCAAGGTGCTCATCCAGCAGTTCGTCCGGAACGTCGAGGCCAAGCTCGCCGCAACGCCCGCCTCAGCACCGCCTGTGCCACATGAAGCCGCCTCCGCGACATCCGAGCCGACGTCGCCATCGCTGGCACCAGCGGCGCAACGCTCCACTCCGCCGCCGGCCAACGAGATCAGCGCCTTCCGCCTGCTCGGCGCCGTCATCGCCTCCTGGTTCCGCCGGCTGTTCGGCAAAGAGTGACCGAATCCGGACGTTTTGCAGGTGCCGGACCGGCGGGATAGCATCTCCGTTCGATCGTCTCCGGAGACCCGCGCCTTGGCCACCGCCACCCGCACCCGCAAGTCCGGCCGCGCCGGGAAGGCCGCCCCGGCCACCGCCGCAGCTTCGCCCGGCCTCACCACCGGCTCGAACGCCCCCAACTCCGGCGCCCTGTCGCTAGAGGCGTCGATCGGCCGGAAGGCGCGGACCATCCGCCAGCGGCTGCAGCTGACGGCCAGCGAGGTGGCGGCCGAGGCGGGGCTCTCCACCGGCATGCTGTCGAAGATCGAGAACGGCGGCACCTCGCCGTCGCTGTCGACGCTGCAGGCGCTCGCTCGGGCCCTCAATGTGCCCCTTACCTCGTTCTTCGCCGACTTCGAGGAGCGTCGCGATTGCTCCTATGTGCGCGCCGGCCAGGGCGTGGCGATCGAACGGCGCGGCACCAAGTCCGGCCACCGCTACGAGTTGCTCGGCCACTCGCTCTCCGGCGACATCGTCGTCGAGCCGTACCTGATCACGCTCACCGAAGATGCCGAGCCCTATGCCCTGTTCCAGCACGAGGGGGTCGAGTTCCTCTACATGCTGACCGGCAAGCTGGTGTATCGCCACGCCGACAAGCTCTACCCGATGGAGCCGGGGGACGCGCTGTTCTTCGATGCCGGCGCCCCGCACGGGCCGGAGGAGTTGATCGAGCGGCCGATGACCTATCTCTCGATCATCATCTACCCACGCAGCTGATCGCTTCGCCCCTTACCGCTTCTGCCTGCGCTTCGCCTTCGGTTTCGGCTTTGGCTGGACCTTGGGTCGCGCGTCGGGCGACGCCGCGGCGGCCTCGGCGGCCAGCAGTCTCGGCGCATCGTCTGAGAGGCGCATCCAGGCGTCCTCGAGAAGACGCCACACGGATTGGTCGCCGGGGTCCTTCGCCGCCTGGGCGCGCCGGCGGCACTCGTCCGCCTGGCCGCGGTAGTCGTCGTTGAGGGCCATGCCGCACCTCGCGCCGTATCGAAACAACGGGAACGCCACGCGAATCAGTGCTGCCCACCATACTGCAGCGCGAGTCCGCCGTTGAGACCCTTGCGGCCGGCGGGTCAGAGTTCCTTCTCGGCGAGCGCGCGGAAGGCGTCGGGCACCGACCGCGCCCGATCGAGCGCGACCGAGGCGTAGCCGACCGCATCCCAGCCGAAACGGTCGCGGATCGCATCGATGGCGCGGTCGGCCGCGAGTCGCGACCGCCCCGCCCGCGCCCCGGGCCGCAGCCGCTCATCGGCAAGGCCGAGGGCGAAATCGAGCTGCAGCGCGGACGCCTCGGCTTCGATCTGCGAGACCGATATCGCCAGCAGCGAGATCGTCCGTTCCTCGGGATGATCGCGAAGTGCCGCCCACACCAGGCCCTCGGCAACCTCCGCAAGGATTGCAGTGGCTGCGACCGGATGGGGCAGCGACGCCGAGCGGGTCACCGAGCGGAGATCGGAGAAGCGGACCCGCACCGTCACCGTGCGCCCGGAGCGACCCTTGGCCCGGAGCCGGCTCGCCACCCGGTCGGCGAGGTGGCGGAGCGTCGGCCGGACGACGGCCTCCGCCACCGGCCGCCTGCCGAGCGCTGACTGGGCGCCGGCGGAATGGGCCCGACGCTCGGTCACGATCCGGCGGGGGTCGCGATTACAGGCAAGCGCGGTCAGTTTCTCGCCCGCCGCCGGGCCGAGCAGCCGCGCCACCGATTCGGGCTCCGCGACGGCCAGCTGGCCAATGGTGGCGATGCCGATCGCGGCGAGCCGCGCGCGCGCCACCGGGCCGACGCCCCAGATCAGCTCCACCGGGAGATCATGGAGGAAGGTGGCCTCGTCCTCGGGCTCGACCACCACCATCCCGTCCGGCTTGGCGACCTGCGAACCGATCTTGGCGAGGTGCTTGGTGCGGGCGACCCCGACCGAGATGGCGAGACCGACCTCGGCCCGGACCCGCCTGCGGATCGCGTCGGCGATCGCCTCCGGCGGGCCGAAGAGGTGCGTGCAGCCGGCAACGTCGGCGAAGGCCTCGTCGATCGAGATTCGCTCGACTGCAGGCGTGAAGTCTCCCACGATCGCCATCGCGGCATCGCCGAGGCGCTGGTAGTGACGGAAGTTGCCGCCGACGAAGATCAGCTCCGGACATAGCTCGCGCGCCTTGCGGCCCGCCATGCCGCCGCGAACGCCAAAAGCCTTGGCCTCGTAGGACGCGGCGAGCACCACGCCGCCGCCGACGGCGATCGGCCGGCCACGAAGCGAGGGGTCGAGCAACTGTTCGACCGAGGCGTAGAAGGCGTCGAGATCGGCATGAAGGATCGTCGCGTCGGACATGGCTGCGAGGTCCGTATTTGTGAACAAAACAAGAACATATTCCCAGGCCCTGTCAATGGGGCACCGGCGGCAGAAGAGCAGCCGACCGGAAGCGTGGACTCCGGGGTTGCCATGCAGCGTGACCGGGGCGCATGAACCCGGATGTCGGGCGGATGCCTCGCCCGGCCGGGCCCCACTTGGCCTGCGCGCGTTGTTTGCCGGGAGTTGTGCGAGATGAAAGTCGGGTTCATCGGGCTGGGGCGGATGGGTCGGGCGATGGCGAGCCGCATTCTCGCCGCCGGCCACGACCTTGCGGTCTACAACCGAACGGCCGCGAAGGCCGACGATCTCGTCGCCCGGGGCGCGACCCGCGCCGGCACGGTGGCCGAGGCCGCCCGGCATGGCGGCGTGACGATCACCATGCTCGAGAACGACCGCGCCCTGTCGGAGCTTGCCCACGGTGCTGACGGCCTGATCGCCGCGATGGCACAGGGTGCGATCCATGTGGCGATGGGCACCCACAGCCTCAGTCTGGTGAAGGCCCTGGCCGCCGCTCATGCCGATGCCGGACAGGTGATGGTGGGCGCGCCGGTGATGGGCCGGCCGCCGGTAGCCGAAGCCGGCCAGCTCGGCATTCTCGCCGGCGGCCCCGAGGCAGCGGTTGCGACCTGTGCGCCGCTGTTCGAGGCGATGGGCCGCCGCACCTTCGCGGCCGGCTCCGAACCCGCCGCCGCCGCGTCGGCCAAGATCGCCGTAAACATGATGCTCGCCTGCGCCATCGAGGCGATGGGCGAGGGTTTCGCGCTCGCCGAAAAGTGCGGCGTGGCCGGCGCGACCTTCCTCGACATCCTGACCGACGGCCTCTTCGCGGCACCGGCGTACAAGACCTACGGCAAGATCATCGCCGACAAGGCCTGGCTCGGCGAAGCGGGCTTCACCGCCACCACCGGGCTCAAGGACATCAACCTCGCCCTTGCCGCCGGCGAAGCGGCGGGCGTCCCCACCCCCAGCGTCGGCGTCAGTCGCGACCGCCTGATCTCGGCCATCGCCAAGGGCCTCGGCGACCGCGACTGGACGGTGATGGCGCTGGAGCAGGCCCGCGCCAGCGGCCTTGAGGACTGACGCGGCGATCAGCCGCCGCGGCGGGCGACGACGGCACGCACCAGCGCCATGCCGACGGCGAGCGTCGCCGCGAGCGACCGGAAGCCGGCGAAATCGGACTCGATCACCTCGATCCAGGCGTCGCTGAGCGGCAGCAGCGGGCTGAAGGTCGAATCGGTGATCGAGACGATCCTGGCATCGCGCTCGCGCGCGGCGGCGACCAATTCCGGCGTGATCGAATTGTAGGGGCTGAAACTGACGGCGAGCACGGCATCGCCCGGGCCGACGCAGCCGACCTGGTCGAAGGCGGTTGAGCCGACATTGTCGACGAGGATATTGCGGACCCCCTGTTGGGAAAGGGTCAGGGAAATGTAGGCGGTGACCGGGAAGGCGCGCTTGGAGCCGATGACATAGATCAGGTCGGCCGCCGCCATCAGTTCGGTCATCCGGGCAAATCCGGCGCTGTCGAAGCCTTCGCTGACACGGGCGAGCGAAGCCTGCGAGGCGGCGACGAGCCCCTCGACAAACCGCAGGTCCGTGCCCGCTTCGCCCGCCGAAGGCACTCCGCCCGCCTCGCGGACCCGGGCGTCCGGCCACGACCCCTTGATGTGCTGCTTGAACAGGTCCTGGAATTCCGAGAAGCCGGCAAAACCGAAGGTCTGCGCGAAACGGACCAGGGTCGAGGGCTGGACGCCGGCCTGGGTCGCAACCTCGCTGATGGTCCCGAGTGCGACCTCGCCGGGATGCTGCCAGAGGAAGATCGCTACCTGCCGAAGCCGCTTGGGGAAATGCACGGTGCCGGACGACAGCACCGCGCGAAGCTCCTCATAGGTGCGGGGCCGGGTGTAGCCCAGCGAGGCACGGCCGGCGTCGGGCTCGGGGTGCGCGCCGCGCGCCGGGCGGGACCTGGAGGCGCGCGCCACCTCAGCCTTCCTGAAACGAAACTTGTCGCATGAACCCACCGTCTGGAACGCGCCGAACTGTAGTCGCCGTGTGTGCGCGGGCGCAACACGCTGCGCACGCCGCTCAGGCTGGCGCCACCACGACGATGGCCGCACACGCACTTCGGCCACTGCTGGCGTAAGTGTGGGAAGCCCCGGAATCGAAGTACATGGCGTCGCCCTCCCCGATCGTGGTGGGTGCACCGTCTACGCTGACGGTGAGCGCGCCGCGCAGCACGTAGATCAGCTCGACGCCGGCATGGCGATGCTCTTCCGAAGGCCGCGCATTGGCAGGAAATTCGGCGTAGTAGGCCTCAATCTTCCGGTCGGTGACCGGGAAGTCGAGGCTCTCGAAATAATAGGCGGGAGAGGTCTCGCCGGGACGGTCGGGAAGTCGGAGCCGATCCTTCTTCCGCACCACGGCCACGGTGGTTCCATTGTTCTCGACGAAGAAATGCTCGAGGCCGACACCGAACACCAGCGCGATCCGAAGTAGCGTCGGCAAGGTGGGGAAAAGCACCCCCCGCTCGATCTTCGACAGCATCGCGGGAGAGAGCCCGGTGTGCTCGCCGAGTTGTACCAGACCGAGCTTCTTGCCCTGCCTGAGCTCCCGGATCTTGGGCCCGATCCGGTAGCGCTCTAGCCCCTCGGTCAGCGTCTCTGACAGCATGTGTGAGCTCCGTCCCCTTCCACCCACGATCAAAAGACCATAGCTTCTTTGTCTCTGTATGAAAAGACTTTATCTCTTCACGCAAATGTGCATAGTACTATAATTTGTTTTCACCATATGCAATGTCGGCGCTGACAAGATGGAACTCGTGCAGCGACCCTTATCCCCGGGACGCGAATGGATGCGAACCGGTCACCCCAAACCGGGCGGCAAAACCCGGTAGGACAACACAGAGGCATGGAGCAAAGACGATGAAGTTTGGGATAGCCAATCTGGCGCTGGCGGCCGTTGCCGCCGTGGGTATTGCCGTCGGCGCAGTGAACGCCCGGGCTGCCGAAAAGGACATCGTCGACACAGCCGTCGACGCCGGCCAGTTCAACACCCTCGCCGCGGCTCTGACCGCCGCGGGGTTGGTCGAGACCCTGAAAGGGGCAGGACCGTTTACCGTGTTCGCCCCCAACGACGCGGCCTTCGCCAAGCTCCCGGCGGGCACCGTCGACACCCTGCTCAAGCCGGAGAACAAGGACCAGCTCGTCGCGGTGCTGACCTATCACGTCGTGCCGGGCAAGGTGATGGCCGCGGACGTGGTCAACGTCAATGAGGCCAAGACCGTCAACGGGGCGATGATCACCGTCAAGGTCGATGGCGACACGGTGATGATCAACGACGCAAAGGTCACCGCCGCCGACATCGCGGCGACGAACGGCGTCATCCACGTCATCGACACCGTGATCCTGCCGCCGAAGTCGTAACTTGAAGGCGGCCGGGTCGTCGGCTTACGGCGGCCCGGCCCATCACTCAGGGAAAACCCGAAATGAAGCCCATCAACATCGTCACTCTGCTGCTTGTCATCGTTGGCGGACTGAACTGGGGCCTGGTCGGCCTGTTCGATTTCGACCTCGTTGCCACGATCTTCGGCGCAGGATCCGTCATCTCCCGCATCGTCTACATCTTGGTCGGCTTGTCGGCGCTGTGGCAGCTGGGACCGCTGTCATCCGCACTTCGCACGGATGAGCCGGCCGCTATTCGCGGCAAATAGGCCCCTAGTGACAGTTCGCCGTCACCGCTGCGGTCGATGGCGACTGGGACTCTCGACCCGGATCACCCTTCCGCTGCCACGAGGCTGCGGACCGCGCCCGGAGCAACCGGGACGCCGAGCCGCGCCGAGGCGATGGCCGCGAACACCATCGCCAGCGCATCGAGATTGCTCCGCGCCTCGTTGATCGGCCGGCTCCCGGACTCGACCGCCGCGAGCAGAGCCCCCATGGTGCCCTGGAAGCCCTGCTTGAACCACGTCCCCTCCAGTGCCGGACGCGCGATGCCGGCCTCGGTGGTGAGCGACACCGCCTGGACGCCGAGATCCGGGCCGCGGCTGTTGAGCGTGCCGGCGCTGCCGGAGATGACGGTGCGATCCTCGGCCCCGAACTTGGCAGCGCCATCAAAGAGCAGCGACGCCTGGCCGCCGTCGAAGCCGACGATCGCGCCCGCGATCAGCGGCGGCCGGACCGGCTGCGACGCCGCATGGGCGCGGGCGGCGAAGACCGAGGTCGCCCGACCGCCGATCAGGCTCGCGAGGAAATCGAACCAGTGAACGGCGAAGTCGTAGAGGATGAGATTCTGGAGTTCCTCGAAGGCCGTGCCTTTGATCCAGCCGTGGTTCCAGTGGATGCTGACATCGACGGTGTGAAGGTCGCCCACCAGTCCGGCCCGCACCGCTTCCCGCATCCACGACAGGTGCGGCGCCCAGCGTCCGTTCTGGTTGACGGCGAGCAGCACGCCGTTCTCGTCGGCGAGGTCGCAAAGCCGGGCCCCGGCGTCGAGGTCGATGACGAACGGCTTCTGCGACAGCACATGCTTGCCGGCGCGGAGCGCGGTCTCGATCATCGCATAGCGCTCGGCAGGATGCGGAGTGATGTCGACCACGGCGATGTCGTCACGGGCCAGCGTACCCGCGATATCGCTGGTCGCTTCGGCCTTTGGGAAATACTCATCGCGCCGGGCCTCGGCCTTGGACAGCGTGCGGTTGGCGATCACCGCCACGTCGAGCCCCATCTCGCGGTAGGCGTCGAGATGGGCCGCAGAGATACCGCCGGCGCCGACGAGGGCAATGCGCGGCCGATAGGATGACGGGAGCGGCGGGCGGTAGGCGAGGTCCGGCGCGGCGATTTCGACGGCGACGGCAGTCTTCAGCGCGTAGGCGTCGAGATCGGGCTCGCTCATTGTCCACTCTCCCCTTGCGGGTTCGATGCGGCCGCACCCGCCGCCGGCGCGGCCCTCAGGAAGAGGCCGCCAGGCGGCATGCTAGGGGAGAGTCCCGTACTGGATCAACCGAGCGGATTTCCCGTCAGGTCATCGCCGGCGCCGCCGCCTCGAGCCGCACATAGGGTCGATTGACATCCTCGGTGCCCTTGTAGGCGTAAGGGTCGGTGCCCGCGACCATGACGATATCGCGAAGGTCCTGGGTGGGCGGATGCGGGCCGCCCGGCCGCCACCACGGCAACAGCGACTCGGCGCTCATGTAGTGGTTGACCAGCGCCCGGCGGAAGCCGCTGGTGCGCCGGTTGCGGAGCGACTTGTGGAGCAGGTGGCCGTGGAAGAAGACGATGCTGCCGGCCGCCACCTCCACCGGAATCGCCTCCTCGTCGCGGTAGGGGAAATCGTACGACTGCGGGGCAAAGTCGTATTCGGGATCGTTATGCTGGCGGAGCGGCCACAGCACGCAGGGTCGGTGTGAACCGGGGATCACCCAAAGGCAGCCATTGTCCACTGTGGCGTCGTCAAGGGCGATCCAGGCGGCGCCAAGGGAGCGGTCGCGGGTCGCGATGAAGTCCTCGTCCTGGTGCCATGCCTGGCCCGGCTTGCCGGCGTTCTTGATGAACAGCATCGACTGCATGCACTTGACGTTGGGGCCGATCGCCTCGGTCAGCACCTCGACGATGCGGGGATGGGCAAGGGTCTCCCGCATCAGCGGCGACAGCTTGTGCGGGAAGTGGATGGCGAGGAAGCGCCCCATGTCGTCCGCCGCGCCGGTCGCTGCCGCACCGCCCGACAGCCCCGCCGCCTCCTCGCGGCAGAGCCGCATCGCCTCGTCGAGGAGCGCCGCCACCTCAGCCTTAGTCAACGCCTCCCCGGCGACGCAGTAGCCTTGCTCACGATACTGCGCCGCCAGCACCGCGGCGCGCTCGTTCGACCCCGGCATCGTCACCCCTCTATCGGTAGCGGGCCTGGTTCCAGCGATGGCCGAGCAGCGCAAGCACGATGATCAGGCCGTTGAAGAACTGGAGGTAGAAGCCGGTGAGACCGGCGGAGATGATGCCCGACTGGATGAAGGATATGATCAGCGCACCGATCGCACCGCCCGCGACGGTCCCGATCCCGCCCCAGGCCGGCGTGCCACCGACGAAGACGGACGCGAGCGCAGGCAGGAGATAGCCGTCGCCCGTCGTCGGCCACCAGGTGAAGTTGATCATCACCGAGAAGACGCCGGCGAAGGCCGCCCCGAGGCCCATGTACATGAAGGTCGCAATCCGGATCCGTCTGACATCGATGCCCATCTGCGCCGCGCTGTCGGGGTTGTCGCCGACGGCATGGACCCGCGCACCGAAGCGGTGGCGGTTATAGAGGAAGGCGGAGAAGACGACGAACGCCAGCGCCCAGAAGATCTGGACGGGAATGCCGGCGAGCGAACTCGAGAATATCTGATACGCGGTCGAATCCCGAAGCCCCAGGAGCGCGATCGACTTGCCTTCGGTGATGATCATGATCAGGCCACGGAGCATGTAGTTCATGCCGAGCGTGGCGATCAGCGAGGACAAGCCGGCATAGACCACGATCGCGCCGACGCCGGCGCCGAGCACGACCCCGGTGACGACACCGCCGATGATGGCGATGAAGGGATCGATGCCGGCCTGGACGAGGAGGGCGAAGATCCACGCCGAAAAGCCCATGGTCGCCGGAAACGAAAGATCGATCTCGCCGACCGTCACGACGAAGACCAGCGGCACCACTAGGAACAGCGCCACCGGAAGGGTGACGAGCACCGAGCTGTAGAGCGGCCAGGCAAGGAAGACCCTGGGATTTGCGACGACGAAGATCGCCATCATCACGACGAACACGGCTAGCGTGCCGAGCGCCGCCCGGTTGTTGATCAGGAACCGGCGGAACGGCGAGGCATTGGGATGGCGCTGCTCGGCACCGGTTTCGGTGGTGGCGGTCATTGGCGGACTTCCAGAACAGCCGCGGAGGGGTCGAACGAGCTGATGCCCTTGGGATGGGCGACGTGCTCCATGAAGGCGATGAGTTTCTCGGCCGTTTCCATCTCGGCCTTGTCGGCCTTAAGCGCGACGCGGCCGCGGTCGAGCACGACGAAGCGGTCGGCGATGTCGTGGACGTGATGGATGTTGTGGCCGATGAACAGGATCGAGCGACCGCTCGCGCGCACCGCGCGGACGAAGCGGAAGACTTTCTCGGTTTCGGTGAGCGAAAGCGCCGTGGTCGGCTCGTCAAGCACGATCAGGTCGGCCTTGTTGTAGATGGCGCGGGCGATGGCGACGCCCTGCCGCTCGCCACCAGAAAGCTGGCCGACGATGGAATCAGGCGTGAAGACCTTCGAGGTAAAGCCGATCTCGCGCATCAGGCGCTCCGCCTCGGAATGCTCCTTCCTGACCCGCAGGAAGCCGAGCCCGCCGGCGATCTCGCGGCCCATGAAGATGTTGCGGACGATGGTCTGCTGGACGGCGAGGGCGCGGTCCTGGAACACCGTCTCGATGCCGGCATCGCGCGAGCGCGCGCCGTTCCAGTTGTGCACCTTCTGGCCGCGAACCAGGATGTCGCCGCTCGTGGGCTTGACCACGCCGGCAAGAATCTTGATCAGCGTCGACTTGCCGGCGCCGTTGTCGCCGATCAGGCCGACCACCTCGCCGCGGTCGACATGAAGGTTCACACCACCAAGCGCGAAGACCCGCCCGTAGGACTTGGTCACTTCGCGCAGTTCGATCAGTCTCTCGGCCATTGCCCCTCCTCCCGAACCCCGGGGGCGCAGGGCCCCCGGGGCAAGTGCGAACGCCCGTCCGGTTCTAGCGGAGACCCTCGGTCGCGAGCGTAGCCACGGCCTCGTAGTTGTCGGTGGTGACGAAGCCGGCGCCGGTGTCGACGTTGGTGGCACCGAGCCCGTAGACCACCTGTTGGCAGAGCGACAGGATCGGCATGTAGCCCTGGAGGAACGGCTGCTGGTCCGAGGTGAGCTGCACCCAGCCGTTCTTGAACGCCTCGACCACCTGCGGGCTGGTGTCGAAGCCGATGTTGATGATCTCACCCGGCTTCTTGCCCGCCGCTTCCATGTAGGTCGGCGCCGTCCCGAGGAGCTGCCCGCCCGGATAGGCGATGATCTTGACGTCCGGGTTGGCCTGGATCGCCGCCGTGAAGGCGGGGATTCCGAGGTTCGGATCGGCCGCCCATTCGACCGGCGACTGGAGGTGGACGACGGTGAGGCCGGCGTCCTCGAACGCCTTCATGGTGGACGCCTCGCGCACCGCGCGGTTGGTGTCGTCGAGGTTGGCGGCCACGATCGCCTTGTCCCCCGCCTTGAGACCGAAGCGGCGGACCGCCTCGGCGCCGAGGGCATAGCCCTGAGGCTCGAGCTGGGCGCCGACATAGCCGCCGCCGAACTGCTTCCGCACCTCGGGGACGTCGACGTTCTGGTACATCATCTTGATGCCGGCCTTGCTGGCTTCCTCCGCCAGCGGCAGGATCGGCGCGTCGCCGGGATGGCCCATCATGGCGATGCCATCGGGCGCTGACGCAATCGCCTCGCGGAGCTGCTGCACCATCTTCTCGGCATTCCATCCGGAGAAGACGTACTCGACCTGGGCTCCGGTGTCGTGGGCCGCCTGGACCGCGCCGTTGTAGACGATGACGCCGAAACCGTCGCCCTCGGCACCGCCGACGAAGAAGCGGATCTTGACGTCCTTGCACCAGTCGTCGCGAAGCGCCTCGGCACTGGCGCTGCCGACGGCGAAGACGGTGACGGTCGCGGCGACGGCCGCCGACGTGCGCAGCGCGCGCAGGAACATTCTACGGTTCATTGCATTCCCTCCTTTTGAAAAAGCCAATTCTCGCTTCCACCCGAAGTCCCGGCCCGGTTTTCCGGGCCCGTCTCGTCCCGCGCCGCCACCCTGGGGCCGACGCGGGCATGCATCGAACCTCAGTCGGGGTTCGTCACGAACCCGGCCCCTCCCCTGCACTGCTTGAGGTGGTTGAGAGCCATCACCTGCCCGGTCATCTCGAGCGCGTTGCGGTAGACCGGGTCGTGCCAGCCCTCGATGTCGATTGCGCCCCGGTAGCCGGCGAGGCGGAGCTCGCTGATCACCCGCGTCCAGTCGCTGTCGCCGAAGCCGGGCGTGCGCATCTGGACAAAGGGCACCTTGCCGAACACGCCGTGCTCGCGGATCACGTCCCAGCGGACGGTCGCGTCCTTGCCGTGGACATGGAAGAACTTCGGCGCCCACTTCCGGATCTGCGGGATCGGATCGATCAGATAGACGAGCTGGTGGCACGGCTCCCATTCGAGGCCGAGATTGTCGTCCGGCAGGGCGTCGAACATCAGTTCCCAGGCGTCGGGGTTATGGGCGATGTTCCAGTCGCCACTCGCCCAGTTGCCATCCATCGCGCAGTTCTCGAAGGCGATCCTTACCCCCCTGTCGGCGGCGCGCCTGGCGAGTCGGCCGAACACCTCCTTGAAGCGCGGCAGGCTCTCCTCGATCGGCTTGCCGCGGATGCGGCCGGTGAAGCCCGCGACGCAGGTCGCGCCGAACAGGTGGGCGTTGTCGATCAGTACCTCCCAGCCGTGCAGCGTCGCGCGGTCGAGTTCGGTGTCTTCGAGCGGATTGCCGAACATCCCGAGCGTCGAGATCGTCACGTCGCGGTCGCCGATCGCCTCGCGAAGCTCCCCGGCGAGACGCGGAATGTCCGCATTGCCGATGGTCTGCCAGAAGAAAGGCTCGATGCTCTCGAAGCCGTGCGGCAGGATCTGGCGGACGTATCCGGCGGGATCGGCGGCGTTGCCGCGGATCATCGTGCCGATACGGATGTCACGGAGGGCATCGCTCACGGTCGGGTCGTCTCCTGTGCAGTGCGGGGATCGAATGCCACCCGCCGTCCGGTCTCGGCGCTCTCGATCGCCCCGAACACCATGGCCAGCGACTTGATGTTCTCATGGCCGACGGTCTCCGGCTCCGTGCCGGCCTTGAGGGCGTCGACGAAGTCCCTCGCGACGCCGTAATGGCCGCCGACCCGATCGCGCGGATCGAGCGGCGGCACCGGGACCGGCTCGCTCACGTCGAACAGGCCCTCGCGCGCGCCGGTGCGGCGCTCCGCCCGCATTTCGTCGGCGCCGTCCCAGGTCAGCGTGCCGGCCTCGCCGACGATCCGCCACGCGCTCTCCCAGGACGTGCGCAGCCCATCGGCGCACCAGCTGCCGCGATAGGTGAAGACGACACCGTTGCCGAGTTCGAAGATTGCCGATGCTGAAGCGCCCTGCCGGTACCAGGAATTGGCGGGCTCCCACTCCCGGGCATAGACCGCCTCCATCGCGCTGCCGGCGATATAGCGGGCGGCGTCGAACGTGTGGATCGCCATGTCGAGCAGGAGCACATGCTCCATCGCCTCGCGAAAGCCGCCGAAATGAGGGGCCAGGAAGAAGTCGCAGTGGAGGCTGGTGATGGCACCGATCGCGCCGGATTCAACGAACCGCCGGATGCGACGCACGCCCTCGAGATAGCGACGGTTCTGCACCACCGCGTGCAGGCGGCCATGGCGATGCGCGGCCTCGACCAGCGCCCGGGCGCTGGCAAGCGAATCCGCCATCGGCTTCTCGCTGAGCACATGACAGCCATGATTGAGGGCCGTGGTCACGACGCCGTAGCGGGCCTGCGGCACCACCACGTCGAGGACGAAGTCGGGACGGGTCCGTTCGAGCGTCGCGGCAAGGTCGGTGCCGATCTCGGCGTCGAGGAGACCGAACTCCCTGGCCCGCTTCCGGGCGTGCTCGGGATCGAGATCGACCAGCCCGACAAAGGCGACATCCCCCGTCGCGAGGGCCGCCTCGATGTTGGTCTTGCTCATGGCGCCGCAACCGACGAGCACAGCCCGCAGCACGCCCCGATCCTCCCCGATGACGTCCGCGTTGTCCGCGAATCTGTCGCTGCCTACGAAGACTTGCCGCTCCGTAAACGTTTACGATACAAGCGTAGGCCGGTCTCGTTGTCAATGCCGCGGACGAACGCCTATACCTCGGGCAATCAGAAGAGGCGGCTCAGGGTGAGCATTCGCGAACTCGCACGGCATCTGAACGTGTCGATCGGCACGGTCTCGCGCGCGCTCAACGGCCGCAGCGACGTCAGCGAGGAGACACGGCAGCGCGTGCTCGCCGCGGCCGACGCGCTCGGATACTCGCCCAACCAGTCGGGCCGGAGCCTTCGCCAGGGCGTCACCGGCATGGTCGCGCTGATCCTGCCGACCAGCGGCAAGACCGCACTCGCGGACACAATCTTCATGTCGGTGCTGGAGGGGCTGCGTGCCTTCCTTGACGACCGCAAGCTCGACCTCATGGTGCTGCTCTCCGGCCCGGAGGAAAACGCCTATGCGTATCTCCGCCGCGTCGCCGCCCGTCGCCTTGCCGACGGCCTGATCATCGCCGAGACGCAGCGCCTCGACCCGCGCATCGACTACCTGCTCGAGAAGGACATCCCCTTCGTGGCTTTCGGGCGGAGCCGATCCGGGAGCGGCTACCCCTGGATCGATCTCGACTTCGAGGGCGTGGCGGAAGCCGCTGTGGCCCATCTCGCCGGGTTGGGTCACCGGCGGATCGCGGTCGCCACGGCGGCGAGCGACATCAACTACAGCTTCGTCTTCGCCGACGCCTTCGAAGCCGCCATGCGCGGCTTCGGTCTCCCCTTCGACCCGGCACTGGTGTTGCGGGTGGAGAACAGCGACGACGGCGGCTACGCCTTCGGCAATCTCATATTTGCCATGCCCGAGCCGCCGACGGCGGTGGTTCTGGTCAACGAGTTCATGGCGATCGGCCTCTATCGCAGCCTGAAGGAGCGCGGCCTGACACCGGGACGCGACCTCTCGATCGTCGGCTTTCAGGAAGAGCCCAACAGTCGCCTGCTGGCGCCGCCGGTCACCTGTTTCCGGACCGCCCTCCCCGACCTTGGCGCGCGGCTCGGCGAAGCGCTGCTGGCGACGATCCCGGCCCATGCACCGCCGGAAACCGCTGGCACCATCATCCAGGAGCTGTGGCCGATGGAGTTTGCCCAGGGCCAGAGCGACGGCCCGCCGCGGAGCTGACCCCGAGGGCTCGACTGCCTCAGCAATCGAGCGTGTGCTTACGCTCCCAGTCGGTGAGGGTCCGCGCGTAGTCGTTCCACTCCGCCGTCTTCAGCTTCACATAGGCGTCGACGAATTCGGCCCCGAGCTCGCGGCGGAGCAGCTTCGAGCCGTCGGTGATGCGGATCGCATCCATGAGGTTGAGCGGCAGCTTCCTGGTGCCGGCCGGCGCCTTGTGCCCCTCGGTATACATGTTGATGTCGAGTGGCTTGCCCGGATCGGTCTTCCTGGCGATGCCGTCGAGACCGGCGGCGAGCAGCGCCGCCGGCAAAAGGTGAGGATTGGCCGCGCCGTCGGGCAGGCGGAACTCGAAGCGCCCGTCGTCCGGCACCCGGATCATGTGGGTACGGTTGTTGCCGGTGAAGGTGACCGTGTTGGGCGACCATGTCGCGCCGGAAAGCGTCACCGGCGCATTGATGCGCTTGTAGGAGTTCACCGTCGGGTTGGTGATGGCGCAGAGCTCCTGCGCAGCAGCCATGACGCCACCGATGAAGTGGTAGCCGGTCTTCGACATGCCGAGGGCATCCTTGCCGTCGGCAAAGACGTTCTTGTCACCGTCCCACAGCGAGACATGCGCGTGACAGCCGCTGCCGGTGAGATTGGCAAAGGGCTTGGGCATGAAGGTCGCGCGAAGCCCGTGCTTCTCCGCGATCGACTTGACCATGTACTTGAAGAAGGCATGGCGGTCGGCGGTGACGAGGGCGTCGTCATAGTCCCAGTTCATCTCGAACTGGCCGTTGGCGTCCTCGTGGTCGTTCTGATACGGCCCCCAGCCGAGCTCCAGCATGGCATTGCAGATGTCGGTGATCACGTCGTAGCGGCGCATCAGCGCCGACTGGTCGTAGCAGGGCTTGGCGGCCGTGTCGGCCGGATCGCTGATCGCGCTGCCGTCGGGCAGCAGCAGGAAGAACTCGCATTCGACGCCGGTCTTCATGACCAGCCCCTGCTTCTTCGCCTTGGCCTGCATTTTCTTCAGGACGTTGCGCGGCGCATGGGCGACCGGCTTGCCGTTCATCCAGGGATCGGCGGCGAGCCAGCCTACCTCGCGCTTCCACGGCAGCTGGATGAGGCTCGACGGGTCGGGAATGGCGAAGACATCCGGATCGGCCGGCGTCATGTCGAGCCAGCTCGCGAAACCGGCGAAGCCGGCGCCGCTCTTCGCCATCCCGTCGATCGCCGTCGCCGGCACCAGCTTGGCGCGAAGCGTGCCGAAGAGGTCGACATAGGAGATCAGGAAGTATTTGATCCCGCGCTCGCGGGCGATTTCCGAAAGTGCAGTCATCGCTTGCCCCCGACCAATCCAGATTCCTTGTAGCTCACGTCCCCCGGCCCGTCGCCATCGGTGTGCCCATGAGCGGCGACCCGTGCCGCATCAGAACGGGCCCTTCCCGGGAATCCAGTTGGTGCCGGCCAGCGGCACCTGCGCCATCGCCGCCGATTCGACGGTAAGAGCGACGAGGTCCTCCGGCTCGAGGTTATGAAGGTGGCTCTTGCCGCAGGCGCGGGCGATGGTCTGCGCCTCGAGCGTCAGAACCGAAAGGTAGTTGGCAAGGCGGCGGCCGCCGAGCACCGGATCGAGCCGGCTGGCGAGCTCGGGGTCCTGGGTGGTGATGCCGGCCGGATCGCGCCCCTCGTGCCAATCGTCATAGGCGCCGGCAGTGGTGCCGAGCTTGCCGTATTCTTCCTCGAGCGCCGGGTCGTTATCACCGATCGCGATCAATGCGGCGGTTCCGATCGACACCGCGTCGGCGCCAAGAGCGAGCGCCTTGGCGACGTCGGCGCCGTTGCGGATGCCTCCGGACACGATGAGCTGGACCTTGCGGTGCATGCCGAGCTCCTGCAGCGCCTGCACCGCCGGGCGGATCGCCGAGAGGATCGGCAGACCGACGTTCTCGATGAACACCTCCTGGGTCGCGGCGGTACCGCCCTGCATGCCGTCGAGGACGATGACATCGGCGCCCGATTTCACCGACAACGCCGTATCGTAGTAGGGCCGCGCCGCGCCGACCTTGACGTAGACCGGCTTCTGCCAGTCGGTGATCTCGCGGATCTCCTCGATCTTGATCTCGAGGTCGTCCGGCCCGGTCCAGTCCGGGTGGCGGCAGGCCGAGCGCTGGTCGATGCCGGCGGGCAGCGTCCGCATTTCGGCGACCCGGTCGGAGATCTTCTGGCCGAGCANNAGCATGCCGCCGCCGCCGGGCTTGGCGCCCTGGCCGACGACGATCTCGATCGCGTCGGCGCGGCGAAGATCGTCCGGGTTCATGCCATAGCGCGAGGGCAGCACCTGGTAGACGAGGATCTCCGAATGGCCGCGCTCCTCCTCGGTCATGCCGCCGTCGCCGGTGGTGGTGGACGTGCCGGCAATGGTAGCGCCGCGGCCGAGCGATTCCTTGGCCTGCGCCGACAGTGAGCCGAAGCTCATGCCAGCGATGGTGACCGGGATCTTGAGATGGATCGGCTTCTCGGCGTGGCGGGTGCCGAGCCAGACGTCGGTGCCGCATTTCTCGCGATAGCCTTCGAGCGGGTAGCGGCTGATCGAAGCGCCGAGAAAGAGCAGGTCGTCGAAATGGGGGACGCGGCGCTTGGCGCCGCCGCCGCGGATGTCGTAGAGGCCGGTCGCCGCGGCGCGGCGGATCTCCGACATCGCGTAGTGGTCGAAGGTCGCCGAGTGGCGCGGATGGGTGGGCGGCGTGCGGTCCATCAATAGGCCCCGGCGTGATCGACGTGGAAATTGTAGAGCTTGCGGGCCGAGCCGTAGCGCCGGAACTCGGACGGATCGATGCTGCCGTCGAGGCCGGCCTGCGCGAACAGGGCGTGCAGCGCCGCCTTGTGCTCGTCCTTCATCGGCTTCTCTATGCAGTCGGCGCCGAGGCTGGCGACCGCGCCGCGGACGAAGAGCCGCGCCTCGTAGATCGAATCGCCGAGCGCGTCGCCCGCGTCACCGAAGACGACGAGGCTGCCGGCCTGCGCCATGAACGCGCTCATGTGGCCAACCGAGCCGCGGACGACGATGTCGATGCCCTTCATCGAGATACCGCAGCGCGAGGCGGCGTTGCCGTCGATCCTGAGCAAACCGCCGCGGCCGGTGGCGCCGGCGGACTGGCTGGCGTCGCCGGTGACGTGGACGAAGCCGGACATCATGTTCTCGGCGACGCCGGTGCCGGCGCTGCCGTGAACCACGACAGTCGCGAGCTTGTTCATGCCGGCGCAGTAGTAGCCGACTGAACCGTTGATCTCGACCGTCACCGGCGCGTCGAGCCCGGCGGCGACGGCGTGCTTGCCGGCAGGATTGTCGACCACCCAGTGACGCTCGTTGGTATCGGGCTTGAGCCGGTGCAGCGCGGCGTTCAGCTCGCGGAGCGGTGTCGTCGCGAGATCGACCTCGGGCATCAGCGTTCCCAGAAATAGACGGTGGAAGGCTCGGGCTCCCACACCCGCGCCTTGCCGATATCCGGCAGGACGGCGAGCGCGCGATACTCCGAACCGAAGGCGACATAGCGGTCGGTCTCGGCCATCACCGCCGGCTTGCAGGCGATGCCGTCGCGGAGCACGCCAAAGCCGTTCTCGGTGCCGACGACGAAGGTGTAGAAGCCGTCGACATCCGACAGGCTGCCCTTGAGCGCCTCGCCGAGCGACATGCCCTCGCGCATCTTCCACGAGAGATAGGCCGCGGCGACCTCGGTGTCGTTCTCGGTCTCGAAATCGAAGCCCTCGCGGCGGAGGATGCGGCGGAGGTTGTTGTGGTTGGAGAGCGAGCCGTTGTGGACCAGGCACTGGTCGGTACCGGTCGAGTAGGGATGGGCGCCGTCGGTGGTGACGGCCGACTCGGTCGCCATGCGGGTATGGCCGATGGCATGGGTTCCCCCCATCGCCGCGAGGCCGAAACGCTCGGCGACCTTGGCCGGAGCGCCGACCTCCTTGTAGAGCTCCATGCGGTGGCCGCGGCCAACGAGGTCGATCTCCGGCGCCTCCTCCGCCAGCCATGCCACGAACCCGTCCGCCTCGCCGGCCGGAATGCCGACGACGACGTGGGTGTCGTGATGGATGGCAGTGACGCCTTTGAAAGCGGCCTTGATCCGCTCGACAGCAGCGGCGACCAACGCCGCGCTCTTGCCGCGCAGCGTGAACTTCGCCGTATCGCTTCCGCCCGAGCCGTAGACGGCGAAGCCGGCGCTGTCGGGGCCGCGATCCGACATGGTAGCGAGCATCGCCGCGGTCAGCCGGCCGAGCTCGGGCTCGAGGGCGGGGTCCTTCAGGAACAGTCCGACAATGCCGCACATGGCGGTCGCGTGCTCCACGTTGAGGTGTCCAACGACATCTACGAGGTCGCCGGACCGCCGTCAACGATGGGAAATAGACTTTCCTGTTAGGAAACTTTGCGAAGTGATGTCCCCGCCAACGAGGCGGTCGTTGACTCCCACCGAATGTTCATTCCATATTCCAATAAATAGAAACTTCATTCCAGGGAGGAGCGCAACGTGGAGGCTCGCCTCGACGGCAAGGTGGCGCTGGTGACCGGCGCGACGCAGGGCGTTGGCGCTGCGATCGCGGAAGCGGCCGCCGTGGCGGGCGCTGCCGGCCTGCTCTTGACCGGGCGCGATGCGGCGCGCGGCGCCGCGATGGCCGCCCGCCTGCGAGGCCTCGGCCCCGAGACCCATTTCCTGCCGGCCGACCTTGCCGCACCCGACGCGCCGGCCCGCGTCGTCGTCGAATGCCTCGATCGCTTCGGCCGGATCGACCTCCTCGTCAATGCCGCCGGCCTCACCGACCGCGCCACGTTCCTCGACGCCGATGTCGAGGTATGGACCAAGCTCTTCGACGTCAACGCCCGCGCGCCGTTCTTCCTGATGCAGGCGGCGATCCGCGCCATGCGCGAGCGGGGGCACGGCGGCACCATCCTCAACATCCTGTCGATGAACGCCCACTGCGGAACGCCTGAACTTGCCGTCTATTCCGCGACCAAGGGCGCCCTCGCCACGCTGACCCGCAACGCCGCCAATGCCCACCGCCACGACCGCATCCGGGTGAACGGCATCAACATGGGCTGGGTGCCCACTGACGGCGAGAAGACGATGCAGGCCGACACCCTCGGCCTCGGCGCGGACTGGCTCGACAAGGCCAATGCATCGCAGCCGTTCGGGCGGCTGGTGGCGGTCGAGGAGGTGGCCAACCTCGCCGTGTTCCTCCTCTCCGACGCTTCGGGGCCGATGACCGGCGCGCTGGTCGACCAGGAACAATGGGTGGTCGGGGCGGCGCGATGAGCTCCACCACCGGACAGCGCACGGCACTCGGGCAGGCGTTGCTCCCGCGCCTGCCCGATGCCGTGCGCCGGCCCGGCTACGACCGGAGCGCGCTCCGGATCGGCATGGCCCATCTCGGCGTCGGCGCCTTCCACCGCTGCCACCAGGCCGAGTTCACCGACGATGCGCTGGAACAAAGCTTCGGGCGCTGGGGCGTCGTCGGCATCAACGTTCGCCCGCCGCGACTCGGCGATACCCTCGGCGCGCAGGACGGCCTCTACACCCGCCTCCTCCGCGACGGCGATGCGAGCGAAGCCCGCGTCATTGGCTGCATGCTGGCCGTGGTCGACAGCCAGGAGGGACCCGAACCGGCGCTCGCCACCCTTGCCGCGCCGGAGATCGACGTGGTCACCATGACCGTGACCGAGAAGGGCTACTGCCACGAGCCGGCGACCGGCGCACTTGACGCCGATCATCCGGATATCGTCCATGACGTCGCCCATCCGACGGCGCCGCGAAGCGTGCCCGGCCTGATCGCGCATGCGCTCGAGCGCCGGATGCTGTCGCACGGCCAGCCCATCAGCTTCGTCTCCTGCGACAACATCCCCTCGAACGGCACCATCCTCCGCACCGTGGTGACGGCCCTCGCCGACGCGCGCAGCGTCGAGCTGGCCCGCTGGATCGACGCCAACGTCACCTTCCCCGAGACCATGGTCGACCGTATCGTCCCCGCGACCACGCCCGACGACCTCGCCACGGTCGAGGCCGCCTACGGCTACCGCGACACCGCAGTGGTGGTGGGCGAGCCGTTCCGGCAGTGGGTGATCGAGGATCGCTTCGCCGCGCGGACACCGCCATGGGGACTGTCCGGCGCCACCTTTGTCGACGATGTGACGCCGTTCGAGCTCATCAAGATGCGCGTCCTCAACGGCGCCCAGACGTCACTCTGCTATCTCGGCGTCCTCGCCGGCCATGAATACACCTGCGACGACATGACGGACCCGGTCCTCACCGGCTTCGTCGGCAGGATGCTGGCCGAGGAGACCCTGCCCCACCTGCCGCCCGTGCCCGGCATCGACCCCGAAGCCTATCTCGCCCAGAGCTTCACCCGGCTCCGCAACACGGCCATCCGTCACCGCAACCACCAGATCGCCACCGACGGCTCGCGCAAGATCGTCCAGCGCATCCTCAATCCGATCCGCGACTGCCTCGACAGCGGCGGCGGCGCCGAGCGCCTCACCCTGATCGTGGCGGCCTGGATGGTCTACCTGGTGTCGGCCTCGGAGCGCTTCGGCCGGCGCTGGAAGGTCGAGGATCCGTTCGCGGCGGAGGCCGAACGGATTGCCGACCGCATCGGCCGCGATCCGGTCGCGCTGGTCGACGCCATCCTTGCCGAGGACACGATCTTCGATCCCGCGCTCGCGACGCGACCGGCGTTCAGGTCCGCTGTGATTCGTCACCTCGACGGGTTGCTGTCGCCCGACCCGATCGCCTATCTCCGCAGCATGGCCTGACAGAGCAAGAGGGAGGACACCGTGAAGCTAGGCATCCTGACCGCACCGTTCCCCGAGATGCCGCTGCTCGAAGTCGCCGACTGGGCGGCGTCGGCCGGCTTCGAGGCGCTCGAGATCGCGTGCTGGCCGCGCGCCACCGGCCCCACCCGCCGCTACGCCGGAACCAGCCACATCGACGTCGCGTCCCTCGATTCCGGCAAGGCCGCCGAGATCATGGCCGCCCTCGCCGAACGCAACATGATGGTGTCCGCGCTCGCCTACTATCCGAACCCGTTGTCGCCGGACGCCGGATTGCGACGCGACGCTGCCGAACACCTCAGGAAGGTGATGGTTGCCGCCGAGCTGATGGGTGTCCCGCTGGTCAACACCTTCTGCGGCGGCGATGCCAGCAAGACCGTCGACGACAACTGGACCGACGCCCAGGCGGTCTGGCCGGAGATTCTCGCCTTCGCCGAGGGCCACGGCGTCAAGGTCGCTTTCGAGAACTGCCCGATGATCTTCAGCTACGACGAGTGGCCGGCCGGGCACAACATCGCCTATTCGCCATACATCTGGCGTCGCATGTTCGACGCCTGGGGCGACCGGATCGGCATCAATTTCGACCCCTCGCACCTGATCTGGCAGATGATCGACCAGGGGCGGTTCATCCGCGAGTTCGGCGATCGTTTTCGCCATGTTCACGCCAAGGACCTGATGATCGACCGCGACGGTCTCTACGAGCGCGGGATCATGTCGCTCGGCATCGGCTGGCAGATCCCGCGGATGCCTGGCCTCGGCGAGGTCGACTGGAGCGGCTTCTTTTCAGCGCTGTACCGCGTCGGCTATGACGGCCCGATCGTGATCGAGCACGAGGATCGCCGCTTCGAGGGCACGGACGAGAAGATCAAGCGCGGCTTCCTGCTCGCCCGCGACGTGTTGCAACCCTACGTCAAGTGATATCGCCGATACCGGCGCGGCTGTCGCGCCGGCCATACTGCCAGCAAAAGGGAGAGACCACGAAATGACCAAGTCGAGACACCTGCTGCCTCTGCTCACCGGCGCGGCCATCGCCGTCCTGAGCGCACCCGCCTTCGCCGACGGCTACACCATCGGCGTCTCCAACACCGTGCAGGGCAACGGCTGGCGTGAAGAAATGATCTGCGCGATCAAGGCGCAGGCGCTTGCTTCGGGCAAGGTCGATTCCCTCAACATCGCCCACCGCAACACCGATGCCGCCGGTCAGCTCGAGGACCTGCGCAATCTGATCGCCGCCGGCGTCGACGCCATCGTCGTCAACCCGTCCGATCCTGCCGGCATCGGCGCGGCGCTCAAGGAAGCCACGGACGCCGGCATCGTGGTGGTCGCCGTCGACCAGGCGGTGAACGAGCCCACCGCCTACATCGTCTCCAACAACCAGGAGGAATACGCCTATCTCGGCGCCAAGTGGCTGTTCGAACAACTCGGTGGCAAGGGGGACGTCGTCTACATGCGCGGCGCCGCCGGCGCCTCCGCCGACAGCGATCGCGACAAGGGCTTCAAGCGCGCGCTCGCCGAGTACCCGGGCATCACGGTGGCCCACGAGGTCTTCACCGGGTGGCAGCAGGATCAGGGCAAGCAGCAGATCCTCGACTACATCGCCACTGGCGCGCCCATCGACGGCATCTGGACCTCGGGCATCGACAACGTGATCGTCGACGCCCTGGTCGAGTCGGGCGGCGACCTCGTCCCCGTCGTCGGTGCCGACAATGCCGGCTTCGTCGGCCAGCTCGGCTCGGTCGAGGGCCTCAAGGGCGCCGCGGTGACCAACCCCGGCTCGATCGGCGGCGCGGGCGTCACCCTGGCCCTCCAGATCCTCGACGGCCAGAAGCCCTCGGCGCAGACCGTGCTGGTCCAGCCCGAGCTGTGGGAGAACGTGACCGACGACGGCAAGGCCAAGCTCAAGGCCGCTGCCGACCCCTCGCTTGATCCCGAGTGGCCGGTCAGCATCATGATCCCGGACTGGACAACCTACACCAAGGATCAGATCATCGCCTGCAAGGGACCGGGCGAATAAACCGGACTTGGCACAAGGATGCGGTGGGCGCGGCCTGACCGCCGCGCCCCCGATTTTCACTCCCTCGACCCACGAGCCGCGCCACCGCCAGTGACCGACAGCGATCCGCTCCTTCTCGACGCCTCCGGCGTCGTCAAGAACTACGGCGCCGTCACTGCGCTCCGCAACGCCTCGCTCTCGGTGCGGCGCGGCGAGGTGCATGCGCTGATGGGCGCCAACGGCGCCGGCAAGTCGACGCTGGTGAAGATCCTCACCGGCGCGATCCGGCCCACCGCCGGCCACATCCTGATCCGCGGCAAGGAGAGCAACGTCCATTCTCCCGCCGAAGCCCGCCGCGCCGGCCTGGTGTCGGTGTACCAGGAGCCGGCCCTCATTCCCGATCTCGACGTCGCCGACAACCTGCGGCTGACACAGACGCCGGTCGAGCCGTTTCGCGCCTGGGTGAAGGAGCTCGGCGTCGACGCGCTCGACCTCCGCGAACCGGCCCGGAACATTCCGCTGGCGGTGTTGCGGGTCCTTGACCTCGCCCGTGCGCTCGCCGCGGAACCCGATCTCCTGCTCCTCGACGAGATGACCGCCGCGCTGCCGGCC
Source organism: Bauldia sp. (assembly GCA_020442065.1). Classification (GTDB taxonomy): domain Bacteria; phylum Pseudomonadota; class Alphaproteobacteria; order Rhizobiales; family Kaistiaceae; genus Bauldia. Next base: position 38,712 of record JAGRKZ010000062.1, read on the forward strand.
AACCTCGCCGAGCGCGTGCTCGAGGTGGTGCGGAACCAGACCCGGAGCGGACGCTCGGTCATCTTCATCTCGCATCGCATGCTGGAGATCTCGGCACTGTGCGACCGGGCCACGGTGCTCCGCGACGGCGCCACCGTCGGCGTCGTCGACATGGCGCCAGGGGCGGAGGAGCAGATCGTCGAGCTGATGCTCGGCGAGAAGACTGGCAGGGCCGAGCGCCGCCGCGCCACCCGGACCGGCGAGGAAACCGTCGTGGACAGCGGCGCGACGCCACGCCTCTCGGCCCGCAACCTCAGGGTCGGCACCAAGCTCCGTGACGTCTCCTTCGACCTTCTCCCCGGCGAGGTGCTCGGCCTCGTGGCGCTGGAAGGCCAGGGCCAGGACGAGCTGTTCGGCGTGCTCTCCGGCTCGATCCGGCCCTCCGGCGGCAGCGTCGCCGTCGACGGCAGGACGGCGCGTTTCGGCCATCCCGCCGATGCGATTGCCGAGGGCGTCGTGTTCGTGCCGGGCAACCGTGTCGAGGCGCTCTGCATGCAGCGCTCGGTCCGCGAGAATATCGCCCTGCCGTTCAGCGCGCGGATCCCGACGTGGGGACCGATCCGACGGCGGATGGAGAACGGCCGCATCGACGACGCCATCGATCGGCTGCAGATCGACACCCGCGCCCAGGCCGAGGTCCAGCGTCTCTCCGGCGGCAACCAGCAGAAGGTGACGATCGCCCGCTGGATCGCCACCGGCGCCCGTGCAGTGCTCTGCTTCGACCCGACCCGCGGCATCGACGTCGGCACCAAGCGTGAGATCTACCGCCTGCTGCGCGAGCTCGCCGCGCGGGGCACCTCGGTACTCCTCTACACCTCGGAACTCGACGAGGTTCACCTCGCCTGTGATCGCGCCGTGGTGATCTTCAACGGTCGCGTCGTCGACACGCTCTCGGCCGCCGAGGCAGACGAGCCGACGCTGGTGCGGGCAGCCTATGGCCTCACCGGCACGGCCGCCCGACCGGCCCCGGATGCGCCGGCCGCCAACGCCGATCCTGTGGGCCCGCCCGCATGACCGGCTTCGTCAAGCGCAATGCCTGGGTGATCGGGCTCTTCGCGCTCTTTGCCGCGCTCGTGGTGCTGACGCGCACCATCCAGCCCGACTACGGCGCGGCGGGCTTCGGCTCACTTGTGCAGGCGGTGCTGCCCTTCGCCTTCGCCGTCGCGGCGCAGACCGTCGTGGTCATCGCCGGCGGCATCGACCTCTCGATCGCCTCGATGATGGCGCTGACCAGCGTGACCGCAGCGGTCCTGATGGACGGCCAGACCGAGAGCTTCGCCATTCTCGTGGTGCCGATGGTGCTTCTCCTCGGCGTCCTCCTTGGCGCCATCAACGGCGCGCTCATCGTCATCTCGCGGGTCCCGGACATCGTCGTCACCCTCGCCATGCTGTTCGTCTGGCAGGGCACGGCGCTGCTGGTCCTCGAGACGCCCGGCGGTGCGGCCGCGGAATGGCTGAAATCCCTGCTCGTCGGCACCGTCGCCATTCCCGGCGTGCCGACCGCGATCACCGACTGGATCCCCAGGGCTCTGGTCGTGCTCCTCGTCTGCCTTGCCGTCGTATTCGTGCCGCTCTACCGCTCGCGGCTCGGCCTTTCGATCTACGCCATCGGCAGCAACAACCTCGCCGCCTTCCGCAGCGGCGTGTCGGTAGGCTGGACGCGGATCGCCGCCTACGCGATCGGCGGCCTGTTCGCGGCCATGGGCGGCCTGGTCCTGACCCTCAGCACCGGCATCGGCGCCCCCATTCCCGGCCCCTATCTCCTTGCAAGCGTTGCCGCCGTGGTCCTCGGCGGTGTCGCGCTGACCGGCGGGACCGGCGGCATCGTCGGGCCGATCGTCGCCGTCTTCATCCTCCGCCTGGTGCGGAGCGACCTCACCTTCCTCGCGGTCGATCCAAACGTCACCACCATCGTCGAGGGCGCCATCATGGTCGTTGTCGTGATGCTCGGCGCCCTGCTCGCCCTGCGGAGGCGCGCGACATGACCGCGACAACCACCGCCCCTCCGGCTCTCTCCCCCGGCCGTCGCTTCCGCCGCTTCATGGCCGACTACCCGATCGTGCCGCTGATCGTCCTTCTGGCGGTGCTCATGGTGGTGCTGGAGATCATGCGGCCCGGCATCGTCAACGAGCGCTGGGTCGCCAACACCGTCAAGTTCGCGATTCCGCTCGCCATTCTCGCCGCCTGCCAGACCATGACCATGCTGACCGGGGGCATCGACCTCTCGGTCGGGACCATCGCCACGATGGCCGCCTTCATCGTCGCCACCCAGACGCCGGTCCACGGCCCGGCGATCGCGGTCATGATCGCGCTGGTGCCCGGCGTGCTGATCGGCCTTGCCAACGGCATCGGCGCGGGAGTCTTCCGGGTCCACCCACTGATCATGACCCTCGGCACCAGCCTGATCGGCACTGGCGCGCTTCAGGTCTACCAACGCACCGTCATCGCCACCGGCTCGGAAGTGCCCGACGCCCTTGCCTGGCTCGGCACCGGTGTCACCGGCGGCTTCCCCAACGCGCTGCTCGTGTTCGTGCCGCTCGCCGCGGTGATCATCTATACGCTCCGCAGCACCGGCTTCGGCCGGCTGCTCTACGCCGTCGGCGACAACGAGAAGGCGTCGCGGATCTCCGGCGTCCACTACTGGCAGGTGATTGTCGCCGTCTACATCGTCTCGGGCGTGCTCGCCGGCATCGCCGGCCTGCTCTATGTCGGGCTGATCAAGGCGCCGTCGCTGTCGCTCGCCGAGCCCCTGCTCCTGCCCTCGGTGGCGGCCGCTGTGATCGGCGGCACGTCGATCTTCGGCGGCCGTGGCGGCTACGCCGGCACCATCGTCGGCGCCCTGATCCTCCGCGTGCTCACGACCCTCCTCACCATCCTCCACATGCCCGAGGGGCTGCGGGATGTCCTTTTCGGCCTGATCATCCTCGTCGTCACCGCGATCTACCTCCGCATCACCTCGGACACCTGAGCCGCGACGGGACGGACGCGCCGACGTGACGCGGCAGCAGATGCCTCGGCGCATGGCGGCGTGCTGGTCGGCGCACTATGTTTTCCCGTGACGCTGCAACGGGAGGGGCAGCGCGCATGCGAAGCGAAGGGGCAGGCGTCGGATCTTGGAGCAGGTAGGCTTTCACGCAAGGAGTGCCCACGACGTCCTCGGCGAACTGGGTTCCGGTGTCGGCGGCCTTGCGCCCGACGAGGCGGCACGGCGTCTCGAGCGCTACGGTCGGAACGAGCTTCCGGCGGCGAAGCGTCGTCCCCCGATCCTGCGGTTCCTCGCCCAGTTCAACAATGCGCTGATCTATCTCCTCCTTGTCGGCGCTGTCGCCGCGTTCGCGCTCGGCCACTATGTCGATGCGGGCGTGATCATCGGCGTCGTGGTGATCAACGCCATCGTCGGCTTCGTCCAGGAAGGCCGGGCCGAAAGCGCCCTCGATGCCATCCGCGACCTCATCGCTCCCAATGCCAGCGTCATCCGACACGGCCATCGCACCAGCATCCCGGCCTCCGAACTGGTCCCCGGCGACATCGTTCATCTTGAGGCCGGCGATCGCGTCCCGGCCGATCTCCGGCTGATCCGCGCCCGCGGCCTGCTGATCGACGAGGCCCTGCTCACCGGCGAGTCGGTGGCGGCCGGCAAGGCCGAGGGCGCCGTCGCTGCCGATGCCCCGCTCGGCGACCGGCGTTCGATGGCCTATTCGGGCACCATGGTGGCAGCCGGCCAGGGCACCGGTGCGGTGGTGGCGACCGGCGACAGCACCGAGATCGGCCACATCAGCACGATGGTCCGCGGGGTGGAGACGCTAACCACGCCGCTGCTCCGCCAGATCAACCGCTTCGGCCAGGGCTTCACCTGGGTCGCCATCCTCGGCGGCGTCGCGCTCTTCCTGTTCGCCGTGTTCGCCCGCGGCTTCTTCTGGGAGGACGCCCTGCTCGCGGTCGTCGCGGTGATCGTCGGCGTCACGCCCGAGGGCCTGCCGGCGGTGATCACCATCACCCTTGCGATCGGCGTCCGCCGCATGGCGCAGCGGAACGCGGTGATCCGGCAGCTGCCGGCGGTCGAAACCATCGGCGCGACCTCGGTGATCTGTTCGGACAAGACCGGCACCCTCACCCGCAACGAGATGACGGCCCGCCGCCTGGTGATCCCCGGTGCGCGCTTCATGATCGACGGCTCGGGCTATGCCCCGGACGGCGACGCGCTGTTCGCCGAATCCGTCGACGGGTCGTCCGAAGCGCGGGCGCTGACGCTGGTCCGCACCGGTCTGCTCTGCAACGACGCCGCGCTCCGCCGGGAAGACCACGGCTGGACCGTGCACGGCGATCCGATGGAAGGCGCCTTAGTGACATTCGCCATGCGCGAGGGCTTCGAGCCCGAGACCGAACGGAGAGAGTGGCAGCGGATCGACGAGATTCCGTTCGATGCGAAGCACCGGCTGATGGCCACTCTCAACCGCGTCCCCTATGGGGAGGCGGTCATCCTCGCCAAGGGCGCGCCGGAGCGGCTTCTCGATCTGTGCGCCGCGCAGGCGGGCGACGGTGGTCCGGTCCCCGTCGATCACGCCTACTGGGCGGAGCAGATCGCCGACGCCGCGGCCGACGGCGAGCGCGTGCTCGCCTTCGCCACGAAGCACTGCCCGGCCGACCGCCACGACCTCCACCTCGCCGACCTCGATGACGGCCTGGTCTTTCTCGGCCTGATCGGTTTCGTCGACCCGCCGCGGGCCGAGGTGGTGGCCGCCATTGCCGAATGCCATTCCGCCGGCATCGCGGTGAAGATGATCACCGGCGATCACGGCGCCACCGCCATCGCCATCGCCCGCCAGCTTGGCCTTGCCGACGAGCCGGAAGTGGTGACCGGCCGCGATCTCGATGCGATGGACGATGCCGCGCTCGCCAGGGCGGTGACGCGAACCACTGTCTTTGCCCGCACCAATCCCGGCCACAAGCTCCGCATCGTCCAGGCGCTGCAGTCCGATGGTGCAGTGGTCGCCATGACCGGCGACGGCGTGAACGATGCGCCCGCGCTCAAGCAGGCCGACATCGGTATCGCCATGGGGCGGAAGGGCACCGAAGCCGCCAAGGAGGCGGCGCGGATGGTGCTCCTCGACGACAATTTCGCCTCGATCGTCGCCGCCGTCCACGAAGGCCGGACGGTCTACGACAACATCCGCAAGGTGATCGCCTGGACGATTCCGACCAACGGCGGCGAGGCGTTGACCGTGATCGCGGCGATCGTTCTGAGCCTCACCATGCCGATGACCCCGGCGCAGATTCTCTGGATCAACATGATCTCGGCCGTCACGCTCGGTCTGGTCCTCGCATTCGAGCCGTCGGAGCCGGGCGTGATGAAACGGGCGCCCCGCGCGCCGGACGCGGGGCTGCTGAGCCCGTTTCTGTTGTGGCGGGCGGTGTTCGTTTCGGTGCTGTTCTCGGCGGCGTCGCTGATGATGTTCTTCTATGCCACCAGCCGCGGCTATGACGTCGCCACCGCCCGCACCATCGTGGTGAATACGCTCGTCGTCCTCGAGGCCTTCTACCTCTTCAACGTTCGCTACCTGCACACGACGTCGTTCACCCTTCGTGGCGCCCTCGGCACGCCCCCGGTGCTGATCGCGCTCGGCATCGTCATCGCGGCGCAGTTCGCCTTCACCTACCTGCCGGTGATGCAGTCGCTCTTCGACACCCGGTCGGTCGCGCTCATCGACGGTGTGATGATCGTGGCCGTCGGCGTCGCGGCCATGGCCATCCTCGAAGCCGAGAAAGCGCTCATCCAGAGCTTCGGACGACGGCGCGGGACAGCGGCAACTGCGTGATCTTGCTTCTCACGCTCGGCCGGTATCCTCGCTCAGTGGCAGTGAACACGGACAATGCTGTTGTCCATGTGACAACACTGTCCTGGCGGCGAACTCTTTCGACAACCGCCACCATGAGCCATAGCCGCGGAGACGCTCAACACGGCGACGACGAAGCCGATCGCGAGTGTCTTCATGACTTCACCTATTCATGGTTACGAGACAGGCTGCAACAATCTCAACCCGATGAGAAGCCCGCGCGTGTTCAAGGGTCAATGCCGCGCCTAGTCGCCTGGTGATCGTGACGCCGCACACGCGATGGCGTCGATCTCGATCCTGATGCCGCCGAGGGCGGCGCCGACCGTGGTGCGGGCGGGGAGGTGGCCGGCAAAGACGCGCCGGTAGACGGCATCGAAACGATCGAAATCGGCAATGTCGGCGAGGTAGCAGGTGCACTTGAGCACGCGGTCGAGACCGCTGCCGGCGGCAATCAGCAGTGTTTCGATGTTGCGGAGGGTGAGCTCGGTTTCGCTTTCGATCGTTCCGGCGACGATCTCGCCGCGTGCGTCGATCGGGCCCTGGCCTGAGACGAAGACCAGATCGTTCCAGACCAGCGCCGCCGAATAGCTCCCCGTGGGCGGCGCCGCGGTGGGATGGGTGACGGGCGTGATGTCCTTGGCCATGACCAGGTCCTTTCACGCCTGCGGGGCGCCGGGCAGCGGCCCGCCGAGGAAAGCGTCGATGACGTTCCTGGTCACCCGCGCGGTGTCGCTGTCGTGATTCGCCGCAGACAGGGTCGCCGACCAGATGATCGACCCCGCCGAGAACACCGCTCCGCCGTTGGGCCCGTGCATGAACAGGATGTCGGCCTGAATGCCCGAGCGCTGGTCCGAGCCGCCCATCCACGGGTTGATCTGCGGAAAGCACTCGATCGCCGACCAGTAGGCATCGGTGAACCGCTCGCTCGAGGCGAGCACCACCGCGTGCGGCGGCGTGCCGTTGCCGACATCGGCCTTGTCGATCTCGAAGCCCGCCGCGCCGTGGTTCAGAACCAGCGAGGGCCCGGCGCCGACCACCTCGCCATCGACTCCGGCGAAGATCCAGGCGTAGTCGGGCGAAAAGCTCGCCTCCGTCCGCCGGAAGGGGACGCCGCGGTCGAACCCCTGGCCGGTGAAAGCGATCCCGACGCGATCGTTGGGGGGACGACCGCGGTCGCGCCACAGCCCGCCGCGCTCGCCGGTGACGCTGACGGTCTCCTCGCCCGGTGCACCCGCCCAGGTCCGCGTGCCGGCGTAACGGCGCACCTCGATGACATCGGGCTGGTCCTCGGCGACGCCCGTCACCCAGTAGAAGCCGTTGCCGCCGAGATAGAGCAGGCGTCCGCCGGCATCGAGCCAGGCGTCGCGGGCGTCGAGCATCCGCGCCGTCCAGTACTCCGGGTGACTGCCGGTGACGACGACGCGATGCGGCGCGAGCGCCGCATCGCCCTCGGCGTCAAGAAGATCGTCGGTGATGACGTCGAAGGCGTAGCCCTTCGCCGTCAGCCACTCGATGAGGTGGAGGTCGGCGGCGAACTGGTGCGGGGCGTCGAAGGTGCGGCAGCGCGCCCTCGGGCGAAAGTCGACGATCGGCCGCCGCCGCGAACCGTAGGCGATGCCGCTGCCGTCGCGGTGGGTGTCGTAGAGGCTCTTGAGGCCGTTCTCGGCGACGTAGCGGTAGCGCTCCGGCGTGATGTTCATGTTCTGGAGCGGCGAGACCTGGACGCCGTCGCGCACGTCAAGCGACTCATTGGCATAGGCGAGGTAACTCATCGTCGGCATCAGGACCGCCAGCGGCGCTCCCTCGCCCCGCGGCGGGCAGACGAAGAACGGCAGGTGGTCCTCGGCATCGCCGGAGCGGAGCCGGAGCGCATAGACGCCGGAGCGGAGTCCGGCCGGCACCGTCCAGCGATGACTGACCGGCCAGCCGACATCGGCGACGTCGTCGTCGTGGAAATGGATCGCGTCGTGGGTCTCGGGGAGCGGCGTGGTGGCGTTGGTCGCGCCGGGCCAGCCGGGGCCGGTCATCAGCCGCGCCGGGCGGTTGACGGTGTGGCCATCATGAGCGCGGGCGAAGCCGGCGATCTCGGCGGTGCCGGCGAGGCGGAAGAAGTCCCAGCCCGCGAGCAGGGCGCCGTCCGGTGCGAGCACCCGCGGCCGCGCGATCTTGCCGTTATAGACCTCGATCGCCCGAGCGCCTTCCGCGATCGTCTCCATCCCACCGGCGGCGAAGAGCAGGTGGCCGTCGCCGGGCGGTACACGCATCTCGGCCGCGATCCGGAGCGGTGCCGGGTAAGCCGGTGACCAGCGTTTCGGTTCGATCGTCAGGGCGACCGCGCCCTTGCCGCGATCGACCTCGATCATGACCCGGACCCACTCGCGGCGGTCGAGCGGCTGCGGGGCGCGGAGCGGCGCGAGACCTTCCCCGCCGACCTCGAGATGTCCATCGGCGGCAAGGAACAGGCCGAACGCCGGCGCGCCGGAGGCAGCGGTCCAGACCACGATGCCTTGACGTCCCGGCCCGGGCAGGGTCGGCCAGATCCAGGTGTCGAGGCTGAAGGAGCCCTCGGGCATCGCATGCGGCACGAGACCGTAGGAGCCCTTGCGGATCGTGCGCGCGACGCCCGCATGGCGGCCGTCGAGACTGCTTGCGACTTCCGTTTCCTTGAACCCGGGCCCGCGCGGATTCTCGTCGCCATGGATCAGGCGGACCAGCTGCGCCTCGTAGTCCGGCGTCACGCTGTGGACGTGGAAGGTGATCTCCTCCCCCGGCCGCACCGACCACCGGTCACTGTATCCCGTCAGCTTCATGTTTACCTCGCTTTGGCGGGCGGCGGGCCTACCCCGGGGTCGACGATCCCCGCAGGCGCGCTGTCGCGGTCGGGTCGATCTCCAGCGTGTCGGTAAGGACGACGCCGTAGACCGACGCCGCCCGGTCGCGGCTGACCCAACCCTCGCGCACATCGAGCGCCACGCGCGCCGGGTCGCGTTCGGTCGGGACACCGTAGCCCCCGCCCCCGCAACTGATCGACACCATCGCCTCCTCCGGGCCGATCAGCACCTCGGCGCAGCCCGGCACGGGCTCGAGACTGCCGTCGGCGCGCTTCCGGAACTGCGAGGAGGGGCCGCCGGAGAGGCCGCCGCGAGCACCCGACGCCGGGTTGGCATTGCCGTCGCTGACATAGGCGACGACCATCTCGCAGTCGAGCGGCGAGAACTCCGAGTAGGCGCCGAGAGCACCCCGGAACCGGCCGGCGCCCTCGGTGTCCGGCATCAGCCGGCGGACGTGGACGAGGATCGGGTGGCGAAGCTCGTCGATCTCGATCGAATCCTGGTAGCACATGCCGGCATTGCCGACGTGAAGGATGGTAAGCCAACCGTCGGTCGACGGCGTGCCCGCCCCGCCGGTGCAGCCGAGATAGACCTCGTTGACGAAGGGCTCGCCATTGTGGGTTCCGGAGATCACGCCAGACGAGGGCGGGATCACCGCGCCGGTCTCGGCCATGCCGAGGCCGTCCGCGAGTTCGGCGATGGCGCACTGGACGGGGTTGGCGACCCGGTCGGCGAGGTTGGTGGTGGCGACCGAGCACGACGTCGGATGGCGCGGACGGCCGACGCAGCAGCCGTCGCGGAGATGGACCTTGATGCGGCGGAAGCTGCCCTCGTTCTTGGGCACGGTGTGGTCGATCGAATTGAAGATGCCGACCATCGGCGCCGACAGGGCCGTGCCCTCGGAAAGGTTGATGCCGTTCTCCATGCAGTCAGGATTGTCGCGGAGGTCGACCTCGATCATCGCCTCCTCCGGCCTCACCTCGACCACCACCTTGATCTCGACGCCGTCGTCCGGCGTGCCCGGAAACCGGTCATGGCGGCTCTTGCGGACGACCGTGCCCTTCGGCATGGCACGAACCACGTCGACCATGCGCTGCTCGCTGTAGTCGAACCAGTCGCCGGCATAGGTTGCCAGCGCCTCCCAGCCGACCTCGCGGCCGAGGGCGAGGATCTCCCGTTCGCCGACCCGAGCCGCCCCCAGCGTGGCAAGATAATCCCCCCACCACTGGTCCGGTACGCGGATGCGCATGCGGCACATGCGGACGAGGTCCATGTTGTGTTCGTAGTCGCTCTGGATCTTCACCGCCGGGAAGATCAGCGCCCCCTCGCCGTAGACGTCCTTGGCGGCGCCCATGTAGGTGGTCGGCAGCGCGTTGCCGCAGTCGGCCTGGTGGCCCTTGGCCAGCACCGTGAAGCGGTGGATGCCGTCGTCGTCGATTACTGGCACGAGGATCGAATGATCGGCCGGGTGGGTGCAGCCGTGATAAGGCGAATTGTGCATGAAGGCGTCGCCGCGGCGGAGCACCGGATGGTTGTCGGTCATGGTCCTGCACATGATCTCCGGTCCGCGCAGGACGTGGATCGGCAGGCTGTCCGATGCGGTGAGCAGTTCGTGCTTCGCCGTGAGGATCACGCAGGAGAAATCGCGGGCGATGGTGAGGATGCCCGAGCGCCCGGTGCGATGGAGCGTATTTGCCATCTTGTGGGCGATGCCCTCGAAACGGGCGGTCAGCACCGCCATCTGGACTCCCCCGATGCGGGGCGCGGCGCTCCAGTCGTTGCTCATGCTGCCTCTCGCTTCATGTCGATCACCAGCGTCCCCGTCGCGTCGCGGCGAGCAGTGTAGCCCGGGTCGATGACGATCGACGTGAAAGCCGATTCGACCACCGCCGGGCCGACCACGGCATCGTCCCCGGTAAGCGCCTCGAAACGGTAGACGGCTGCATCCGACCAGCCGGTGCCGCCGAAGTAGACCGGGCGGCGCGCCAGCGTCGCCGCCGACGGCACGTCCCGCACCCGTCCGGGTTCGGAAGAGCCGATCCGACAGCGCGCCGTCGCATTCCAGCCGACGGTCTCGATCGCCGATGTCGGATCGTCGACGGCGAAGACCTCGCGATGGGTCTTGTGGAAATCGGCAACGAGGGCCGCGACGTCGTCGCCCGTCCGGAAACGGCTGACCCGGAGCGGCACCTCGATCTCCCAGGCCTGGTCGGGGTAGCGCGCCTCGGTCGACCAGTCGATCTCGACCGTCGCCGGATCGGTGCCGGTGCTCTCGGCGAACGCATGGCAGCGCCGTTCGAGCTCAGCCAGCACCGCATTGACACCGGCCATGTCGAAGCTGCGGCTGTCGGTGTGGAACATCGCCTGGTAGTGGGCCATGAGGTCGGAGACCAGCGCCCCGGCCGCCGCCAGCACCGCGGCCGTCTCGGGCACTAGCACGGTGTGGCATCCGAGCCGGCGGCCGATTGCGACGCAGTTGATTCCCGCCGCGCCACCACCGGCGATGAAGGCGGCGTCGGTCGGGTCGATCCCCTGGTTGACGGTGATGCCCATGATCGCCTGCACCATGTTCTCGGTGGCGAGGCCGACGATCGCCGTCGCCGCCTCCTCGACGGTGAGTCCGAGCGGCTCGGCAACGTCGCGCCGCACGGCTTCGACCGCCGCCTCGCGATCAAGATGCATCCGCCCGCCGAGGAAGAACGAGGCGTCGATGAAGCCAAGGATGACCGAGGCGTCGGTCACGGTCGGCCGCGTGCCGCCCTGCCCGTACGCCGCCGGCCCCGGCACCGCGCCGGCACTGATCGGACCGACATGGAGCAGTCCGCCCGAGTCCACCCAGGCGATCGAGCCGCCTCCGGCGCCGATGCTCTTGGTGTCGACCGAGGGCATGCCGGTCATGTGGCTCGACAGCGGCCGCCCGAGCCAGGTCTCGCGCGTGCGCGGAATCCGGCCGCCGCGGACCAGCGACACGTCGAACGTGGTGCCGCCGGTATCGCCGACGATCAGCGTGTCGGCGATCTCGGGTGGAGTGTAGGCGCGGGCGCCGACCGGCGCCGTGCTCGGCCCGGAGTTGATGAGATGGACCGGCGCCTCGGCGGTGTGGGCCGCGTCCATGACGCCGCCCTGCGAAGTGACCACGAGCAGGCGGCCGGCGAAGCCGGCGTCGCGAAGCCGGCTCTCGAGGCCACTCATGTAGGCGCCCATAATCGGCTTGAGCGAGGCGTCGAGCGCGGTCGACATCGCCCGCCGGTACTCGCGGATCGAGGGGTTGATGCGATGGGAAAGCGTGTAGGGCACCCCCGGCAAGTGCCTTTCGATCAGCCGGCCGACTGCAATCTCATGGGCGGGATTGACGATCGACCACAGGAAGCAGACCGCGATCGCCTCGACGCCCTTCGCCTGAAGCGCGCCGAGGAGGGCCGCCACCTGCGCCTCGTCGAGCCCGGTATGCACGCTGCCGTCGCGAAGGATGCGCTCCTCCACCTCGAACGTCAGCGCCTTCGGCACGAAGGGCTCGGGATAGGGAACGGTGAAGTTGAACGCCTCCTGCCGGCCGCCCTCGCGAAAGACCAGTGTGTCGGGGTGTCCGGCCGTGGTGATGAAGGCGGTCCTCGCCGTTCGACCGGTGACGATGGCGTTGATCGCATGGGTGGTGCCGTGGACCATGATCTCGGCCCGGCCGAGATAGGCTTCGAGCGGCTCGCCCGCCGCCTCGGCGGCGATCCTCAGCGCGTCGAGGACGCCCGCGGCCGGATCGGACGGGGTGGTCGGCGCCTTGTGGATGGTGACCGCGCCGTCGGGATGGCCGACGATCAGGTCGGTGAAGGTGCCGCCGGTATCGACGGCGAACCGGAGGCCGCTTTTCGCCGCCGTCGTGGCCTCTGCGTCCGTCAACTCCAGGCACTCCCTTCGCGGGTGGAGGGTGGGGTCATCGCCGCCCCCGGCTCACAGCACGAGCACATGGCCGCCGTCGACGACCAGGAGGCTGCCGGTCATGAACCGCGACGCGGCGGAGGCGAGAAACAGGATCGCGCCGTCGAAGTCGTCGACTGTCCCGACCCGGCCCAGCGGAATCTCGGCGACGAGCGGCGCGCTGTCGGGGCTGGCGAAGAATGCAGCGTTCATGCCGGTGACCACATAGCCGGGAGCGAGGGTGTTGACGCGAACCTGCCGGCCGGCGAGCTCGAGCGCCATGATCCGGGTGAGCTGCGCGACGCCGGCCTTTGCGACCGAATAGGCCGCCATCTCGGCCCGGGGCCGGACGCCGAGGATCGAGGAGACGTTGATGATCGATCCGCCCGCCGGCATGCGCCGCGCGGCCTCGCGCGCCATCAGGAACAGCGCATCGAGATCGACGTCGAGCATCTCGCGCCACTCGGCGAGCGAAAGCTCCGCCACCCTCCGGGCTGCCGAGATGCCGGCATTGTTGACGAGCACGGTGACCGGCCCGAGCTGCGCCTCGACCTCGGCATAGGCCTCCGGGATGCGATCGTGGTCGCGGACATCGAAGGGGACGACCATCGCGGTCCCGCCGCGCGCCGCGATCGCCTCGGCCCGCTCCGCGAGCGCCTCGCGCCGGCGTCCGGCGAGCGCGACCCGCGCGCCGTTGGCGGCAAGCACCTCGGCGAAGCGGGCGCCTAGGCCGCTGGAGGCGCCGGTGACCAGGGCCACCGCGCCGGCGAGATCGAAGATCGTCGCCGCTTGCATCGCCGCGGCGATGGCGCGCGGAGCGGCGGGCTCAGCCATCGGCCCGCGACGGCCATCCCCGGACGGGGGTCCGCTGTTCAGAGCACGCCATACTTGGCGTAGACATCGGCGAGGTAGCCCCCGGCGCGGAGTTCGTCGCGGGTATGGTTCTCCGCTTTCACCTTCTCCAGGGCCTCGGCGAAGACCTTGTCCTCGATCTCCCTGGGGATGACGACGACGCCGTCGACATCCCCGAAGATGACGTCCCCGCCCCGCACCGTGACGCCGGCGCACTCGACCGGACGATCCATCTCGACCATCCGGCCGCGACCCCGGCTGTCGAGCGGCCCGATGCCGCCATGGAAGACCGGGAGCTGGAGCTCGCGGATCATCCGCACGTCGCGCACCAGCCCGTCGGTCACGCAGCCGACGCCGCCGCGCGCGATCGTCGCCGTGGTCAGGAGCTCGCCCCACGGCGCAATGCGCTCGGTCGGCCCGCCGCAGCCGAGCACCGGGATCTCGCCGGGCTTGAGGTCGTCGAGGAGCCGCATCTCCAGCTCATAGGGATTCTCGTCGGCTTCGACCGAATAGGTCTGCGCGTAGCTGCCGGTGCGCGCACGCCCCATCAGGACGAGCGTCTCGTCGAGCGGGCGGACGAACGGCCGCATCGCCTGGTTCATATAGCCCAGCCCGTCCAGCACGTCGGAAAGAACGGCGGCGTAGAGGATGGTCTTCAATTCGGCTGACAGGATCAAGATGGAACCTCTGGGAACACTGGGGTTTAGCGTTAGATTTCCGGGCCTGATGCGTCAACGGACTTTGTCGTGGTCGGCACCATCGTCGGCTCATCGCGGCGCCGCCACGCCGACGAAGCGGATGGCGAGAAGGGCAAGGCCGGTACTGCCGACGAGGATGATGGTGACGAGCGCATTGATGTCCGGCGTGAAACCGAGCCGCATCATCGCCCATAGCCGCATCGGCAGCGTGCTGGCGGTGCCGGTGACGAGAAGCGTGATCAAAGTCTCGTCGAAGGACAGCGCGAAGGCCAGGATCGCCGAGGCGCCGAGGGCCGACATCAGACTTGGCGCCAGCACGAAACGGAAGGTCTGCCAGCGGCTCGCGCCGAGATCGAGCGAGGCCTCGACGAGGCTCGCGCGGATGGTCTGCAGCCGCGTCAGCACGATCCGGTAGGCGAGCGCCAGCACGAACACGGTGTGGCCGATGATCACCGTCACCAGCGAGCGCGGAATATCGGCCTCGCGGAAGAACACGAGGAGCGACAGGCCGGTGATGATCGGCGGCATCAGGAACGGCAAGAAGATGAGGAGTTGGAGGAAGTCGCGGTGCCGCGAGCGGCTGGCGTTGTAGTAGAAGGCAAGCGCGGTCCCGAGCACCAGCGCCAGCGACACCGATACCCCGCCGACCAGAAGCGTGTTGAGCACCGCGTCGATGATGCCCTCGTCATGCATCAGCGACTGGTAGGCATCGAACGAGAAGCTGTCCCACTGCACGGCATTGTTCTCGAAGCGGAAGAACGAGAAGAAGATCGCCACGAACAGCGGCCCGTAGAGCACCAGGAGGACGAATCCGGCGATGGCGCCGAGCACCACCAGGGCTCCGGTCGAGAGCCGCATCATGGCTGGTGCCTCGTCCGGGCAAGCAGGCTGCCGGCGCCGAGCGCGATGAGGACGGCGACGAGGAGGATCACCGACAGCGCCGCGCCGAACGGCCAGTTGAAGGCGAATCCGAACTGGCTGTAGATGATGCGCCCGAACGTGAAGCCGTTGGCGCCGCCGACCATCTGCGGGGTGATGAAATCGCCGATCGCGAGCACGAAGACGAAGGTGCCGCCGACGATCGTGCCCTGGGCGCTGAGCGGCCAGATGACGTCACGGAAGGTCTGGAGCCCGGACGCGCCGAGGTCGAACGAGGCGTCGACCAGCGAGCGCGGGATACGCTCGAGCGCGATGAAGATCGGCAGCATCGCGAACGGCAGGAGGATCACCGCGAGCGTCAGCATCACGGCCTGGAGATTGAAGATCAGGAAGGTCAGCGGCTCGTCGATGACGCCGAGAAAAAGGAGGATGCGGTTGAGGAAGCCGTTGCTGCCGAGGATGGCGCGGATCGCGTAGATCTTGATGATGTAGCTCATCATCAGCGGGACGACGAAGATCACCATCAGCACGTATTTCCGCCGCCCGGCGAGGCTGGCGATCAGGAGCGCCACCGGATAGCCGACGAGCACCGTGATCACCGCCACCCCGAGGCAGAGCGCGCAGGTCTTGAGGAAGACCGGCAGAAAGGCCGGGCCGGTGAAGAAGCGCTCGTAGTTGCGAAGCGTCAGCTCGCGAACAATGTCGCCGTGGTCGACGTAGAAGAAGCTCTGGATGAGAAACAGGATCAGCGGCAGCAGGATGAAGGCGACCGGCAGGGCATAGGCGAGGATGGTGATGAGCGCGCGATAGCCGGGGCTTCCCGCCTCCGCCTCGACCGCCTCGACCGCCCGCGCCGACATCAGGCCGTCACCACGTGGCATTCGCCGGCGCTCCAGGCGAGGTCAACCTCCTCCCCTGCCGCCACCGGCGCCCCGGCGGCCCGGCTCTGCAGCTTGACCATCAGCACCTGCCCGGGATCGGCGAGCGGCCGGGCCAGCACCTGCGACACCGGGCCGACGAAGCTCACGTCTTCGATGCGCACGCGGACGCGGTTGTCGGCACCCTCGCCGCCGCCGATCACGATCGCCTCGGGGCGCACCAGGAGTTTGCCGGGCCGTCCTTCGGCGATATCCGATGAGCTGTCGCCGGCGCAATGGAACGCGCCCAGCTTGCCGGCCAACGCCCGTCCCGCGTCCTCGACCCCGCCGATCGAGACATCGATCAGGTTGTTGTCGCCGAAGAAGCGCGCCACGTACTCGTTGGTCGGCCGGTAGTAGACCTCCTCCGGCGAGCCGATCTGCTCGATCCGGCCGTGGTTCATCACGCAGATCCGGTCGGCCATGGTCACCGCCTCTTCCTGGTCGTGGGTAACGAACAGGAAGGTGGTGCGGATCTCCTTCTGGAGACGCTTGAGGAACTGTTGCATCTGGCGGCGAAGGGCGGCATCGAGCGCCCCGAGCGGCTCGTCGAGCAGGATCAGCCGCGGCTCGCAGATGATGGCCCGGGCGAGCGCCACGCGCTGCTGCTGTCCGCCGCTGAGCTGCGCGGGATAGCGACCGCCGAATCCCTCGAGCGCCACCAGGCTGAGCGTCTCGGCGACACGATCGCGGATGCGCGCCCGGCGCTCGCCGCGGACGCGAAGGCCGTAGCCGACATTCGCCTCCACCGTCATGTGCGGAAAGAGTGCGTAGTCCTGGAAGACGGTGTTGAACGGCCGACGGTTGATCGGCATCGTCGCGATGTCGGCGCCGTCGAGCAGCACCGCGCCGCTGGTCGGCCGCACCAGCCCGCCGATGATCCTGAGGATGGTGGTCTTGCCCGAGCCGCTCGGCCCGAGCACGGTCATGAATTCGCCGTCGCGAAGCGCGAGGTCGACGGGATGGAGCACCTCGACACCGCTGTAGGAGCGGGTCACCTGACGGAGCTCGACCAGCGTCTTCGGTGCGTCTGCCATGAGACCGGGGGGTTGGTACGTCCTGTTACGGGAATGGTGCGGCCGCCGGACAACGCGCCCGGCGGCCATCTGATCGGACGCGACCTACGGCGTCGCCTTGACTTCGTTCCACAGGTCGGCGCGCATGGTCGGATCCTCGACCGACTCGAGCCAGACCAGCTTGTCGCCTTCGGCGGCGCTCGGGAACGGCACGACCGTGTTGCCGAAGCCGGTGCGCTCGGAGAGCTGCTGGCCGATCTTCTTCTGCAGCACGAAATTGACCCAGGCCTCCGCCAGCTCCTTGTCCTGGACGCCGGTGGTCATGGCCCAGGTGTCGAGCCAGGCGGGCGCCCCTTCCTTCGGGTTGATGTAGGCGATGTGGGCGCCGGCATCCTGCATGGCCTTGACCTGCTGCTGGCCGTAGTTGGCGAAGATCAGGTCGACGTCGTTGTGCTGGTAGAGCTGCAGCGCCTCGTCGGCGGTGGTGTAGAAGCTGAGCACGTTGTGCTTGAGGTCGACGAGCTTCTGCTCGGCCTCCTTCAGCTGCTCATCGCTGAGCTGGTAGGGATCCTCGATCCCCATGGTCAGGGCCGCGACGGTGAAATTGTGCTCGCCATTGTCATAGGCCAGCACCTTGCCTTCATACTGCGGGTCCCACAGCGCGGTCCACGAATCCGGCGGGGTCTTCACCTTGTCGGTGTCATAGATCAGGCCGATGGAATCGAAGGCATAGGGAATGCCGTAGACCTTGCCGTCCCGCATCACGCCCTTGACCGTGCTGAGGTCCTGGAAGCGCGGCAGCGTTTCCTTCTGGTTCGGCAGCTTGTCGAGGTCGTAGGGCTCGACCAGGCCGAGGTCGAGATAGCGCTGGAGCTGGGCGGTGTTGACGGCGAAGAGGTCGAAGTCCTTGCCCTCGCTGCCCTTGATCTTGGCCCAGATCTCGTCGTCGGTGCCGATGAAGACGACGTTGACGTCGGCGCCGGTCTGCTCCTCGAATTCCTTCACCCAGTCGGGATCGGCATAGCCTTCCCAAGACAGGATGCGGAGCTCCTTGGCTTCGCCCTTAACCGGCAGGGCGCCGATCAGAAGCGCGCCGAGCGCGGCGGAAAGCAACTTGATTGCGAACGGCTTCATGTCTCTGTTCCTCTCTCTGGTTGGTGAACAGGCCCCTGGTCTCGTACGTCTCCCCGTCGTTCCTGTTCCTTTGCTCGATCCCTGTTTCGGCTATACCCAGCCGCCGTCGACGATGTAGTTCTGCGAGGTGCACATGCGGCTGTCGTCCGCGGCCAGGAACAGCACCATCCGCGCGATGTCGGGCGGGTAGAGCCGGTCGGCCAGACACTGTCGCTCGTCGATCTGGCGGTTGCCCTCGGGCGTGACCCAGAGATCGAGCTGCCGCTTGGTCATGATCCACCCCGGCATCACGCAATTGACGCGGATGCGCTCGGGGCCGAGTTCGCGCGCCAGCCCCCGGGTGAGGCCGTTGATCGCCGACTTGGCGGTGACGTAGGCGATGCAGTCACCATCCCCGACCATCCAGGTGATCGAGCCGAGATTGACGATCGAACCACCGCCGGAGTCGCGCATCTGCGGCCGGACGGCCTGGGCGGCGAAGACCTGGTGGCGCAGGTTCACCGCCATGCGGTCGTCCCAGTAGTCGACGGTCAGGTCCTCGAGGCGGTGGCGGTCGTCGTTACCGGCATTGTTGACCAGCGCCTTGATCGGGCCGTCCTCCGCGCCGACCCGGGCGATCGCCGCCTGGAGGCTGGCAATGTCCTTGAGGTCGAGTTGGATGAAGCGCGGCACGGTATGACCACGCTCTCTGATCCGGCCGACCAGCGCCTCGGCGGGCGCCGCATGGAGATCGACGAACGTGACCCGCGCGCCCTCGGCGCAGAAATGCTCGACAATGCTCTCGCCGATGCCGGAACCGCCGCCAGTGACGAAGACGACGCGGTCCTTGAGGCTCGGATACGTCGCGTCGGCTGGCTGCATCGCGCCCCTCCCGCCTCCCCTAGTGCGAGTGCCGCGGCACGGCGGCGCCGCGCGCCCCGAGAAGGAAATCGAAATCGCATCCCCGGTCGGCCTGCAGCACGTGCTCGACATAGAGCCGCTGGTAGCCGCTCGCCGGCGGCGACGGCGGCTGGAAGGCCTTCTGCCGCGCCGCAAGTTCGGCCTCGGGCAGCTCGAGCGTCAGCGTCCGGCCGGACGCGTCGAGGGTGATCATGTCGCCGTCGCGGACCACCGC
>JAGRKZ010000245.1:0-1010 GCA_020442065.1 Bauldia sp.
ATGAACTTGTCGGCGCCGAGCCGGCTCTGGCGCGCTTCCTCGTAGACCGTCTCGGTGATCGCCTTGCACTCCTCCCAGCTTGCGGCCGGGTGGACGTTGACCTCGATGACACCTGGATCGGGCGCGACGCGAATGACGTTGAGCCGCGGGTCGTGCGGCGGCGCATAGCCCTCGATATGCACCGGCAGGCCGAGCTCCCGGGCCGCCGCCTCCGCCGCCGCGACCAGTTCGAGATAGTCCTCGACCGCCTCGACCGGGGGCATGAACACGCAGAGCCGTCCGTCGCGCGGCTCGACCGACAGCGCCGTGCGCACCGCGCCGTCCTCCGAGTTGAGCTCCTGAAGGCGGATGTCCTGGACCGCGCCGCCCTCGGTGAAGTGCGCCACCGGCTGCTCCTGGCCCGGCACCGGCGCTGGCGACCCGGCTCCGGGCGCGGCAGCGTCCGCAAAGTCCGGCAGCGCCCCGCGCTCGACGGTGGGATCGGTGACAAAGGTATAGGGATATTGCGCCGGCGGCACATAGGGCAGCGCCTCAAGCGGCAGCCGATAGCCCACCGGACTGTCGCCGGGGACGAGGAAAAGGTGGCCGCGGCGCACCTTCCACTTCTGCGACCGCCAGCGCCGGCCATCGGCCTTCGACTGCCAGCGCTGGATCGGCAGGACATGGCCGGCCGGCTCGGTGAGGCCCCGGGCGAAGACCCGCGCGATACGGTTGCGCTCCTCCGGGTCCTTGAGCTTCGAATCCTCGGGCGTGACGTTCTCGGGGAGATTGCCTTCCTTGAGCAGCCACTCGGCCGGATCCTCGAACACCGGGCGCACCATCTCGGCATCGATGTCGAGTCGCTCGGCAATGGCCTTGAGCATCGCCCCGGCCGCCTCGACGGTGGCGCCGGTCTTGTCCCCCTCCTCCGCGATCAGCTCGGGATCGCGCCAGATCGGCGTGCCGTCCTTCCGCCAGTAGAGCGAAAAAGTCCAGCGCGGCAGCGACTCGCCCGGATACCACTTGCCCTG
>JAGRKZ010000245.1:1129-11683 GCA_020442065.1 Bauldia sp.
GAGACGAAGGTCGGCTCGCCGCCCATGGTGAGACGCATGTCGCCGGCAGTCATCGCCGCATCGACCTGGTGGCCGAGGGCGTCGAGGGCCTGCCAGGCCTCCTCCGAGAACGGCTTGGTGATGCGCGGATGCTCGGCGAGCCGCGTCACCTTCATCTCGAAGCCGAAGTCGACCTCGGCGAAGGAGGCCATGCCCGAGATCGGGGCGGCGTTGCGGTAGTGGGGCGTTGCGGCGAGCGGGATGTGACTTTCGCCGGTGAGCAGCCCGGAGGTCGGGTCAAGCCCGATCCAGCCGGCGCCGGGTATGTAGACCTCGCACCAGGCATGGAGGTCGGTGAAGTCGTGATCGGTACCGGCCGGACCGTCGAGGGCGACGATGTCGGGCTTGAGCTGGATCAGGTAGCCGGAGACGAAGCGCGCCGCGAAGCCGAGATGGCGGAGCACCTCGACCAGCAGCCAGCCCGTGTCGCGGCACGACCCCTTGCCGGCCCGGAGCGTCTCGTCCGTTTCCTGGACGCCGGGCTCCATGCGGATGACGTAGCCGATCTCCTGCTGGAGGCGCGCATTGAGGCCGACGAGGAGATCGACCGTGTTGACCGTCTCCCGCGGGATGCTGTCGAGAAAGGCGCGAAGCAGCGGACCCGCCGGTGCCGTGCGCCGGTAGATCGACAGGTCCTCCTCGAGCTCGGCCGGATACGCGAACGGCCACTCCTTCGCCGTCTCGTCGACGAAGAAGTCGAACGGATTGTAGACCGTCATGTCGGCGACGAGATCGACTTCGATCTTCAGCTCGCGCACCGGCTCGGGAAAAACGAAGCGGGCCAGCCAGTTACCGTAGGGGTCCTGCTGGTGGTTCACGAAGTGCCCGGCCGGCGTCACCTTCAGCGAATGCGAGATGACCCTGGTGCGGCTGTGCGGCGCCGGCCGGAGACGGATGATCTGCGGCCCGAGCGTGACCGGGCGGTCGTAGCGGTAGTGGGTCAGATGGCGAAGGCCGGCGATGATCGCCATGAGCAGTCCTTGCTGTGTGCTGCAGGACAGCATGTGTCGGCGGGGCAACCCGTGTAAAGGGTTGATGACCAAGGGGCCGGAATGGTTCGTACCTGGCTGCCGCAGCGCGGTAACCATTCGAGACGGCCAGGCGGAGAGGACGAGGAGACGCCCGCCGGCAACCGCCGTTCAGGCGAATCGCCGGAGCGAGACCGCAACCTCGCGCGCCACATGTTCCGGCGTCGACAACGCCTCGACCTGGCGCATCACCTCCAGACCGGCGCGCCAGATCTCGCTCGCGAAGGACTGCCGGGCGAGTTCGAGCCCGGCAAGGATGCTGGCCGGCCGGCTGTTGTCGATCAGAAACGGATAGTCGTCGCCGAGATAGTGGATGGCATCGCCGTCGGTGCGGTCGATCAGGACGTTGGCGCCACAGCGGGCGGCGACGAAACCCTTGGTGAACGGCTTGTGGCCACCGTCCTTGAGCGGCGGACGGACGGCGTAGTGGAGCGCATAGCCGCCAATGCGCTGGAGCCACCCGCCGTCATCACTCCGCGTGCTGACCGGCACCATGTCGATTTCGGCGAGGATCTCGGGCGTGGCGACGGCATTGATCGGTTCGCCGAAATACCCCACCGAATAGGCTTCCGCCGGCTCGCGCCGGGGCAGGCGGACGTCCGCATGATGGGTGACCAGATCGACCGGCATGCCCGGACGGATGGCGAGCGCGCTCCGGTAGCCACCGATCGACGATGCCCAGAGGAGATCAATGAAGGGCAGCAACCCGGATCGCAGCGGCGCGTCGACGAAATCGGCAATGACGGCGACATTGGCTTGCCGGAGCTTCTCCAGCGCCGGCTCGGACACGGTGGCCATCCGACCCTTGCCGACCACCACGACCGCGTCACGGATGTCGGCGTCGTCGGTCACGGCGACCTCCCAGCGATCGCCGAGATGGCTGCGCACGATGTCGGCGAGCTGGAAGATGCGCAACGTGGTGCTTCCCGATCCGCGATAGGCCGGCTCGTACAGGAACACCAGCCGCGGCCGTGACCCCGCGACGCGCCTGCGACCCCGCTCCGTCTGCTTCTCGCCGGCCGCGCCGAGATGCATGCTCAGCGAGGAAACGAAGTTCTTGCGAGCATTGCCGAGGTGCGCCGGGAAGACCTCGGGCCGGATGCCGAGTCGCCACATCAGGAAGCCGAGGCTGATCTGATCCCGCCGCGAGTGTGCACCGATCTCCTCGTCCCAGGCCTCCATGAAGCTGATGACGTCGTGGTCGCGATGATCGCGCCACATGAAGCTGGCCTCGACCAGACCGGTGGCGCGGGGCAGGCCGGCGGCCTCGTAAGCGACGATCTGGTCGACCACGCGCCGGGGGTCGGCCTTGCGCTGCACGAGCACGGCGATCGCCTCGTCGTAGACGTCGTTCCGTTGCGGATGCGACCACATGGCGAACGGGCGCCCCAGGCACCAGCGCCGAACGAAACGGCCGATGTCGCCGGCGAACACGGTGCTCGCATCGACGTAGAGGGAGGCGTCGTAGTCTTCGAGATAGCGATGGCACAGGACCTTGTAGCGCCGCGACTCCCTGACCGGATCGACGGCCGGCGGCAGCCTGACGACCCGCCAGCCATCGACCTCGATATCGGTATCGGTGAAGCAGATGAAGTCGATGCCCGGTGGACGGATGAGCGGCGCGCGCAACGCGTCATAGGCGCCGAACAGCGCGGTATAGACACACCAGCGGACATCTCCGGCGACCGGCGCGCGCGGCACGACCGTCCGAAACCCGCCGTTCTGCGGCTCGGGCTGTCCGCTCGAGACGAAGAAGGTGGGATGCACCGGCAGGCCGCTGTCGACGTAGTCCTGCCAGAGCGGTAAGGCGGCGGCCCAACCGTTCGTCCACACGGCCGCGATGGCGGCGGCAGCGAGCGGTTCCCCCGGTAGCGCCGCCGGAGCCGGCGCGAGGGGAGATGGGGTCGGCCTGGACCGGCGCCCGGACTTCTTCTTGCGGTGTCGACGGACGCCACTTCGGCCGTCACGCGAGCCCCGAAGCTTGGCCGAAGCCTTGGTCAGGCGCTTGGCGAGCTTGCCGAGCGAAGCCTCGACCGCGCCGAGCCTGTCCACTGCCGCAGCCGCGGTACGCCCCTCGCCCTCCTGGGACAGCAGTTTCGCCACCACCGCCTCGAGCGCCTTGTTGGACGCCTGAAGGCGCGCGAACTCGGCATCAACGGACTTCCGCTCCGCGAGCACGGCATCGTTGGCGAGGATGGCGCGGCGATCCCCCACCGCTTGGCCGAGGCGCGCGTAGCCGGCACGGACCAGATCGCGGGCGGCGGGATCGCGGTCGAGGGCGAAGAGCGCGGCAAGCGGCGCTGCCTGTTCCTTGCCGACGCCCAGCACGCCAAGGCCGTGACCGTGGACGAAAGCGAAGCCGGGGTAGGTCTCTATGACCTCGTCCCACAGGCGATGAACGCCGAAACCGCGGCCGTGCTCGGTGATGTCATGGAAGAGGACGACGGCGCGCTCGGACAGCTTGGGCCGCCAGGTCTCGAAGTCGGCGCGGACGTCTTCGTAGTAGTGCTGGCCGTCGATGTGGAGTAGGTCGATGCTGCCGTCCTCGAACAGGTCGACCGCCTCGGCGAAGCTGCTGCGGACCAGGTTCGAGAAGTCCGCATAGTTCCGCCGATTGTGGCGATCGACCAAAGCAAAGACATTGGCGTTGTAGCGTCCGGCATGATCGTCGCCCTGCCAGTGGTCGACGGCGAAGCAACGGCAGGACAGGCCGAGCGCGCGCACCGCCTGGCAGAACACGAAGTAGGAATAGCCGCGGTGCGTGCCAAGCTCGACGATCCGGCCCGGACGCAGCGCAGCGACCAGCCAGAAACCGAAGGGCCCATGGGTGGTCCAGGCCGAGTTCTCGACCTGGAGCGGCAACCAGAACGAGGGCTCACTGAAGAACGATACGCCGTTTGCCGGCGGGGGAACCACCGTCGACGCATCCGGGCCACCCGGGCCAGCGATACTGTGCCTCCCGAAGGGAGGGTCCGTCTCAGCCGTCACGCCTGACTCTTGCTCGCCACGATCCTGGCCCGAGGGGTAGCACGAAACACGCCCTTGTCGACCCCCGTCAGCCTCGGCGCCCCGTCGGCGCCCCGCCAATGCCGGTGACCGCCCGTTTGCGGCAGATCAAGATACATCCGTCATGGATAGTTATACGTATGATACTTATATATGCACCCAAGAACATTTCAGAGATCGATACCGTAGGGAGCGCGGTCACGATGTCCTTGTCGAACGGCGACGACATCCTTGTGGATGGCTTGCCGTACTCCGTTCAGAACGCCAACCGGGGCTGGAGCCTTGCCCAGACCGGAAACGGGGCGTTGCGCTTCGAACTCCGCCATGGAGACGTCTGGTACCAGGACACATCCAGTAAGGAACGCACCGAAGTCAGAGGAGAAGACTTCTACACGGCGGGCAAGGAGATCAGGATTTCCTATGACTTCGCCGTGGAACCCGGATCACCCAACACGAGCGACTGGCTTGTGATCGGGCAGCTGCACGCGATTGACGACTTCAGCAGCCCGATCCTCGCCGTCGAGATGGTCGGCGAGTACCTTTCCGTCCGGCTCCGAAACAGGCCGCCCGGAGAAGATTTTCAGACTTGGGAAGCTTTCCGGGATGATCAAACCATAACGCGGGGCAAATATTACCATATCGACATTGTCGTTCACATGCATCTGGACAGCAATGGCTCAGCCGACGTCTGGCTCGACGGCGACCATGTCGTCGACTATGACGGCGCGATCGGCTATGGCTACGGCGTATACTGGAAGGAAGGAATCTACCGCGAGGAAGCGCCCGAAACGATTGCCGTCACCTATAAGAATCTGGCGATCACCGGGAAGATCGGCATCCGCATCTTTGGGACCTCGGAGAAAGATATCATCGCCCCCGGCCACACGCTTGACGGGCAGCCCAAGCAGACGGACCTGGGCGACGTCATCTACGGGCTTGGGAAGGGGGACAAGATCAGGGGCGGCCCCGGCGACGATCTCATCTTCGGCGGTCCGGGCAAGGACGTGTTGAAGGGCGGTCGCGGCGATGACACGCTGGTCGGCGGCCCCGGCAACGACAAGCTCAAGGGCGGGCCAGGGCAGGATGTGTTCCGGTTCGAGGACGACTTCGGGCGGGGCGTCATCCGCGACTTCCAGCACGGCAAGGACCTGATTGCCATCGACGGCGACCTGTTTCAATCCGAGGCCGCCGCTGTGGATGCCATGACCAACCGGCACGGAGATGCCATCCTCAAGGTCGACGGCTCCAAGATGGTGATCAAAGATTTCAATCACGCCCAATTTCACGACCATTCCGACGATTTCATTTTCGTATGAGTCACGCACTCGCCCGCGACTCCGTGCGACTGAGCGCAGGGGAAAGCGCTCGCCTTCATTGGATCGCATTTGAACTCCAGCCTGAACTCCGGGGATGGGCGGCCGCCCACATCACCGGGGGGCAATGACGTAACATGGCCAATGCGTTGCTGAACGGCGACGATGTTTCTTTGGGCGGGTGGCCCTACTCGGTGCAGAATTCCAACTGGTCCTGGAGCCTGACGTCTCCAGAAGCCGGCACGCTGCGCTTCGAGGTTCGGCACGGCGATGTCTGGTACCAGGACTCCGGCGACAGGGAACGCTCGGAAATTGCCGGCGACATGTACTTCGCCCCCAACACCGCGATAAACATCTCCTACGATTTCAAGGTCGAACCCGGCGCGGCGAACACCAGCGAGTGGGTTCTGATCGGGCAGCTTCACGCCGACGACAACTTCACCCGTCCGATCCTCGCCGTCGAGCTGGTCGGCGAACGTCTCGCTATCCATCTCGGCCATCGGACACCGGACTACAAGTACAAGGATTCGTTCGCGTTCATCGACGATCAGAACATCGTGCGAGGGCAGTACTACCACGTCGACATCAGCGTCAACATGCGCTTCGACAAGGAGGGGTCGATCGACGTCTGGCTCAATGGCGAGCACATCGTCGATTATTCCGGATATGTCGGCTACGGCTACACGGCATACTGGAAAGCCGGAATCTATCGCGAGGAAGCGAACGAAACGCTGGCGATCGACGTCAAGAACCTGAAGATCGGCGGAGCGGCCGGCAAGCGCATCTTCGGCACCTCCGAAAAGGATCGCATCACGCCGGCCAAGGTCCTGTCCGGACAGCCCTCGATCACCGACAACGGCGACGTTATCAACAGCCTTGCCGGCAACGATGTCGTCAAGGGCGGCCAAGGCCACGACTACATCTTCGGTGGTCCCGGCGATGACAGGATCAATGGTGGCATCGGCAACGACACCCTGATCGGCGGCCCGGGCAACGATCGCCTCAAGGGCGGGCGCGGCACCGATGTGTTCCGCTTCGAGGACAGCACCGGCCGCGACATCATCAGAGACTTCCACCACGGCCAGGATGTGATCGCTCTCGATCGCAGCGACTTCAAATCCCAGGCTCAGGTCATCGCCGCGATGTACGAGAAGAAGGGGAACACCGTCCTCAAGTTCGACGGCAACAAGATCATCATCAAGGGCCTCGACCTCGACGACATCCGCAACCACACGGACGATTTCGTCTTCGTCTAGCCGCGACCGGGCGTGAAGACGCGCATCGGTACACGACCCCCCGGGCCGCCTGGCGTGGGGGATCGGGTTTCCACCCGGCGTCCGGGCATCCTCGCAGGTCGGAAGCGCCCATCCGCCCCCCCCTTTCTGGGGTGATTGCGCCCGTCCTTCCCCTGTCCGAACTATCGAGGCTGAGGCGGGAGCTCACGGGCTCTGACGCCGTGTTGCAGCTTGAGTCGGAGACGGGTTCGGACGTGGCAGTGCACAGCGAAGCCGCTGCCGCGTCGGTCCTGCCGCCCGCACCAATGCCGGCCACGACCGGTCCGGCGGCGAAAAAGGGCACGTTGCCATGACACTGCTGGATGGCGACGACATTTTCGTCGGCCTCCAGGCGTACTCGGTGCAGAACGCCAATCGAGCCTGGAACCTGACCACACCGGAACCCGGAACACTGCGTTTCGAGCTTCGGGCCGGCGACGTGTGGACACAGGACGCGAGCAGTCGCGAACGCACGGAGATCGCCGGCGATGCGATCTACGCCACCAGCAAGAGCATAGGCATCTCCTACGATTTCAAGATCGAGCCCGGGCCGGCAAACACCAGCGAATGGCTGCTGATCGGGCAACTGCATGCCGCGGACGACTTCAGCAGCCCCATCATGGCGATCGAGATGGTCGGGGAGCGCCTCGCCGTTCGTCTGCGCTACAAACTACCCGGCGAGAATTACAATGACGGAATTGTGTACATCTCGGATCAGAACGTCACCCGTGGCCAGTATTATCACATCGAGATCGACATCAAACTGGGTTTGGAAAAGAATGGCAGTCTAGACATTCATCTCGATGGAGAACATATCGTCGATTACTCCGGGTACGTCGGATATGGCTACGGTGTATACTGGAAAGAGGGAATCTACCGCGCCGCCGCCCCCGAGACCATCGCCGTCGACTACAAAGGTCTCAGCGTTGACGGCGAGATCGGCAGCCAAATCCTGGGTACGCCCGGGAATGATCGCATAACGCCGCAGCACACGGTACCGGGACAACCGAAGCTCACCACCGAGGGCGACCTCATCTACGGGCAGCTGGGCGCAGACGTCATCAAGGGGGGTATCGGGCCCGACATCATCTTCGGTGGCGGCGGCAAGGACCGGCTCATGGGCAACGTCAACGACGATACCCTCATCGGCGGTCCCGGCAGAGACTGGCTCAAGGGCGGCCCGGGCAAGGATGTGTTCCGCTTCGAGGAGTCGTCCGGCCGGGACGTCATTGCCGACTACCGGCACGGCGAGGACCTGATCGCACTCGACCGGGACTACTTCGCCTCCCAGGCCGAGGTCGTCGCCGCAATGCGCGAGAAGAACGGCAAGGCGATCCTCAAGTTCGACGGCAACATCATCGTCATCAAGGGCCTCGACGTCGACGAGATCCGCCACCACACCGACGATTTCCTGTTCGTCTGACCCGGGTACAGCGCGACGGTTTTCGTCCAAAGCGCTCGCCTGGCGTCGCAATTGCATGCAATCTTCGGGTAGGGTGATTCCTGCGCGACCGCCGGAAGGGAGGCATGTTGGACAGAAGCTTCACGATAGCCGATCTCAAGGCTGCCTACGCCGCGGGCATCCGACCGCCCGCCGTAATCCGCGAAACCTTCCGCCGGATCGAGGCGGCCGGCGACCCCGGCATCTTCATCTGCCTCGTCGACGAATCCGATGCACTGGCGGCCGCCGAAGCGCTTGGCGATCCCGATCCGGCCCGGCCGCTGTGGGGCATCCCCTTTGCGGTCAAGGACAACATCGACGTTGTCGGCCTGCCGACGACGGCGGCCTGCCCCGACTATGCCTATACCCCCGCGCGCTCCGCCGCGGTGGTCGAGCGGCTGGTGGCGGCCGGCGCCATTCCGATCGGCAAGACCAATCTCGACCAGTTCGCGACGGGGCTGGTGGGCGTGCGGACGCCCTACCCGGCGCCGCGCAACGCCATCGACGCCGGGCTGGTCCCAGGCGGCTCTTCATCCGGCTCGGCCGTGGCGGTCGCCCTGGGCGTGGTCCCCTTCGCCCTCGGTACCGACACGGCCGGGTCGGGACGTGTCCCCGCCGCGCTCAACAACATTATCGGCCTCAAGCCGACCCGCGGGGCCTTATCGGCCCGCGGCGTGGTGCCGGCCTGCCGGAGCCTCGACTGCGTCTCGGTCTTCGCCGGCGCAGCTGCCGACGCCTGGGCCGTCTACGCCGTGGCCGCCGGCTACGACCCCGAAGACGCCTGGTCGCGGCCAATGTCGCCCGGCGCCCCGACCGTGCCGCCGGTGGTGCGGCTGGGAATCCCGAACGCGACAAGCCTCAAGCTCGACAGCGACCTTGCCGCCGCAGCTTTCGAAGCCGCGCGCGCCGCCCTCCCCGACTTCGGTACGGCGGTGAAGCCCGTCGATCTCGCGCCGTTCTATGCGGTCGCGGCGCTGCTCTACGAGGGAGCCTGGGTCGCGGAGCGCTATGCCGCGATCCGGTCCTTCATCGAGACCCGGCCCGAGGCGCTGCATCCGGTGACCCGGCAGATCATCGGCAGCGCCACCCGCCTGTCGGCGGCCGACTGCTTCGACGGCATCTACCGCCTCGCCGAGCTGACCCGCGCCGCGGCGCCGCTGTGGAAGAACATTGACGTGCTGGCGGTGCCGACGATACCGGACGTGTGCACGCTCGAAGACGTCGCGGCGGACCCGATCGGCGCCAATAGCCGGCTGGGCGTCTACACCAACTTCGTCAACCTGCTCGACCTCTGCGCCATCGCCGTGCCCGGGCCTTGGCGCGGCGACGGGCGGCCGTCCGGCCTGACACTGATCGCGCCGGCCGGACGCGACGGGCTGCTCGCGGCGATGGCGGCGCGCATCCACGCGGCGGCCGGCGTCACGGTTGGCGCTTTCGGCGCGCCGGTGCCGCCACCGCCAGCCACGGCTGGGACCCACCCGCCCGGCACGATCCCACTGGCCGTGGTGGGCGCCCACCTCTCCGGCATGCCCCTCAACGGCGAACTGACGCGGCGGGGCGCGACCTTCGTGCGCACCGCCGCAACCGCGCCCGAATACCGGCTCTACGCGCTTGCCGGCGGGCCGCCGAAGCGACCGGGCCTTGTGAGGGTCGCGGAGGGCGGCGCTTCGATCGCCCTCGAGATCTGGGCGCTGGCCCCGGACGCCATCGGCTCGTTCGTCGCCTCAATCCCTGAACCGCTCGGCATCGGTACGCTCAGGCTCCGCGACGGCAGCACGGTCCAGGGTTTCCTGTGCGAGGCCGCCGCGACCGCCGACGCCTGCGACATCACCCATCTCGGCGGCTGGCGCGCCTATGTCGCCGCGGGCGACTGAGGCTCCTCGATCAGGGAGACGTGGGCGGCAACGATCCGCCAGCCTGCGTCCACCCGCACCCAGGTCTGCATCTGCCGACCGAGCCGTCCTGGCTGGTTGGGGCGTCGGAACAGGGTCGAGGCGACCGCCATGTCGCGACCGTAGGTCGTGATCACCGTGCGGTCGAGCGCGCGGTCGAGCCCCTGCGGCAATCGCGCCGCGCGAAAGGCCGCGATCGCCGCGTAGCCGTAGAGGTTCTCGCCGGCCCCGTAGCGGATGGTGGTCTCGCGATCGAGAAACAGGCGATCGAGCGTCGCAACGTCGTTGCCGACCAGCGCCTGCTCGTATTCGGCGAAGGCCGCCTCGACCTCCGCCCTGACCTCCGGCCGGTCGATGTCGTGTTCGCCGATCATGCGGGAAGCGGCGCCACCGGCGCCGAAACCACACCCGACGCCTCGAGATGACGGGCGACGCGGAGCGCCAGATCCTCGCGCCAGGCCGGTGCGATGACCTGGACGCCGATCGGCAGCGATGCCCCCGTCCGCCATACCGGCACCGCCACGACCGGCAGGCCGATGAAACTGATCGGCTGCGTGAAGA
>JAGRKZ010000246.1 GCA_020442065.1 Bauldia sp.
CATCTTCTCGTTCATCAAGACGCTCCGTAACAAGCCCGAATTCGTGCTGCCCGACCGCGGCCAGGTGGTGATGGGGAAGGCCTTCCTCCACGCCTATTCGGAGCTGCTGATCAAGACCTGCCACCGCCGCGGCGCTTTCGCCATGGGCGNNGGGCGGCATGGCGGCGCAGATTCCGGATCGCCGCAACCCCGAGGTCAACGAGGCTGCCTTCGCCAAAGTGCGCGCCGACAAGGAGCGCGAGGCGCGGGCCGGTCACGACGGCACCTGGGTGGCCCACCCCGACCTCGTGCCGGTGGCGATGGAGGTGTTCGACAAGTACATGCCGGAGCCCAACCAGCTCGGCAACAAGCGCGAGGACGTGGCGATGGGGCAGGCGGACCTGCTTCAGATCCACGAGGGCACCCGCACCGAGGAAGGCCTTCGCCAGAACATCCGGGTTGGCGTCCAGTACATCGAGGCCTGGCTCCGCGGCCGCGGCGCGGTGCCGCTCTACAACCTCATGGAGGACGCCGCCACCGCCGAAATCAGCCGCTCGCAGATCTGGCAGGAGCTGCATTTCGGCGCCAAGCTCGACGACGGACAGACCGTGACGCGCGCGCTGTTCGATCGACTGCTCGGCGAGGAGATGGAGCGGGTGAAGGAGGAGATCGGCGCCGACAACTACGCCGCCGGCCGCTTCCCCGAGGCGATCGAGATCTTCCGCTCGCTCTCGACCGCGGATACGCTGCAGCCGTTCCTGACCCTGCCGGCCTACAAGATGATCGTTTGAGGGAGGGACTCGCTCCGACCGGGGATCCGGCTCACGCCGGCTCGGGATCTCCGGTGTCGAGCGCGCGCCGCAGCGGCAGCTCCTTCATCGCCGCCTGGAAGATGAAGCCGATCGCGAGCGCGGTCGCAGCAGCGTAGAAGACGCCGGCGAAGACGCTGCCGAAGTCGGTGCCGTCCCGGCCGCCTTCGAGGACCACGGTCTGCACCGAGGCGAGATCCGAGCCAGCGGCGACGCCGGCGAGGAAGATGGCGCTGAACGCCGGCAACAGAATCGCGCCGCCGAGCGAACGGGCGAAGTTGAGCACGCCGGTGGTGGTGCCGAGCTGGCGGAGCGGGACCGCGTTCTGGACTGCGGTGACGGTGATCGGGAAGACGGTGCCGATACCGATGCCGATGATCGCGAGCACGATCTCGACCCCGGCAAAGGGCAGCGAGGTGGGGAAGATCGCGAGCACCAGCGTCACCAGCGCCGCGAGCGCGAGGCCGACGACCGACACCCGCTTGTAGTGGGCGGTCCGAGCCATGATGCGGCCGGCCAGGGTCGCGCCGGCGACGGCGCCGCCCATCAGGGCGATCAGCGCCGTGCCCGAACCGGCGGCGCTGAGACCGAGCACCGCTTCGAAGTAGAGCGGAATGAACACTGACAGGC
The DNA here is from genome assembly GCA_020442065.1 of Bauldia sp. Taxonomy (GTDB): domain Bacteria; phylum Pseudomonadota; class Alphaproteobacteria; order Rhizobiales; family Kaistiaceae; genus Bauldia. The sequence continues at coordinate 1,419 of JAGRKZ010000246.1, forward strand.
CGACCAGCGAGCCGACCGCGAAGAACAGCGAGCCGACACCGTTGCGGACCACCGGGTGGCCGAGAACGCTGAGCGGGATGAAGGGCTCGCCCGCCGTCGCCAGCCGCCAGGCGAACAGCCCCCAGCCGGCGGCCGAGGCCGCGAGCAGGCCGAGAATCTGCGGCGACGACCATCGGTAGCTGGTACCGCCGAAGGTGAGGGCGAGAAGGAGCGAGACGGTCGCGGCAAGCATGAGCAGCGCGCCGAGGACGTCGATCCGATGCGGCTGCTCGTGCCGGGGGAGACGGCGAAGCACGTTATTGGTGAGCAGCCACGCGACGAGGCCGAGCGGCAGGTTGATCCAGAAGATGAACGACCAGTGGAGGTACTCGGCGAAGAAGCCGCCGAGGACCGGGCCGCCGACCGAGGACGTGATGAACACAGTGGCGAAGTAGGCCTGATAGCGACCGCGTTCGGCCGGGGGCACGATGTCGCCGACAATGGTCTGGCCGAGCGACATCAGCGCCCCACCACCGAGGCCCTGCAAGGCGCGGGCGGCGATCAACACGAGGATGTTGCGGGAAACGGCGCAGGCCACCGAGCCAAGCAGGAAGATGGCGATCGCAATGAGCAGCATCACGCGCCGGCCGTGGACGTCGCTCAGTTTGCCGTAGATCGGGGTGACCGCGACGGACGTCAGAAGGTAGGCGGTCACCACCCATGACAGGCTCTGCACGTTGCCCAGTTCGCGGCCGATGGTCGGCAGGGCGGTGGCGACAATGGTCTGGTCGAGCGCGCCGAGAAACATGGCGAGCATCACGCCCACTAGGATGACGCGAACGTCGGACTCGGCAAGCCGGGGGCGCACCGCGGGAGTCGGGGCGGGAGTATCCATTGCATTTGGCCTATTGACCGAACCGTTCGGTCAATATTGACTTAGCACCGTGCGGCGCGGCAGATCAAGCCGTCGCCGCGCGGATCATGGGTCAATGTCGGAACAAAAGCACAGCCCATTGCCGGATCTCCAGCCGGCCGAGGATTCGGCCAAGGTCCGCCAGATTCTGGACGGAGCCCGGGCCGTCTTCCTCAAGCTCGGCTTCGACGGGGCGAGCATGGGTGACATCGCCCGCGTGGCGGGGGTCTCGAAGGGAACCCTCTACGTCTACTTCGAGAACAAGGCGGAGCTGTTTTCGGCGCTGATCGCCGAGGAGCGCAAGCGCGCCAAGCGCGAGTTTCACCTCGACCCCGACGGCCCCGACATCGCCGAGGACCTTCGCCGTTACGGCAGGGCCATGCTCGCCTATGTCAGCACGGCGCAGAACATCCGCTCGGTGCGGACGGTGATCGGCATCGCCGAGAAGTTCCCCAAGGTCGGGCAGGACTTCTATCGCGATGGCCCGGAGCGCGGGATCGTGCATCTCGCGGCCTATTTCGAAGCGCAGGTCGCGGCGGGGCGGCTGAGGATCGACGACTGCCGGATGGCGGCGCGCCAGCTCCAGATGCTGTTCCACACCGGGATCGTCAGCGAAATGCTCTACGGGGTTCGGGCGCAGCCCGGCGACGCGGAGATCGCCCGGACGGCGGACGAGGCGGTGACGACCTTCCTCGCGCGCTACGGCGTCAACGGCGCCGCCTGAGCCCTACAGAACGACGACCTTGGTGCCGACCTTGGCGCGGTTGTAGAGATCGATCACGTCGTTGTTGACCATCCGGATGCAGCCGGACGAGACGTTGAGCCCGATCGTCCACGGCTCGGACGTGCCGTGGATGCGGTACATGGTGTCGTTGCCGTTGCGATAGAGGTAGAGCGCCCGGGCGCCCAGCGGGTTCTTGGGGCCGCCGTCCATGCTGGCCGGGAGGATGCGGCCACGGGCCTTCTCGCGGGCGATCATCTCCGGCGGCGGCGTCCATGTCGGCCACTCCGCCTTGCGGCCGACGCTGACCGTGCCCTGCCAGCCGAAGCCCTCGCGGCCGACGCCGATGCCGTAGCGGACCGCCTTGCCGTCGCCGAGGACGTAGTAGAGGTAGTGCGCCCGGGAGTTGATGACGATGGTGCCGGCCTTCTCGTCGGTCTTGAAGTTCACCACCTGGCGTTTGAACTGGCGGCCAGGAACCCGGCTGGGGTTGACCTGCTCGGGATAGAACGAGCCGCCCGGCGTGAGGTTGAGGTTGAGATTGAGGCCGCCGCCCCCGCTGGTGCGGTTGCTGCTGCCGCCGCTGCCACTACCATTACCGAGATTGCCGAGCGGACCCTGCTCGAGCTGCATGTTGTCGACGAGGTCCTTGAAGAAGCCCGCCTGGACCGGAATCGCCGTGGCAAGCGAGGCCGCGACCGCGAGCCCCAATGCTATCCGTCGCCCGAACATGGCCTATCCCCACCCTGCGGTCCGGCCAGCCCACGAAGGGCGGCGGGACCTGCCTACGCAACGCTCAAGGGCTACAGGATACGAATCGCAGGCCCCCTCGGCAACCGCGCATCGATAAAGTTGCGGTGAGGGGGTGACAGGGCGATGTCAGGAGCGCGCCGGCCGTTGCTTTCGGTCGGACGCCGACTCGTGCGAGGATCACCGGTATGGCCGATCGCGAGGCACTGGTTACCGGCGAGGACGGAAAGCGGCGCTGCTTCTGGGGCGCCAGCGCGCCGGATTACGTCCCCTATCACGATGGCGAGTGGGGCCGCCCGGTCGCCGACGACTTTCGTTTGTTCGAGAAGATCTGCCTCGAGGGCTTCCAGTCCGGCCTGTCGTGGCTGACGATCCTCAGGAAGCGGCAGAACTTCAGGCAAGCCTTCGCCGGCTTTGATTTCAACCGAGTCGCCCGGTTCGGCGACAAGGACGTGGCGCGCCTGCTCGCGGACGCCGGCATCGTGCGCCATCGCGGCAAGATCGAATCGACCATCAACAATGCCCGGCGCGCGGTGGAACTGGTCGACCGGGAAGGCTCGCTCGCCGCTTTCGTCTGGCGTTTCGAGCCGGATCCGGCCTCCCGGCCGCAGCGCTTCGACTGGGAAACCCTCCGCGCCATGCCGAAGACGCCGGAATCGATCGCCCTGTCGAAGGCGTTGAAGAAGCGCGGATGGAGTTTCGTCGGGCCGACGACGATGTATGCTTTCATGCAAGGGGTGGGCGTGGTGAACGACCACCTCGACGGCTGCTTCTGCCGGGAAGCGGTCGAGCGTGACAGAAAGGGGTTTGCGCGCCCCGCCTGAACGGAGGGTCGCCCGATGTCCATGCTCCGAACCGGCGCCGCAGCCGCGGCGCTTCTTGTCGCCGCCGGCTTGTCGGTCGCCCATGGCCAGGACGGCGATCTCAAGACCGAGACGATCGCCGCGCTCGACGCGGTCTTCGCCGCGATCGCGAGCGGCAACGCCGACACGGTGGCCCCGTTGCTCGCGCCCGAGTTCCAGGTCCAGCGCTCCGACGGCGTCGGCTACGACAAGGCAGGCTATGTCGGCCTGGCGCTGCCCAAGATCGACATCGCACCGACGTATGCCGACATGGTGGTGACCCGGAGAGACGACATCGTGGTCGCCCGCTTCCTTCTCGACATCAAGGAGACCATCCGGGGCCATGAGGCGGAGCGGGTGTCGCCGCAGCTGATGGTGTTCCGCGTCACCCCGGACGGCTGGCAGGTGGTGGCGGCGGCGAACTTCGCCGCGATCAAGTAGCGGCCGGGCTGCAGCCCGCACGACAACACGTCGTTCCAGCGGCGCCACGCACAAAAATTGTGACTCCCGTCACTGCAGCTTCCTCTGGCATGATCGACATTGGCAGGAGTGCCGATCTTGCGGGGGAAGGTACATGGCCACGCTTACCGTAACCGCGACTGAAGACTATCGCGACGGATCGCCGCCGATCCCCGCAAGCACGACGGCGATTGTCTTCTCGACTTCGGGCTTCGCCGAAGCGCGCTTCAATTCGAGCCAGTTCGGCGGATCGGGCATATCCAGCACGGTCGCCATCACCGGCGACGGCAACATCAACGCCATCATCGTCCACACCCCGTCCGACGCATTCTTCTCGGCGGCGAGCTGGACCTTCTCTTCGTGGTCCGCCAACGACCGGGTCCAGTTCTTCGGAACCTCGGACGCGGAGACAATCACCGGAAGCAGCCAGTCCAATACCTTCGTCGGCGGCGACGGGGCCGACTTTCTGACCGGAGGCGCCCTGGCCGACAACTTCGTCTATTCAATAGCGTCCCACGTTGAGACCGGCGAAATCATCAACGGAAACGGTGGGACCGATAAGATCACCGTCTCGACGAACGGCGTCGACCTGTCGCTGGCGATCATCGCCAGCATCGAGCAGTTGGCCATCTTCGGATCTGCGACACTGGATGACAGCCAGATCGGCGCTGGCAAGATCAACGAAGTCATCGGCAATGTGGCGCAGTCCGCGGCGCTGACCGTCAACGGCAACGCTGTCAACCTGACTGCCGTGACCTTCACCGACTGGAATGTCGCAATTCACTCCATCGCCATCAACGGCACCAGCGGCGCGGATACGCTGATCGGCTCGTCGCAGAACGACACGATCAAGGGCGGGCTCGGGGCGGACACGACCAGCGGCGGCGATGGCGACGATACGTTCGTTTACGACGCCTCGACCGACTTCGTTGCCGGCGAGACCATCGATGGCGGCGCCGGCACGGGCGACACGCTACGGGTCAATGTCGGCCAGGGCTTCGGCCTCGACGTATCCGGGGCTGGTGTCCTGTCGAACGTCGAAAAAGTGGTCTTTGACAGTGCGGGCACATTGACCCTCGCCGGCGAAAATCTTGGGACTGGCGCCGGGCTGGTGAACCAGATCACCGGCAGTGCGGGAATCAACACCTTGCAGTTATTTGACTCGGCCATCGACCTCACGGGCGTCACCTTTTCCAACTGGACGCCGGGTCAGGATGTGATCTTCCTCAACGGGACCGCCGGCAACGACATCATCATCGGGTCCAACCTGAGCGATCAGTTCTCGTTGCAGCCGGGCGGTGTCGATTCGGTCTCGGGCGGCGCGGGAGACGACTTCTTCTCCGTCAACTTTGAGGCGTTCGCGGCTGGAGCGACAATCAATGGCGGAGCCGGCACAGATGAGATCTCGACCTCCGGCGCCGATTTCTCGAACGGGACGGTGGTCGGCATCGAGCGCCTGACCTTCTTCGACCTCTTCATCGGGACCACCGTCGACATCACGGTCAGCAGTACCCAGGTGCGCGCCGGCGCGATCGCCCTCGTCGACGGCGGCAACTTCATCGACACCCTCACCGTGAAGGGCGCTTCGGTGGATCTTACCGGCGTCACCTTCACCCAATGGACCACCGGCACCGACAAGGTCGTCATCACCGGGGTCAACGGCGTCAACAACGTCCTGACCGGATCCAACCAACGGGACACCATCAACGGCGGCAACCTCAACGACACCATCACCGGCGGCGCCGGAATCGATGTCCTCAAGGGTGGCCTCGGCAACGACACCTATGTGCTCGGCGCCGAGACCGGCGACACCATCACCGACACCGGCGGGATCGACACCGTCACGTCGACCATCAGCCGGAGCCTCGCGAGCTTCGCCTCGGTCGACAACCTCATCTTGCTGGGCAGCGCCTCCAACGGGACCGGCAATGCGCTTGGCAACAACATCCGCGGCAATGCCAGCACCAACGTGCTCCGCGGCGAGGGCGGGGCGGACGTTCTGACCGGCGACCTTGGCACTGACCGGATGAACGGCGGGACCGGCGCCGACATCTTCAACTTCCTCACCCTCGGCGACACCAGCAAGAGGAAGAAGCTGATGGACGTCATCGAGGACTTCAGCGCCGAGGACACCATCGACCTCTCCGCCATCGACGCCAAGAAGGGTGGCAAGGACAACCGCTTCAAGTTCATCGGCAAGAAGGACTTCAGCGACAAGAAGGGCGAGCTGCACTACGCCAAGAAGAAGGGCGACATCATCGTCAGCGGTGACGTGAACGGCGATGGCAAGGCCGACTTCGCGATCCTGATCGAGGACGCGAAGAAAGCGGTCAAGGCTGACTTCGAGCTGTAGCCCCTCTCGCCACCGCGGGCGGTCGCGCCAGTGGGGGCTCAGCCGCGCCGAGCAGCCGTTCCGCCCGGCGGGCGGCCTTGGGGTCGAGCCGGCCGAGGAACTCGGAAAGGGTCTTGCGCTGGCGGTCGGTCCACCGCGCCGTCCGGCTCGCGACCAGGCTCGCCTCCGACTTGAGGATGACGCCGTCGGCGAGGATCTTGAGGCC
>JAGRKZ010000247.1 GCA_020442065.1 Bauldia sp.
ACGGACTCTCAGGGCGCTCGGCTTCTCGGCGCGGCGTGATGAACGGACGGCTGCACTGAGATTGAGTCAGAGCCGAATTATGCCCCCGATTGGAGTGGACCCCTCAGGGCGGACAGTTCGGGTGAAGAGAGTTGACCGGTGGGTCGGGCTTTCGGAGATTGGAAGCCATGGCAAAGCACCGATCTCACAGCATCGAGTTCAGGCGTCAGGTCGTCCAGGAATTCCTGGCAGGCGAGATGCTGCACGGCCTGGCGAAGCGCCACGACATCTCGCGAAGCCTGATCCGGGGCCGGGTCGGGAAGTGCGAGGCGGGCGAGTTTGACGGGAAGCACAGGCGGCCAACCTGATCCAAGAGTACGAGGCGCGGATCGCGGCGCTCGAACGGCTGGTCGGCCGACAGGCGTTGGAGCTTGCGTTCGCAAAAGGGGACTCTGTGGCAAGGAAGCCTACCGGGAAGCGAACATATGTGCGTGATCGCCGGCCCGACGGCCGCTCCACCGCCGAAGGATGCCGCCTGACGGGGGCGCGCGGTCGAGCTTCCATGCAGATCCTGCCGCTGCCGCCGCCGTCGACGACACGGCCCTATTCGAGGCGATGCACGCCATCAAGGACGCGTTCGAGGCCTATGACTGGCGGCGGATGCAGGCGGCGCTGCGGCAGGTCGGGTGGGTTGTGAACCACAAGAAGGTCAAGCGTTTGATGCGCGAGTACGGCCTGCATCCCGTGCTGGGTCGACGCTTTGCTACCACCGCCGGCAGCGACCATGACCAGCCGGTCTTCCCGGATCGGACGCGCGAACTCGCCAGAAAGCCGAACCGGCTTCTGGGTGGCCGACCTCACCTATGTCGCGATCGCCTCGGGCTTCGTCTACGTCGCGCTGATCATGGACGCCTGGTCGCACCGCATCGTCGGCTGCCCCATCTGCCGCAGGATCGGCGTCCTCACCCGATGAGACGGCCGTGGCTCGCCGCCCCGGCTGCGAACGGCCTTATGGTGGCCCCGCGCCTCTGGGGATCAACCCGCTATCCCGCCAAAAAACATCCGGGAACTGTCGATCGCCACTCAAAGACGGCCTTTCGCAGAGGTCTCTCTGACGACGGACACCGCGCGCTGGTATACTTCGATCGGATTTCAAGAACGAATCACGCGGCGGCTTCGATCCGGGGTCTCGTAGCACGGTGCGTTTCATAGATGATTTCGCAAGTGGGAGGATCACCCATGCCGTTCGTTCGCAAGGAAATTCGCAGCCTCGGCGCGACGTGGAACGACACCACGCTCTGGTACGCCACGGCGGTCGGGAAGCTGAAGGAGCGATCCTTCACCGATCCCACGAGTTGGTGGTTCCTGGCCGCGATCCACGGCTTCCACCCGGTGGTATGGACCGAATTCGGCTTCATGGACGATCAAACCCCGATGCCAACGCCCGACCGCCTCGCGCTCTGGTCGCAGTGCCAGCATCAGACCTGGTACTTCCTGCCCTGGCATCGCGGCTACCTCTACGCATTCGAGGAGATCGTCCGCAGCGTGGTCGTCGCCGAAGGCGGTCCGGCGGACTGGGCCCTGCCCTACTGGAACTACAGCAAGGATGCGGCGGCGCGGGTGCTGCCCGAGGCCTTCGCGGAAGCGACGCTGCCCGACGGATCGGACAATCCGCTTTTCGTGCCGCGGCGCTATGGCGACGGCACGCTGCCAATCACCATCCCGCCCTTCTCGGTCTCGCTGCAGGCGCTGAACGCCTCGACCTACACCGGGGGCGACGACGACATCCCTCCCGGATTCGGCGGACCGGAGACGCCCTTCCACCATGGCCCTGAGATCCAGACGGCGAACGGCGCGGTCGAGTCGCTGCCCCACAACGTCATTCACGGGGATGTCGGCGGCGCAGAGCCGGGAACCGACCCGAACCAGTGGTTCAACCTCGGCCTCATGTCGATGCCGATCACCGCGGGGCTCGACCCGATCTTCTGGCTCCACCACGCCAACATCGACCGCCTCTGGACGATCTGGTCGGCGATGCCCGGCCACGCCGACCCGACGGACGGCGACTGGCTCGATGGCCCCGCCGACCGCGGATTCGCGATGCCGCTGAGCGACGGAACGACCTGGCAGTTCACTGCGAGCGCGGTCACCGACACCCGCGCCCAGCCGCTCGACTACTGCTACGACGACGAGACGCCACCGGTGCTGCCGTCGCGCGTCGCGACGCGAATGGCCGGGCTCGCTGGACGGGCGGTGGCGCCGGCCGGTGCCGGCGCGGTCAGGGAGGTGGAGATGGCCGGTGGCGATCCCGAACTCATCGGTGCGAGCGACGGCGAGGTGCGCGTCGCCGGGCGCACGCGCGCGGAAGTGAAACTCGACGAGGCCGGAGTCGGGACGCTGCGGACGAGCCTCGCCCGGGCCGCGGCGGCGGGTGGCGGTGCGGCGGAGGAGCCGGCCCGGGTCTTCCTCAAGGTCGAGGGCGTCCGCGGCACCGCCGATGCGGCGGTCTACCACGTCTTTGTCGACATCCCGCCCAACGCCGACCCCGCCGACTATCCCGAGCGCCTCGCCGGCGCCCTGTCGCTGTTCGGCGTGTCGGACGCCTCTGCCGCTGGCGGGCCGCACGCCGGCAACGGCTTCAACCAGGTCTTCGAGATCTCCGGAATCGTCGACGCGCTGCACCTCTCGGGCGATGACCTCGCCAGGCTCGACGTGCAGTTCGTTCCTTCCAACAAGGCGAGCGAGGCGTCGAACTTCGCCATCCGCCGCATCAGCGTCTTCAAGCTTGGCGAGTAGCGCGCGTGATGCGCCCCCGCCAGCCCTCACGGCGGCTCCGCCAAGGGCCGACACCCTGGCTCCTCGGCGCCGGCCTCCTCGGTTGGACGATGATGGCGCTGTCAGACGCGCGTCACGCGCCGGTCGCGGCTATCGTCGCCCTCTGCTCGGGTACGGAAATCGCTTGGCCGGTGCCCGGTGCCGGCGCCGCCGCCGGCCACCGGCCGGGGGCGCTCGCCTGGCTCATCATGCTGCTGGCGATGGCGCCCCTCCTGCGCATCGAGGTCGGCCTGCTCTGGGCCGCGGCGCTGCCCCGCCGCCGCCTGACCGCCGTCGCTGCCTTCGCCGGCGCCTATGCCGCGCCCTGGTTGGCGCTCGGCTTCGCGGCCCTCGCCGCTCCTGCCCCCGCGCCCGTCGCCCTCGCCGCCGGCGGCGCCCTCGTCGTCGCCTGGAGCTGCGCACCGCTGCGGCAGCACTGCCTCAACGCCTGCCACGCCCGCCCGTCGGTCCGCGCCTTCGGCCCCGCCATGCTTGCCGACGCCGGACGCTGGGGCCTGAGGACCGGCGCCCTCTGCACCGCCCTCTGCGGGCCGGCGATGTTCCTCGCCACAAGGCTGCCCTACCACCTCCCGGCGATGGCGGCGGTGGTGCTGCTCGCAGCCGCCGAACGCCGTCGACCGCCGCGCCCGCCGGCTTGGCGGCTCCCCCTCACAGGCAGGCCCCCCTTGCCCTGGGAAGCGCGCATCATTTCCCCGCCGCCGAACCCGGCCCAGACCTGAGGTTACGCCATGCGCTACTTCATCAAGGCCTACTGCATGCACGAGCACGAAGTAAATATCCTCGAGGCAGAGGAGCAGGCCGGCACTGTCCGGGGCGACGTCCAGGCTGGCTTCACGAACGGCCTCGTCATCGCGACCGCTGAGGATGCGACGATCGAACGCCTCGCCGGACAGGGCATCGTCGTGCAGGCACTCGGAGTGGTGCCGGAAGGGCCGCCCGAGGGCGGAATACCAGAGGCGGCACCCTTCCCCGAGGCCACGCCGGCGGCTGGCGAACCGGGGATTCGGGGTGGCCCGGCGGCGGTCGGCACGCCGGGCGCGGCGCCGAGCTACTTGCTCGCACAGATCGTTGACGTCAGCGACGAGACAATCCACGTCCTTGCCGATGCCGGCGCCGAGATTGTCGAGCGTGACCCCTCGGGCCGGCTCGTCCTGCGTGCGGCCGACGCCGAGGCGCTGCGGCGCCTTCCCTTCGTCAGCCTGCTGCAACCCTATGGCGCCGCCGACGCGATGGCGACAGGCGTGCCGGCCCTGTCCTTGGAGGAGGAGGTTGCCGACGACGCGCCGCCAGGCACGCGGCGCCTCGCGGTTCGCCGGGCCGCGGGCGCCACGCTCGAGAGCGCCGCGGAGACCGGCCCGGTCAGCGCCGGCCGCTTCGAGGCGATCTGTCACGAACAGGCGGAACGCGACGCCGTCGCCGACGGCATCGCCGATCTCGGCGGTACCGTGGTCCTGAGCGCCGGCCGCGTCGTGCGCTTCGTCCTGAACGCCGCTGACATTGCGCACGTCGCGGCGCTCCCTGGCGTCGCCAGCGTCGCGGCGACCCGGTCGCCGCAACTGCGCTGCGACCTCGCGCGCGTGATCGTCGGCCTCGAACGCGCCGGCGCGGTGCCGGCGGCACTGCCCTATGACGGCACGGGCGAGCTCGTCGGCGTCGCCGACACCGGACTCGACACGAGCCACCCGGACTTCACCGGCAAGGCGGTCACGGTCGTCACGCTCGGCCGACCAGGCGACGGCTCGGACCCGGACGGCCACGGCACACATGTCGCCGGAACTATCGCCGGCAACGGCGCGGCCTCCGGGGCCGGGGCGCCGCTTCGCGGCGTCGCGCCGGCGGCCGACCTCTTCTTCCAGTCGATCCTCGACGCCAACGGCGGGCTCGGCGGCCTGCCGGTCGCGCTCGGCGACCTGCTCCAGCCCGCCTATGACGCGGGTGTCCGCGTCCACAACAACAGCTGGGGCGCCTACATCCAGTCGCGTTACGACAGCATGGCTCTCGACATCGACGCCTTCGTTCACGCCCACCCCGACTTCACGGCGGTCGTCGCCGCCGGGAACGACGGGAGCTGCCTCCCAGGCCATGCCGCACAGGCGGGCTTCGTCGACTTCCCTTCGCTCGGCTCGCCGGCGACGGCCAAGAACGCAATCACCGTTGGCGCCAGCCGCAGCAGCCGGACGAAAGGGGGCTACGCGCAACTGACATGGCATAACGGCTGGCCCCTCGATTTTGCGTCGCCGATCGGCGACGAGATGGTATCGGGCGACACGGAGGGCCTCGCGGCGTTCAGCGCGCGCGGGCCGTGCGACGACTTCCGCATCAAGCCTGACGTCGTCGCCCCCGGCACCGACATCGCCGCCACACGCTCGAAAGACGCCCCGCTTTCCAAGTTCTGGGGCGCCTATCCGCGCAACCGGAACTACGCCTTCCTGGGCGGAACGAGCATGGCCTGCCCGATCGTCGCCGGCTGTGCGACGCTCGTCCGCCAGTACTACCGCACGACCCAGACCCACCCGGAGTCGAGCGCGGCGCTCATCAAGGCGACCATCGTCAACGGCACCACGATGCTCACCAGCGCCGACGCGATCGCACTGCCGGCGGGCAATCCAAACTTCCACCAGGGTTTCGGCCGCATCGACATGACGCGCACCCTCCCCGACCCGACCGCGCCGGCCTTCGAGGTCTTCTTCGTCGACACCTGGAAGCGCGATCCCCACCTCCGCTTCCTTCAGCGCAAGGGCCGGCATCGCTGGGAATTCGTCGTGAACCAGCCGTGCGAACTCCGGATCACCCTCGCTTGGACCGACTATCCCGGCAGGAGCTTGCAGAACCAACTGCGGGTCATCCTCGACACCCGACGGGGAGGAGTCCCCGTCAACTGGATCGGCAACGCCGACGGCGTGCGCCTCCTCGACTTCCCCGCGCACGACCCCCGCCTCGTGCTGGCCGGGCAGACCAACGTCCTGCTGCGCGATCCCCAGAACAATGTCCACGTGATCCGCGCCGAGGTCGAGCCTGGGTCGCACACGCTGGCGCTCTTTGCCGACGGCCTGATCTGGGTGCCGCAGGATTTCGCCCTCGTCGCCACCTATCCCGTGGGCGGCGTCACCGTGACGGAGAGGCACTGACCATGCGCGTCCACGCCATCGACGCTGCGGAGGGGGATTGCCTGCTGCTCGAGGACGGCGGCCGCTTCGCCCTCATAGACGGCGGCATTGCCGGTGTCTGCGAGAAGCGGCTGATGCCGCACCTCATAAACCTGCCCGGCGGCCCCAAGAAGCTCGAGGCGGTCATCGTAAGCCATGTCGATCGCGACCATATCACCGGCATCCTCGACCTCTTCGCGGAAGTCGAGCGGGCGCGCGCCGACGGCGAAGCCGACCCGGTAGCAATCGCCGACCTCTGGCACAACGGCTTCGGCTCGACGATCGACGATGCGCGCGGATCGCTGTTCGCGAACATTCAGGCGATGGTGAGTCAGGCGGGGCGCGCCGGCGTGGCGGCGGCGAACGGCTCGATCGCCATGCTTGGGATCGCCGAAGGCGCAAAGCTTCAGCGGATGGCGACCAAGCTCGGCATTTCGCTGAATGGCTTCTTCGGGGGAACTCCGATCGTCGTCGATGGTGCCGCCCGTCCGGCGTGGCCGTTCGGCAGCGCCGGTTTCGCCATCGTCGGACCAACCCGGGAGAATCTCGACGAGCTTCGCCGCGAATGGGCCGCGTGGATCGAGCGCCACGTCGATGCCTTCGAGATGGGGGACGTCACGGCGATGGCGAACGCCGACACCAGCATCCCCAACCTCAGCAGCATCGTCCTGTTCGGCGAGACCGCCGACGGCGACGTCCTCTTCACCGGCGACGCCCGCGGCGACCACATCCTGCAAGGCCTCGAGCGGACCGGTTTCCTCCCCGCGGATGGGACGCGTCGGCTGCGCCTCCTAAAGGTGCAGCACCACGGGAGCGACCGCAACGCCACGCGCGCGTTCTTCGAGCGGCTGCCCGCCGACATCTACCTCGTGTCGGCAAACGGCCGGCACGACAATCCCGACACCGCGCTACTCGCGATGATCGTGGACGCGGCCAAGACGGCGGGCCGGCATCCGCAGATCGTCGTCACCAACGAGGCACCCTCGCTCGACTGGCTGCGCCAGAACCGGCCGCCGGCGCAGCACGGCTACTCGCTGAGCGTGCGCAAGGAGAGCGAGCACGCCGTGGTGATCGACCTCGCAACCGGATCGGTTGCCTGAACCCTCACGCCGCAGCGGAGCGACAGCGTTGGAGTAGCTGACGCGTCAAGTTGGCGGGCTCATTTATCGCGTCGGCTTTTCGCTTTGGTTATTGGCAGGCGATTTACCGCAATGCGGGCACCCGGAGCGCGACAGGCGGTTTCAGTTCAAGCTGCCGATGGCTGCCCTGCGGATTTGTTTCTCCCAATGTCGCAATTAACTTCTGGAACTGCTACGCGAACGCCCCGCCATCTCCTTGGCGCGCCAAGCCGTAGGGCCGATCTGGTTGCGGGCAGGGCAGCGCGGTCTCTCGGGACCACGCCGTGTAAAGCCGGTGAGGAGCCAACGTTCATCGCCCTCCAGGCCTCGGCCGCGTGCTTGCGCCTGACCGATTGGTCCCGCCGTGCCCCGGTTCACAGTTCGGGCGTCCGCCCGAGTTGATACCGCGCCCGTCGTTCTCTGGCCACCTCCTGATGCCGGGCTACGGCGCTGGTCACGGTGAGGATCTTGCTGAGCAAGGCATCCCGTTTCAGGACGTATATTACCTCCGCACGGTTTCGGGCTGATTGCCAAGGAGAACAGCGAGATCCTCGATAAAGTTCGGGTTCTCGCTGATCCGGATCGAGCAGAGCCCGTGCCGAAACAGATGCGAAGCCATCCTCAGGTCGATGTCGATCGAGCAACTGAAGAGCCAGTTGCTGAAAATCCTGTCATCAAGGTAGGGCGCGTCGGCCACCACGCTCGGAAACACCGCATTGCTCGAGCGAGCGCGTAGGAAGAGCGGCCGGATCCGCACGAAGTAGAGCTTCGGGATGGGCACGGCGACGTCATCGGAGCCAGGCTTCTGGATGATGATCGGCTGCAGTTCCTGGCCAGGCTTCGTCAGCGCTGCACCGTTGTTCGGCATCTCGTTGGGCACGACGACGCGATGCCACCGCCAGCGCTTCCTCTTCTTTGCTGAGAACTGCTAAGCGCGTCTCCTTCGGACCCATAGGCGCATCGCCGGCCCCCTCGCGCTTCTTCCACTTCGCAACTGTCTTGGGGTTCACGCTGTACTTCCGGCTCAGCGCCGCGATCGAAGCCGCTGATCACTGTATCGCTGCTCGGAGACCTGATCCACCCCGGGCTCTTCGATCGCCTCTCTAAGAGGCTGTTTGAAAACAGTTGAGG
>JAGRKZ010000063.1 GCA_020442065.1 Bauldia sp.
CGCCGTGGGAGGCGAGATCGAGGCCCTCGCGCTCGACCTCGGGGGTGACCCGGAGACCGATGATGAGATCGACGATCTTGTAGAGAACGATGCTGACCACGCCGCTCCAGGCGATGGTGATGAGGACGGCCAGAATCTGCGTCCAGACCTGGGCGCCCATCGTGACGCCGTCGGCATAGCCGATGCCACCGAGCGAATCCGACACCAGGACGCCGGTCCCGATGGCGCCGACGATGCCGCCGATGCCGTGGATGCCGAACACGTCGAGACTGTCGTCATAACCGATCGCGGGCTTCACCACCGCCACGAAGAAGTAGCAGATGATGGTCGCGACGATGCCGAGGACGATGGCGCCCATCGGGCCGACCAGGCCGGCGGCCGGGGTGACGGCGACGAGGCCGGCGACGAGGCCGGAGATCGCGCCGAGCATCGAGGCCTTGCCGCGGGTGAAGCTCTCGATCACCGCCCAGGCGACCGCCGCCGCTGCCGTGGCGACGAAGGTGTTGATCAGCGCCAGTGTGGTGCCGCCATTGGCCTCGAGATTGGAGCCGGCGTTGAAGCCGAACCNNGAACCAGCCGACCCAGAGCATGGCGGCGCCGACCATAGCCAGGACCATGGAGTTCGGGGCCATCATGTCCTTGCCGAGACCGATGCGCTTGCCGACCATGATGCATCCGACCAGCCCGGCGATGCCGGCGTTGATATGGACGACGGTGCCGCCGGCGAAGTCGAGCGCGCCCCACTGGAACAGGAGGCCGTTCGCGTCCCAGACCATATGGGCGATCGGGAAATAGACGAAGGTGACCCACAGGATCGAGAACAGCATGACCGCGCCGAACTTCATGCGCTCGGCGAATGCGCCGACGATGAGGGCCGGGGTGATCATCGCGAAGGTCATCTGGAAGCAGATGAACACGAACTCGGGGATGACCTCGTCGCTGAACGTGGCGGAGATCGAATCGGCGTTGACCCCGGCAAGGAAGAGCTTGGCGGTGCCACCCCAATACGGGCTCTCCGACCCGCCGAAGGCGAAGGAGTAGCCGTAGACCGCCCAGATGATGCAGACCACCACGGCGATCATCATGACCTGCATCAGCACCGACAGCATGTTCTTGGACCGCACCAGGCCGCCATAGAACAGCGCCAGGCCCGGGATGGTCATGAACAGCACCAGGATCGACGAGACCATCATCCAGGTGGTGTTGCCCGGATTGGGAATGGCGGCCACGACCTCCTGGACCGCTTCTGGCACCTCGACCGGCGCCGGATCCTGGCCGAGCGCCGGCAACGCTGCGAGCGCGATCAATGGCGTCGCGGCTAGGAGGACTTTGGTCAACTTCATCAGCTTTCCCCTTAAGAAAATCGGCACGCGGGCCCGTGGCATGTATGCACAGCGATTGGGCGGCCGCGGGCCGCCGCTGTTTTCGGAGTTAGCAATCGTCGTGCCATGCACGCCGCAGCGCACGACTCCTTTGTTCAGTTCCCCTCGCCGGGAGGACCGCAAGACGCGCCCCAAACGCCACCGGAAGGATACTGCCCAGAAAATGAGCAGTATCCCCGGTGCGCGGAGATCACCCGATGATGTCGGCTTCGGGATTGGCCGAGATGCGGTGAATCGAGAGGTCGGCGCCGCGGCGCTCCTGCTCCGGGGTCAGCCGAAGGCCGATCACCATGTCGATCGCGGCATAGACCACATATCCGCCGGAAAACGCGTAGGCGGCGCCGAGGACCGAGCCGACCAGCTGGGCCGGCAAGGTGACCCCGCCGAGTCCGCCGAGCGCCTCAAGGCCGAAGATGCCGGCGGCAATGCCGCCCCACAGTCCGCAGAGTCCGTGCAGCGGCCAGACCCCGAGCACATCATCGATACGAAGCCGGTTGTGACAGAGCTCGAAACCCTTGACGAAGATGACCCCGGCAACGGCCCCGACGATGAAACTGCCCGCCGGGTGCATGACGTTCGATCCGGCGCAAACGGCGACCAGGCCCGCAAGCGCGCCGTTGTGGACAAAGCCCGGATCGCCACGGCCGACCACCAGAGCCGTAAGGATGCCGCCGACCATGGCCATCAGCGAGTTGGCGGCAATCAGCCCGGTGACGGCGGAAAGCGAGCCCGCAGTCATGACGTTGAAGCCGAACCAGCCGATGCACAGCAACCATGAACCGAGCGCCAGCCAGGGAATGCTGGACGGCGGAAAGCCGGCGGTCGAGCCCCGATCGTATCGTCCCAGGCGCGGCCCGAGCCGAAGCACCGCACCGAGCGCCACCCAGCCGCCCACGGCATGCACCACCACCGAACCGGCGAAGTCGTTGAAACGGGCCCCAAGCGCAGACTCGAACCAGTCCTGGATCCCGTAGTTTCCACCCCAGGCGATGCCCTCGAACACCGGATAGAGCACGCCGACAAGCACCGCCGTCGCGACGCACTGGGGCAGGAACTTGGTGCGCTCGGCGATGCCGCCGGAGACGATGGCGGGCACTGCCGCCGCGAAGGTGATCAGGAAGAACAACCGGACAAGCGTGATTCCCTGCGGACCGTAGCCGTCGCCGTCGACCAGTTGCGCGGCCGGCACGAAGAAGCCGAGGCCATAGGCGATGGTGTAGCCGACAAGAAAATAGACGGTGGCGGAGATGGCGAAATCGACGAGGATCTTGACGAGGGCGTTGACCTGGTTCTTCCGCCGCACGGTCCCCACCTCGAGGAAGGCGAAGCCTCCGTGCATCGAAAAGACGAGGATTGCCCCCATCAGCACGAAGAAAAGGTCGCCGCCTGCAGACTTGTCCATGCGCTCCTCCTGCCGCGACGTTGATTCGCCGCTCATCTGTGAGGCGCATGCTCATACAATCGCCATGCCATGAAGCAAAACGAGGCAAAATCGGCTGGCGCCGGGCGCGCAGCCGGTTTTGCATTCATCAATGCCGCTCAAATAGCAGGCAGAGTGCTAACTTATAGGCAGCTCCTTCCTCTGCGTCCGGCCTCCTGCCCGATCAAAGAGCGTCTACGTCGGTCTCACCGGTGCGGATGCGGAACGCCTGCTCGATGGCGAAGACGAAGATCTTGCCGTCGCCGATCTGGCCGGTCTTGGCCGAGGACGAGATCGCCTCCACCACCGTATCGACCTGCTCCGAGGGGACGGCGATCTCGATCTTGAGTTTCGGCAGGAAACTGACGGCGTATTCGGTGCCGCGGTAGATCTCGGTGTGGCCCTTCTGGCGGCCGTATCCCTTGACCTCGGTGACGGTCAGCCCCTGAATTCCGACTGAAGTGAGGGCATCGCGCACCTCGTCTAGTTTGAACGGCTTGATGATGGCCATCACGATCTTCATGGCGTGGTCCCTGTTTCCGTCCGCGGGCGAAGTCTCGCCTTGCGGAGCCCAATGAATCCCGCCGGCGCGGGCGGCACGGCCGCCGGCATCGACCGGCCGGGAACAATCAAGGTCTGTGCCAAGTCGTCGCGGGTTCACCAAAACGTCGCAAAATCACGGACATGAGCCCGTGTTGGTGCAGTCGTGCCGACCACAACTTCCAAGCGACTAGTATTTGGGCACGATGCCCTGATCCGGGACGACGGCGCGCGGCCGGATCAGGCCTTCCTGGGTCACCGAGGCGATGAGGCGGCCATCCCGGGCGAACAGGCTGCCGCGGTTGAAGCCCCGCGCTCCGGAGGCGGACGGACTGTCCTCCGCGTAAAGCAGCCATTCGTCGGCGCGGAACGGGCGATGGAACCACAACGCATGGTCGAGGCTGGCGACCTGGAGATCGCGATCGAAGATCGAGCGTCCATGGTAGAACAGCGACGTGTCGAGCAGCGTCATGTCGGAGGCATAGGCGAGCACGCAGCGGTGGATGTCGGGATCGTCCGGAAGCGGCCCGCTCGCCCGGATCCACACCTTCTGCCGCGGATCGAGCCCCTCGCGGCTCATGTAGTGCCGGAGATCAACCGGCCGGATCTCGATCGGCCGCTCGCGCTCCCAATAGCGGCGGACCGGCTCGGGTGCCGAATCGAGGAACAGGGCGCGGAGCTCCGCCTCCGACGGCAACTCCTCCGGCGGCGGCACGTCGGGCATCGGGATCTGGTGATCGAGCCCCTCCTCCGGCGTCTGGAAGGAGCAGGACATCGAGAAGATCGCCTTGCCGTGCTGGATCGCGACGACGCGGCGGGTGACGAAGCTCTTGCCGTCGCGGATTCGATCGACCTGATAGACGATCGGCACCGAGGGATCGCCCGGCAGCATGAAATATCCGTGGAGGGAGTGGGCCACGCGGGCTTCGACCGTGCGGGCGGCGGCGACCAGCGCCTGGCCGATCACCAGCCCGCCGAACACCCGCTGCCAGCCCACCTGGGGGCTGCGGCCGCGAAAGAGGTTCTCCTCCAGCTTCTCGAGGTCAAGCACCTCGAGCAACGTCTCGATCGCATTGGCCATGACCGCACCGCCCCTTTTGGTCCCCGCACCGGGGCGGATAGACTATCCCGCCCGGCCGCCCTTGCTCCAGAATGTCGCAGCGCCATTTCGGATCATGCGGATGATGGCTCTGATAGTCTCGCCGGCAGTTTGGGCGACCGCACCGCCGCCGCACGGCCGGTCGCCCGTCAAGACACGGTGATAGCAGATGTCGACACGCGTCGCAGAGTCCGGACCGGATGGCGTTTCCGAAGGGGCAGATCGAGAAGCCCGCGCCGACGTGCTGATCGCCGGTGGCGGTCATGTCGGGCTGGCGCTGGCCCTTGCGCTGCGGACGGCCGAACCGGACCTCGCGGTCACGGTGGTCGACGCCACGCCGCCCGAGGCGATCGAGCGCGACAACCGCGCATCGGCGATCGCCGCCGCCGGCCGGCGCCTGCTCGACCAGCTCGGCGTTTGGCAGTCGATCGCGGACGAGGCCCAGCCGATCACCGACATGGTGATCACCGACAGCCGCACCGGCGACGCCGTCCGCCCGGTCTTCCTCACCTTCGACGGCCGGGCCAGCGACGGCGAGCCCTTTGCCCACATGGTCGCCAACCGCGACATGGTCGGCGCGCTGCGCGCCCGGGCGGAGGCCGCCGGCGCGCGGCTGATCGCCCCCGACAGCGTTGTCGACTTCACGCCCGGCCCGGTCGACGTCGCCTGCCGGCTCGGTTCGGGCGGCGTGATTCGGACACGGCTCCTGGTCGCGGCCGACGGCGCCCGCTCGCGGCTCCGCGACCTTGCCGGCATCAGTACGGTCAGCTGGCCATACCGCCAGTCCGGCATCGTCGTCACGGTCGCCCACGAACGGCCGCACAATGGCCGGGCCGTGGAGCATTTCCTGCCAGGTGGCCCGTTCGCCATCCTGCCACTCAAGGGCAACCGCTCATCGCTGGTGTGGAGCGAGCGCGAGGACATCGCGAGGCGGATCGTCGCCGGCGACGAGGACGTCTTCCGCTACGAACTCGAGCGCCGGTTCGGCCGCCAGCTCGGCGCCATCGAGCCGCTCGGCAAGCCGCGCGCCTTTCCGCTCGGCCTCACCCTCGCCCGGGCCTTCGTCAAGGAGCGCTTCGCCCTCGCCGGCGATGCCGCGCACGGCATCCACCCGATCGCCGGCCAGGGACTCAATCTCGGCTTCCGCGACGTCGCCGCCCTGGCCGAGACCATCGTCGAGGCCCATCGCCTCGGCCTCGACATCGGCTCAACCGCCGTGCTCGAGCGCTACCAGACCTGGCGGCGCTTCGATTCGTTCGAGATGGGTGTCGTCACCGACGTGCTCAACCGTCTGTTTTCCAACGACAACCCGGCTCTCCGGCTGGTCCGTGACGTCGGCCTTGGTCTCGTCGACCGCCTGCCCTCCCTCAAGCGCACGTTCATCGGCCAGGCGGCGGGCGAAGGCGGCGACCTGCCGCGGCTGCTGCGCGGCGAGGCGATCTGATCAGGATCAGGCGGATACCCCGGGGCGCGAAACGGCCCGCTACAGCCGGAATCGGGCAACTTTCCCCGGTGGTCGAACCGCCGCCGCCTCATTCGTCGTGAATGTGGCGGACACGCGAGCCGGATTGTCCCTGGCGCGCCGGGCCGACCTTGGGAGTGCACCATGTCGTTTCAGGCCTACATCGACAACGTCGCGTCCAAGACGGGCAAGACGCCGGAGGACTTCCGGAAGCTGGCGGAGCGGAAAGGACTGCTCAGGCCGGGCGTCAAGGCCGGCGAGATCACCGGCTGGCTCCAGAGCGAGTTTGGACTTGGGCTCGGGCATGCGCGGGCAATCTACGCCACGCTCAAGCCCCATCTGCCTGGCCGGCGCTGAGCTAATCCTCGATCGGCCGCGCCTCGTCGGGCAGCATGATCGGAATGCCGTCGCGGATCGGATAGGCGATACGGGCGGCGCGGCTGACCAGCTCCTGCCGGTCGGCGTCGTATTCGAGCGTGGTCTTGGTCAGGGGACAGACCAGGATTTCGAGAAGCTTGGGATCGATCCGCCCGGCGGCGCGCTCGGCCTCGGCCATGGTCTCAACCTTTTCTACTGAAGCGACCGCCGCGAACCGCCGCCCGGATCGCGGGCGAGCGACATCTCGGTGAGCGCCACCAGCGTCTCGGCGCGGGCGCGGAGATCCGGCGCCTCAAGCAGGGCCTGCTTCTCCGCCGAACCGAACGGGGCCATCATCGCGAGGGCATTGATCAGCATCTCGTTCGAGGCGCGACCGACGCTGTCCCAATCCGCCTCGAGGTTGTGGGCATCGAGATACTCCCGGAAGGTCCGGAGCACCGAGCCGCGGTCGACGTCGGACTCGTCGACATCGCTCGCAAAGTCGATGCCGAACGACACCGCGCTCACCCGGCACTGGCGGAAGAGCGTGTTGGTGACGACCTCCTCGACGATGACGAAGCGGGCGATACCGGTCAGCGTCACCATGTAGCGGCCATCGCCGGTCTCGGCGAGGGAAGTGATGCGGCCGGCGCAGCCGACCGTGCAAAGGCTCGGCCCGAGCGAGCACGGGCTCTTGGCCTCGTCGGGCTGGATCATGCCGACGATGCGCTCGCCCGCCAGCGCCGCGTCGATCATCGCCACGTAGCGGGGCTCGAAGATGTTGAGCGGCAGCTCCGACCGCGGCAGAAGAAGGGCGCCGGGAAGCGGGAAGACGGGAATGACCGAGGGCAGGTCTTCCGGGCCGCTATACGGGCAGTTGCCAGCCTTCACGTATCGGTCCTCAGGCGAAAAGCAGGGACGACAATTGCCGCCGGCCGGCAAGCGTCGCCTCGTCCATCGGCCCCCAGGCCTCAAAGAACTGGAGAAGCTGCTTGCGAGCCTTCTCCTCTTCCCAACTACGATTCTTGCGGAGGATTTCAAGGAGGCGGTCGACCGCACCCTCGCGATCGCCCGCGGCATTGAGGATAAGGGCGAGATCGAAGCGCGCCTGGAAGTCGGCCGGATCGGCGGCTGCGCGCGCTTCGAGCGCGGCGCGGTCGCCGAGGCCCGCGGTCTGCGAGCGGAGCTCGATCTGGGCGCGCACCGCAGCGACCCGGGGGTCACCGGCGGCCGAGGCGGGCAACATGTCGAGGGTCTGCTTCGCCCGCTCGATGTCGCCGGCGGCCACCAGCACACCGGCAAGCCCGGCCACCGCCGGCACCGATTCCGGCTCCGATTTCAGCGCCGCAGCAAACCGCTCGCCGGCGCCTGCGGTGTCCCCCGCCTCGAGCAGCGCCTCGCCCTCGGCGACCAGCGCCTCGGCATCGGACGGACCGACCGGCCCAGTGACGCGCTCGATGAAGGCCTTGACCTGGCTCTCGGGCAAGGCGCCGACGAAGCCGTCGACCGGCTGCCCGTTGGCAAAGGCGATGACGGCCGGAATCGACTGGATGCCGAGCTGGCCGGCGACGGCCGGATGCTCGTCGATGTTCATCTTGACGAGGCGCACGGCCCCCTTGGCGGCGCGAACCGCCTTTTCGATGACCGGACCGAGGGTCTTGCACGGTCCGCACCACGGCGCCCAGAAGTCCACCAGCACAGGCCGGCGCCGCGACTCCTCGAGGACGTCCTTGGCGAAGGTCTGGGTGGTGGTGTCGACGACAAGGGTGTCCGCGCCCGCAAGGGCTGCGGCATCTGCTGGGAAAACGGCGCTCATGCTCTGCTCACGGAAAATCTTGGCCGGCTCCAGGCCCGCCGGGATGGGTTCGCGGCTAAAATGGCGACTTCCGCCCGGATTTACAATCGGTTGCGACCTTCGGCGCGGTCGAGAGGCAGAATCCGCGGCTCGTGGCCGGTGGCCCGGATGAAGGCGATCAGATCGGCGCTGGCAATCGTCGTCGTCGCGGTGTTGACGAGCGGATGGCAGTTGATCGTGGCATGCGCTGCCAGCGCCGCGTCGAGGATGACGGTGACGGTAGGGGGCACGTCGTTGATGACCCCGAACGGGGTGACCGCGCCGGGGACGACGCCGAGGCGCTCGGCGAGCAGTTCCGGCCTGCCGAAGGAGAGCCGGCCCGAGGCGCCGATCTCGTGGTGCAGGTGCTTGAGGTCGATCTCGGCATCCTCCAGCGCAGTCACCAGGAAGATCGCGTCCTTCTTGTCCTTGAGGAAGAGGTTCTTGGTGTGGGCCCCGGGAATCGTGCCCCGCAGCGCCCTGCTCTCCTCCACCGTGAAGAGCGGCGGATGGGAGACGGTGGTGGTGGCGATGCCGAGGCGGCCGAGAGAGGCCATCAGGTCGTCGGTACTGGCCGGCACGGGGCCGTTCTCCTCGTTCCCGGGGCGAACGGCAGGATTAGTCGCGCACGGTCGTGCAAACAAGTGCGACATGCGTATTGCAAGCCGCCCCCGATGGGCGATATAAGCCCCGGCGAACAGGCCTTCGGGCCACGGACGCGGGTGTAGCTCAGGGGTAGAGCACAACCTTGCCAAGGTTGGGGTCGTGGGTTCGAATCCCATCGCCCGCTCCAAATCTACGAACGTTTCGGGCCGTGATGCGCCGGCAATACCGGCGTCAAGCTTGTTGTTGGTTTGGTCAGTGCACGGCCATCATCATCATGTGGTTCCACGCCCGACTATTCCTTGGCTTGCGGGTTTGATGGGGACTGTCACAACTCAAGCATCCCACGCCGTGTTTACCGCTCCGCGGATGAGCGTCCTCGGCGCACCTGCCGGAGCCTGCGGCACCCGGGTATTGCCGCGACCAGACAAGCCGCATCCGTGCCAGCCAAGAAGGTGCGGCGGCTAGCAAACGGGACGCTCTACAACGGTCTTTCGTCAAATTCCTGAGGATGGCCGAGCCGCGTCTTCGCCCATGGGCCGTGAGTTGAAGGGCAACGAGTAACAAAAAATTCTCGCGCCAGCGCGCTTTGGTTGCAAATACTGCCAGAGGACTTTGCAAAAGACGAAATTGTGTCAGTTTGGATTCAACCTCTGAGAGATTTTTCTTTAATCGACATCGGTCTAACATGGCTGCACATTCAGCATACCGGAGCCATTGAACAATAGAGATCGGAGGGACCGTTCAGAGACCAAGCAACACGCTCCGCGTGTAGCAGGTCCTCTTGGGGTCATCAAACCAGGCGCCTATACCGACGTTCTCCTTGGCAAGCACAACCCGCAAGGACATCTTCCCGCCGCGTAAGCCGAAGGAGTCGCTGGCGCTGATCATGAAGGAAGGCGTGATCCACAAGAACGGGACCTGAAAGGACAGCTGTGTTGCTCTTCCCACGACAATCGAACCACCCGACAGGAAAGACTCTGCCCATGCCAAGTCTTCGAAGCAGCATCGTTGCCGGGTTTCTGTTGCCGCTCGTCTTTGCCGCGACAGCGCTGGCGCAAGACTACGACCTGGCGATCGTAAACGGGCGGGTTATCGACCCCGAGACAATGCTCGACGCTGTCCTGAACGTGGGCGTGAAGGATGGACGGATCGCGGCGGTGACGGGACAACCGATTAGCGGAGAAGAGACAATCGATGCCACTGGCCTGGTCGTTTCGCCCGGTTTCATCGACACGCATTTTCATGCTCTCGACGGGCTTGCCGTCCGGCTTGCCGCGTTGGACGGCGTGACGACAGGCATGGACCTCGAGATCGGTTCCTCGATGGTCCCCGAGTGGTACGCGACAAAGGAAGGCGCCTGGCCTCTCAACTATGGGACCTGCGCCAGCCACGAACTTGCGCGGATGATGATTCACGATCCCGAAGTCGACATGAGCCAGGTGATCGATGCCACGACGGTCTTCGCGAAGCGCGCGGAATCCGGGAAGGATGGCGTGCAAGGCTGGTCAGTGACCAGGAGCAGCCTGGAGCAGATGAACAAGATCAATGCCCTCATCGATGAGGGGCTTCGGCAGGGAGGCCTCTGCGTCGCCTCGACTGTTGGCTACGCCCGCGAGGGCATTACCACATACGAGATGTTCGAGGCACAGCGGACCGGTGCGCGGTACGGGCGTCCGCTTGCGCTGCACGCCCGTCTGCACGGCAACAACTCCACACCCTACGAGGCGCAGTTGGGGTTCGCAGAGGTCTTCACCAATGCAGCCCTCCTGAAGGCGCCGCTGCTTTACATGCACGACAACGACTATGGCTGGTGGGAGATCGAGGAAAAACTCCAGCTTGCCCGCGCGCAGGGACTGAACATGTGGTCCGAGTACTATCCTTACGACTCCGCGGCGACCGCCATCAGTGCCGTGTTCCTCCAGCCAGAAACTTGGGAAGAATCGTGGGGCTACAAGTACGAGGAGACGATCTACGATCCATATCAGGACAAGTATCTGCCCAAGGATGAATTCCTGCAGACGGCCAAGGAGCATCCGGATCGTACTGTCATCGTGTTCAATCCGAACCGGAAGAAATGGATCAACTACTGGGTGCGGATGCCGCACATGACGGTCGCAGCGGACAGCATGTGGTCGGGCATGAGTTGGGACGCGAAACTGACCGACTACCTCGGACACCCGAGAACGGCAGGAACCCACGGGCGCACCTTCGAACTGGCGCGGCAGGAAGGTGTGCCGCTGATGTTCACGATCGCGCAGATGAGCTACTGGCCGGCCAAGCACCTCGGCGATGCCGGTTTGGAGGCCATGCAGGAACGCGGCCGGTTGCAGACAGGCATGATCGCCGACATCACGATCTTTCACGCCGAAGCCGTGCGCTCGCCCGCGACTTACAAGGTTGGTGAACAGGGCCTGCCGACCGAAGGAATCCCCTATGTCATCGTCGGTGGCCAGCAGGTGGTGAAGGCGGGCGAGTTCCAGATGGGCGTCTGGGCTGGTGCGCCGATCCGCTATCCCGTTGAGGCTGAGGGACGCTTCGAGCCCGCATCGGCGGCAAAATGGGTGGACGACAACGCGATCAGGACGATCGGCCCGATTATCGATTCGTCGGGCTCCAGTGAAAGCGTGATCCAACTGCACCGAGACATGGCGACCAACGGCGCCAACTAGTCGAAAGATGGATCAGACCCCGAGAATGCCCGGCTAGTGGCTCCCTTAGGGCTGCGGATCGCTCCAGGGGAGTTCCACTTATGGTTCGGGATCGCGTCTATTCCTAGCGTGGAGAGACCCTTGTGGCACGCCGGTCGTATGCCTTGTCGGCGGTGCGACGTGCGCCGCCGACGATATCCTGGAAGGACCGACGAGTATCGCGCAATGCCTGAAGCCGGGCGGCGCTGTTTGTTCGTGCCGGTTTCGCTGATGGCGTTGCGGCACTCTGCAACAGATCGGCGAGTCCATGGCTCGGTCACCTGACGCACGAGCAGGACCTGGTGGCGGTCGGTCGAGACTGAGCGCAACTGGACGGAGGCCTCGAGGGCCATTCGAACACTGAGGCATTCCACCGCTACCCGGTGCCCCGCTACCTGGCCGTGACCCTGGACGGTCAATCGATTGCCACCGCGGCCCTGAGCCCCACGCAGAAATCTCATTGTCTTTCTCGAGCTCGGGATGTGTCCGGCGCACTGATAGCCTCGACCTCCAGAATCGCGGACCTCACGCGCCCCGGAGGGGTCGCTCCGGTTCAGAACCGGACAGTCGCGTTCTGAGCACTGCAGGCCACGACCGGACCATCCTGACAGGAAGCAATTCGTCCCTTCGGCTATCGCGCTCGCCGCCTGCCCAAAAAAAAAGATCCACCCGGCGTTGTGTCCGTGCTCCGACACCCGTCGCCAGAAACACCTGAAACATGAATTCGCAATCGCCGAAATTGGCGTGAAACGCCTCCCCCCGATCGTCGTCGCCGTCGAAAGCGGTCTGCCGGGTCATCGCGCCGGTGGTGCAGGCCGGGCCGAGGGAGAGCCGCCATGCCAGTGCCGACGATCACCGATCTGGAAGCGTCCGTCGCGTTCGCGGAGAACACGGTCAACGCCTCGCCGCAGGTCATCGACCCGTCCGTAGCCTTCACGGCGCCCGACAACAGTTTTGACGGCGGCTGGCTTCGGGTCACCGGGTTGCTCGCCGAAGACACCGTCTCCATCAGGAACCAGGGCACCGCTGCGGGCGAGATCGGACTATCCGGCGACGGCACCGTCACCTATGGCGGCGTCGCCATCGGCACCGCAACCGGGGGCGCCGGCCAGACATTCACGGTCGTGTTCAACGCCACCGCCACCGTGGCCGCGATCGACGCGCTGATCCAGAATCTCACTTACGCCAACACCTCCGATACGCCCACCAGCGCCCGCACGCTGTCGATCGCGGTGACCAACGCCGCCGGCGACGGCTATTTCGACGTCCTCGGTGGATCCGACAGCCCGCTCAACGGCATCGACACCGGGCTTGACGCCAAGGCCGCCTTCGGCGACCTCGACGGCGACGGCGACCTCGACATGATCGCCGGCGAGACCGGCGGGACGCTGCTCTACTACAAGAACACCGGCACCGCTTCGGCGCCCGTCTACACGCTGCAGAGCGGCGTCGCCAATCCGCTGAACGGGGTCGATGTCGGTTCGCGCAGCGCGCCCGTCCTCGTCGATCTCGACGGCGACGGCGATCTTGACGTGATCGTCGGCGAGAACGACGGCGTCCTCAACTACTACAAGAACACCGGCACCAGTGCGTCGCCGGTCTACACGCTGCAAAGCGGCGCCTCCGATCCCTTCGCGGCGATCCACCCCAGCACCTACAGCGCGCCGACTTTCGCCGATCTCGACGGCGACGGTGACAAGGACATGGTGCTCGGCACCAACGGCGGCAACCTGCTCGTCTACGAGAACAGCGGCACCGCCTCGGCCCCCGCCTTCACCCAGACCAGTTCGTCCATCTTCAACGGTTTCGACGCCGGGAGCCGGTCGACGCCGACCCTCGGTGATGTCGACGGCGACGGCGATTTCGATCTCGTCGTCGGCGGCAGCGACGGCACGGTGAAGTACCTCGAGAACACCGGCTCCGACACAGCGCCCAATTTCGTCGAGCGGACCGGCTCCGCCAACCCGTTCGACGGCGTCGACGTCGGCACGTCGAGCACGCCTGTCCTCGCCGACATCGACAAGGACGGCGACCTCGATCTCGTCATCGGCGACTCCAACGGCACCTTCACCGTCGTCGAGAACGGAACGGTCCGGGTCGCGGTCACGGTCACGGCTGAAAACGAAGCGCCGGTAGCGCAGGATGCGAGCTTTGCCATTGCAGAAGGCGGGAGCGTCAACGACTCCGTTCCCGGGGCGACCGATTCGGACGGGTTCGTGGAGTCCTACGTGCTCGGTTCCGGACCGGCCAAGGGCAGCCTCGATTTCTACGACGACGGCTCCTTCATCTTCAACACCGGATCGGACTTCGAGGCGCTCGGCGACGGCGAGCAGGAGGAGGTGACCTTCACCTACCAGGCGGTCGACGACCAGGGTGCAACGTCGCAAGCGCAGACCGTCACCATTACCGTCACCGGAAGCAACGACCTTGCCAAGCTCGGCGGCCTCTCGGCGTCGGCCACCTTCGCCGAGAACACGGTCAACGCGACGCCGCAGCTCCTCGATTCGAGCGTGACCATCACCGACCCGGAGGGCAACTTCGACGGCGGCACGCTCACCGTCTCGGGCCTCCTCGCCGAGGACGTCGTGTCGATCAACGACCAGGGCACAGGCGCCGGCGAGATCGGATTCTCCGCGGGGATCGTCACCTACGGGGGCGTCGCGATCGGCAGCGCCACCGGCGGCGGCGGGTCCGACCTCGTCGTCACCTTCAACGCCGATGCGACCACGGCCGCCGTCGAGGCACTGGTCGAGACCCTCACCTACGCCAACGCCTCGGACGCACCGACCGCCACCCGGACGCTCACGGTCGCCATCGCCGACGCAACGGGCGGGGTCACCCCGGTGCTTCAGGCACAGACCGGCACGGCCAATCCCTTCGCCGGCATCGACCACGGCGACACGAACTCGACGGCCTTCGTCGATCTCGACGGTGACGGCGATCTGGATCTCGTCACCGGATCGAACGTGAGCGGCCTCTTCACCTATATCAACACCGGCACCGCCGCCTCGCCCGTGTTCACGCCGGCGACCGGGTCGGCCAATCCGTTCGACGGCCTGAGCGTCGGCGCCTACGTGGCACCGGTCTTTGCCGACGTCGACGGCGACGGCGATGCCGACCTCATGGTCGGGAGCGGCGCCGGAACGCTGAGATTCTTCGAGAACACCGGCACGTCTTCGGCTCCGGCGTTCGTCGCGCGCACCGGCACCGACAATTCGTTCGATGCCATCGACGTCGGCGACGAGAGCGCGGCTGCCTTCGGAGATCTCGATGGCGACGGCGACCTCGACCTCGTGGTCGCCGGCAGTGGCGGGAAACTCAGCTACTTCGAGAACACGGGGTCATCCTCCGACCCGATCTTCACGGCTGTCGCCACCTCGTCGAGCCCGATCGCGGGCACCAATGTGGGCGGGCTCAACGCCGTCAGTGTGTCTCTCGCCGATCTCGATGGCGACGGCGACCTCGACATTGCCGTGGGCACCGAATTCAACGGCGTCCGCTACTTCCAGAATACGGGCACGGCGACCAATGCCACGTTCGTCGAGCAGACAGGGTCGGCGAGCCCGTTCTACGGCGTGGTGCACGGTCCGGTCGGACCGGTGGCCAGCCCGATCCCCGCCCAGCACGCCTATGTGAGCCTGGTCGATCTCGACGGCGACGGCGACATCGACGCGGTGGCCGGCGGCCTTGATGGCATCGGCTACGCCGAGAACACGGGCTACGCGATCACCGTCAATGTCACGGCCGAGAACGATGCGCCGACCGCGGCGGACGCCAGCCAATCGACCGACGCCGGCACGGTGCTCGTCGCCGCGGTTCCTGCAGCGACGGACCCCGACAATGCGGTCGCCTCCTATGTGCTCGACACCGACGTCGCCACGGGCGATCTCGTGTTCAACGCCGACGGGACGTGGACCTACGACCCCGAGGCCCAGTTCAACGACCTCCTGCCCGGCGAGAGCGCCGAGGTCAGCTTCACCTACCACGCGGTCGACGCGAGCGGCGCCGCCTCCGCCCCGGCGACGGTGACGATCACCGTCACCGGAGCGGATCAGGCGCCGCAACTGAACCAGGTCGCAACCAGCGTCACCTTCAGCGAGAGCAGCGTCAACGCCGGCGCCCAGATCATCGACGCCGACGTGCGTCTCGACGACCGCGAGGACGACTTCAGCGGCGGCGTGCTCACCGTTTCCGGCCTGCTTGCCGAGGACACCGTCACCGTCAACGACCAGGGGACCGGAGCGGGTGAGATCGGCGTCTCCGGCAGCAGCATCACCTTTGGCGGCATCGTCATCGGCGCGGTCAGTGGCGGCGCCGGCACCGATCTTGTCGTCACGTTCAATGACGCGGCTACCACCGCAGCGGTCGAGGCGGTGATCCAGAACCTCGGCTATGCCAACGCCTCGGACGCGCCCACCGCGAGCCGCACCCTCTCGCTCACCCTCACCGATGCCGGCGGTCACGCCGCACACGCCTTCGAGTTCACCGCCCAGACCGGCAGCGACAACCCGGTCGACTTCTCGCCGGGAAACCTGCAGAAGCCGATCTTCGCCGACCTCGACGCCGACGGCGACCTCGACATGGTCACCGGGCGACTGGAAGGCACCCTGTCCTACTTCGAGAACACCGGCTCGGCGGTCGATCCGGTGTTCGTCCAGCGCACGGGCACGGCCAATCCGCTCAACGGCTTCGATGTCGGCGATCAGAGCGCCCCGACCCTCGGCGACCTCAATGGTGACGGCGATCTCGACCTGATCGTGGGTCGGTCGGACGGCACCTTCGCCTATTTCGAAAACACCGGCACGGCGACCGCAGCGGTGTTCACCCAGCGCACCGGCACCAGCAATCCGATGAACGGGGTCGATCTGCCGAACAGTGCGGAGCCGGTCCTCGTCGACCTTGACGCCGACGGCGATCTCGACCTCGTGGTCGGCACCGGCAACGGCAGCATCCAGTACTTCCGCAATGGCGGAACCGCCGCCGCTCCGGCGTTCTCACAGATCAGCGGGTCGGGCAATCCGTTCGACGGCATCGACGTCGGCAACAGCGCCACCCCCACCTTTGCCGACGTCGACTTCGACGGTGACCTCGATCTGATCGTCGGCGAGACCGACGGTGTTCTCAACTACTTCGAGAACACCGGGACTGCGTCCTCGCCCGTCTACGTCGCGCGCAGCGGTGAAGCCAACCCGTTCGCCGCGATTGGCGACGTCGGCTCCGCCAGTGCGCCGGCCGTCGTCGATCTCGACGGCGACCGGGACCTCGACGTCGTGATCGGGCAACAGAACATCGCGCCGATCCTCTACTACGAGGATCAGGCGCCGGCCGTCCACCAGATCGCCATCAACGTCACCGCCGTCAACGACGCCCCGGTCGCGTCCGACGGCAGCGAAACGACCGATGAGGACACCGCGATCGACGGCTCGGTGCCGACGGCGAGCGACGTCGACGGCACCATCGACCACTACGTCCTGGTCGACGATGTCGCCAAGGGCAGCCTGACCTTCAACTCGGACGGCACCTTCAGCTTCGACCCCGACGGCGCGTTCAAGGTGCTGGGCGACGGGCAGGAGGAGGTCGTCACCTTCACCTATCGCGGGGTCGATGATGGTGGGGCGATGTCCGACATCCAGACGGTGACGGTCACCGTCACCGGTACGTCGCCGAAGATCCTCGATCTCGATTCGAACGTGACGTTCACCGAGAGCGCCGTCAACGCCGGTCCGCAACTCCTCGATGCCGACATCACCCTTGGCGGCGCGGGAGCGAGCTTCGGCGGCGGCAGCCTCACGGTATCGGGTCTGCTTGCCGAAGACGTCGTCTCCATCCGCGACCAGGGGACGGGCGCCCACGAGATCGGCCTGTCGGGGTCGACGGTGACCTATGCCGGCCTCGCGATCGGCGCCGCAAGCGGCGGTGCGGGCGAATCGCTGGTCGTCACCTTCAACGGCAATGCGACGGCCGAGGCGGTCAAGGCGCTGGTCGAGAACCTCACCTATGCCAACGGCTCCAATACGCCCACTGCCACCCGAACCCTGGCGATCAGCGTCGACGACGGAAGTTCCGGCTATGTCGAACAGAGCGGATCCGCCAGTCCGTTCTCGGGCATCAGCCCGGGCTTCTACGCCGCGCCAGTGTTTGCCGACCTCGACGGCGATGGCGATCTCGACATGGTCGTCGGCACCAGCGAGGGACTGAGCTACTTCGAGAACATCGGCACGGCAGCCGATCCTTCCTTCGCCGCCGTCACCGGTGCAGAAGACCCGGTCGCCGGGCTCATCGACGGTGGCCAGAACCCGATCCCCGCCTTCGTCGACATCGATGGCGACGGCGACTTCGACCTCGTGGTCGGCACCTACACCGAACCCGTCCATTTCTTCGAGAACACCGGAACGACTACCGCGCCGGAATTCACGCCCGTCACCCTCGCATCGAGTCCGTTCGCCGCCGTAACCCGACAAATCGACCTCTGGTACAACACGCCGACCCTGGCGGATATCGACGGAGACGGCGATGCCGACCTGGTCATCGGCACGCGGGACGGTACACTCCACTACTTCGAGAACACCGGCACTGCCTCTGCGGCCTCTTTCGTCGACCGGACGAGCAACGGCAGTCCCTTCGACGGCATTGACGTCGGCGACAACGCCAATCCCGCCTTCGTCGATCTCGACGGAGACGGCGACCTTGACCTCGTCGTCGGCGAGATCGGCGGGACCCTTCACACCTTCGAAAACGTGGGCACCGCCAATTCGCCCGCATTCAGCGAGCTGAGCGGCACTGACAACCCCTTCGCCGGGGTCGATGTCAGCGCCACCTGGGGCTACAGTGCGCCGACCTTCGCCGACGTCGACGGCGACGGCGACCTTGATGCGGTCATCGGCTCCTACGACACCGACCTCACCTACCTGAGCAACAACCCGGCGTCGGTGGCGGAGATCGTCGTCGCCGTCACCGCCGAGAATGACGCCCCGGTCGCATCCGACGGCAGCGAAACGACCGATGAAGACTCTGCGGTCAGCGGTTCGGTGCCGGCTGCGAGCGACGTCGACGGGACGATCGACCACTACGTCCTCGTCGACGACGTCGCCAAGGGCAGCCTGACCTTCAACTCGGACGGCACCTTCAGCTTCGACCCCGACGGCGCCTTCGAGACGCTCGGCTCCGGCGACAGCGACAGCGTGAGCTTCACCTACAAGGCCGTCGACAACGACGGCGGCGAGTCCGCGACGCAGACCGTCACCATCACCGTCAGCGGCCTCAACGACGCCCCGGTCGCTTCGGATGGAGCGATCGGCACCGACGAGAACACGCCGGTCGACGGCGCGGTGCCGGCGGCGAGCGACGTCGACGGGACGATCGACCACTACGTCCTCGTCGACGACGTCGCCAAGGGCAGCCTGACCTTCAACTCCGACGGCACCTTCAGCTTCGACCCCGACGGCGCCTTCGAGGCGCTCGGCTCGGGCGACAACGACGCCGTGAGCTTCACCTACAAGGCCGTCGACAACGACGGCGGCGAGTCCGCGACGCAGACCGTCACCATCACCGTCAGCGGCGTCAACGACGCGGGCGGCGGCGGCGGCCCGAATGCGGCCCCGGTGATCACGTCGGCGTCGGCCTTCGCCGTCACCGAAAACACGACCGCGGTCGGCAAGGCCACTGCCACGGACGCCGACGGCGACACGGTCACCTTCTCGATAGCGGGTGGCGACGACGCGCTTCTGTTCAAGATCGATCCGTCGACCGGGGCGCTCAGCTTCAAGGCGGCGCCGGATTACGAAGCGCCTGCCGATGCCGACGGCAACAACAGCTATGAACTGACGGTGCGGGCGTCGGATGGAAGTGCGAGCGTCACGAAGGCGATAACGGTCGCCGTCGACAACGAGGACGGCGTCGTCATCTCCGGCAGCAAGAAGAAGGACACCGTCGACGGCTCGAAGACCGTCAAGGGCCAGGCGATGCCGACCAGCGAGGAGGACTCGATCGTCGGCAAGGCCAAGAACGACAAGCTCGCCGGACTCGGCGGCGACGACCAGCTCGATGGCGGCAAGGGCAAGGACAAGCTGTCGGGCGGCGACGGCAACGACTGGCTGGTCGGCGGCAAGGACAACGACAAGCTTACCGGCGGCGCCGGCGACGACAGCTTCGTCTTCAACGCCAAGCTCAAGGCCAACGTCGACAACATCAAGGACTTCCAGTCGAATGCCGACCGGATCGTCCTCGACGACAAGGTGTTCAAGCAACTTGCGGCCGGGACTCTCGCGGCCGACGACTTCGTCCTCGGCCGGAAGGCGAAGGATGCCTCCGACCACATGATCTACGACGCGAAGAAAGGCCAGCTGCTCTACGACGTGGACGGCAAGGGCGGCGCGGATGCTGTGGTCTTCGCCAAGATCGCCAAGGGACTCGATCTCGATGCGGCGGACTTCCTGGTGATCTGATCTGCGGCGTTCCGGTCGGCCGGCTGAAGCATTCGAAACACGGGCGCCGCCAGGACGAAATAGGCGCGAAACCGCCAGGTCCCATCCTTCGCCGCAACAGGAGAGACCGTCCGGCGGTTCGGACGACCTGGCCCGCCTCGGCGAAGCCCTCTCCGCACCAGCCTGGAGGGCGCCGCCATGACCACCGTCACCCTGGAAGGCCTCTCCGGCCTTGTCGTGTTCGGCGAAAACGCCGTCAACGCCGCACCGATGCTGATCGACCCCGAGGTCGCCTTCGCCGGCGGCGCGGGGGGAACGCTGACGGTGTCGGGCCTGCTCCCCGAGGATGTCCTGTCGATCCGCAACGAAGGGACCGGCGCCGGCGAGATCGGCTATCTCGCCGGAACCCTCAGCTTCGGCGGCATCCCGATCGGCAGCGCGAGCGGCGGACAGGGAAGCGATCTGGTCGTCTCATTCGGCCCGACCGCAACCGCGGAGGCCATCGGAGCGGTCATCGAGAACCTCACCTACGCCAACGGCTCCGACGCGCCGACGGTGAGCCGAACGCTCACCATCCACTTCGCCGACTCGTCCGCCAGCGACCTCGCGCCGGTGATCCTGGAAACCCGATCGGGCAGTTCCGACCCCTTCGACGGGATCGCCGTCGATGCCGGGTCCAACGTTGCATTCGGAGACCTCGACGGCGACGGCGATCTCGACATGCTGGTCGGAACCAGCGTCGGCGAGATCGCGTTCTTCGAAAACACCGGCTCGGCGACGCAACCGGCGTTCACCCAGCGAAGCGGAAGCGACAATCCGTTTGCGGCGATCGCCAGTTTCGACGATTCGATACCGCACCCGGGACTCGCCGATCTGGACGGCGACGGCGACCTCGACCTCGCGTTCGGCCAGGCCTCGGGCAGCGTAATCTACAGCGAGAACACCGGCACGGCTGTCTCCCCGACCTTCGGGGCGGGCAGGCTCGCATTCAGCGTCGGCAGCAGCGCCGCGCCGGCAGCGGCCGACCTTGACGGCGACGGCGACCTTGACGCGGTGGTCGGCAACGCCGTCGGCCATCTCGCCTTCTTCAAGAATGTAGGCTCCGCAACGGAAGGCGAGTTCAGCAAACAGATCGGCGCGAGCGATCCGTTCGAGGGGATCGACGTCGGCGACCAGGCAAGGCCGACCTTTGCCGATACCGATGGCGACGGCGACTTCGATCTCGCGGTCGGCGCGGCCGACGGCACGGTCAGCTTTTTCGAAAACACCGGCACCGCCACCGCGCCGGTCTTTGTCCAGCGGACCGGCGCGGCCAATCCCTTTGACGGCATCGACGTGGGCAACCAGGCCGCACCGACCTTCGTCGACCTTGACGGCGACGGGGACATTGACGCGGTTGTCGCCGGCGACGGCGGCGCCCTGACCTATCTCGAGAACGTGGCGACGCTCCGCGTGGTGGTGCAGATCTCCCCGGAGAACGATCCGCCGAAGATCACCTCGCTTGGCGGCGGTCCGACGGCCGACGCGATGGTGGCCGAGAACGGTGCGTTCGTCACCACGGTGGCGGCAGCCGATCCCGACAATACGCCGGCGTTCTCGATTGCTGGCGGAGCCGACGCGGCCCGCTTCGTGATCGACGCCGCCAGCGGCGCACTGTCGTTCAAGTCGGCACCCGACTTCGAGCAGCCCGGGGATGTCGGTGGCGACAACGTCTATGATGTCGTCGTCAGGGTCTCGGATGGAACCGCGGTCGCCGACCAGGCCATCGCCGTCACCGTCAGCGACGTTGCGGGCCTGACGATCCTCGGCGCCAAGACCGCCGACGTGCTGGCCGGGTCGGCGGAAGCCGACACCGTGAGCGGACGCGGCGGCAAGGATCGGCTCTCGGGCTTGGGTGGCGACGACGTGCTCGACGGCGGCAGGGGCAAGGACAAGCTGATTGGCGGCGATGGCGCCGACTCCTTCGTCTTCGCCGACAAGCTCAAGGCCAACGTCGACAAGGTCCTCGACTTCGAGGCCGGTACGGATACTTTCGTGCTTGATGGCGCGATCTTCAGAAAGCTGGCTCCGGGCACTCTCGCGGACGAAGCCTTCGCGGTCGGCGGCAAGGCCAAAGATGCCCACGACCGGATCGTCTACGACGATGCGAGCGGCCGGGTCCTCTACGATGCAGACGGCAAGGGCGGTCGGGATGCGGTGGTATTCGCAAAGATCGGCAAGCACCTCGACGTCGATGCCAGCGACTTCATGGTGATCTGATGAGTCCGTGGATGGATTCGCCGCTGCGGCGCGGACAGCCTTTTCTTTGCGTCCCCCGCGCGTCACGATCGTCCGCTGTCACGCTGGCAGTGACCGTCGCACGCCGCCTGTGGAGGGCCGCTTGAAGTCCGAACGCGCCACCGGTCCCGATGCGGCCGGCCACGGCCCGAAGCCGCAGATGATGATTCTCTCGCCGCGTTTTCCGGACTGGATGCGCCGCGCGGATGCGTGTCTCGTCCTGACCACCTACCAGGCCGGCCGCGTGTTCTTCATAGGCCGGAGGCCGGACGGCTCGGTGCGCGCCCATGAGCGGATGATCGAGCAGTGCCAGGGCCTGTGGACGGATGGCCAGTCGCTGTGGACGAGCGGTCTGTGGATGCTGTGGCGGTTCGAAAATGGTCTCGCGCCCGGCGAAACCACCGCTGGCGGAGCAGATCGCCGGTTCATCCCGCGCGAGGCCCGCGTGACCGGCCGTATCGATATGCATGACATCGGCCTCGGCGTCGTCGACGGCGAACGCCGGCCGATCTTCGTCAACACCCTCTATTCATGCCTCGCGACTGTCTCCGACAGCGCCAGCTTTCGTCCGCTGTGGCACCCGCCTTTCATCAGCCGGCTTGCGCCCGAGGACCGGTGCCATCTCAATGGCCTTGCCATGGCCGGGGGCCGTCCCGCCTACGTCAGCGCGGTGAGCGAGTCCGATGTGGCCGACGGCTGGCGCGATGACCGACGTCAGGGCGGAGTCGTTCTCGACGTGGCGAGCGGCGAACGGGTGGCGGGCGGATTGTCGATGCCGCACTCACCGCGCCTCTATGACGGGCGCCTCTGGATCCTCAATTCCGGGACCGGCGAGTTCGGCACGATCGACCCCGACGACGGCCGTTTCACGCCCGTTTGCTTCTGCCCGGGCTATGCCCGCGGCCTGGCCTTCGCGGGCCGTCATGCCGTCATCGGCCTGTCGCGACCGCGCGGCAACCAGACCTTCGAAGGGCTGCCGCTGGGCGAACGCCTGGCCGCGAAACGCGCCGCACCGCGCTGCGGTCTGATTGTCGTCGACATCGACAGTGGCACGATCGTCGAATGGCTCCGCTTTCAGCACACGATAGACGAACTCTATGACGTTGCGGTCATGCCGGGGGTCCGCCAAGCAGAAGCTGTCGGCTTTGTCGGCCCCGAAATCGAAACGAGCTACTCTCTCTAGGCTAAACCGAAAGTAGAATTTTGCAACGCTCTGTTATCGATCCTGGGGCCTTGAGAAGGCAATTGACGCACACTTGATTTGAATTTGACTTGCCCTCGACAAGATATCACGAATAGGCTGGCAGTTGCGGCTGCATTGAGATAGCCGCTGCAGATGCGGCGCTGGGGCCTTCGCATGAACATATGGTGGAGGACCGCTGCGGTGGCCGCCCTCTGTGGGGTTGCATCGTGTGCGGCCCAATTCTCCGCATTGGCGGAGGGGACCCTGGTTCTGTTCAACTGGGCCGATTACTTCCCGCCGGACCTGCTCGACAAGTTCGAAACCGAGACCGGTATTCATGTCGTCACCGAGATCTACCAGAGCAACGAGGATCTCCTCGACAAGCTGAGGAGCGCATCCGGTCACTACGACGTCGTCGTACCGTCCGACTACATGGTCGAGATTCTGATCGAGGAAGGCCTGCTGCAGCCTGTCGACGCCGCCCGGATGCCGAACTTCGCCCACGTACGGGCACCGTTCGACGATCCCTGGTTCGACCCTGCCCGCGTCTACTCGGTACCCAACATGAATGGGACCAGCGGCTTCATGTACGACCCGCGGCAGGTCGTCGGTGGCCTCCTGGAGGAAAGCTGGTCGGAGTTCTTCGCGCCGCGCCCTGAGATCGCCGGCAAGATCGTCGCGCTCGACGACCAGTACGAGATGTACCGGGCGGCGGCCTACTATGCCGGCGTCAATCCCTGCACCGAAAACCCAACAGAGGCGCAGCACATCCTCGATGTCCTGCAGGCGCAGAAGCCGAAACTCGCCTTCTACACCTCGGGCACCAACCCGAATGTCCCCGACTCGCTCCAGGACGGCATTGATCTGGTGACGAGCGGTTCGGTTGCGATCTTGCAGATATGGGACGGCGGCGCCCGGTTGATGCAGCGCTCCGTACCCGAAATGATCTACGTCGTGCCCAAGGAAGGCAGTGCCTGGTGGCAGGACGCCTACGCCGTCCCCTCCGACGCATGGAACCCCGAGAACGCGAAGATATTCCTCAACTGGATCATGCAGCCCGAGAACATCGCAGCCGTCAGCAACTTCACCGGCTACACGAATGCGATCGCGGGCTCCGAGGCTTTCATGGACGAGGCCGTCGCCCGCGACCAGCTCGAAGGCGTAGCGCCGGCAAAGCGGGATCGCTTGCGGCCGGTCGAGCCCTGTTCGCCGGCGGCCCGCGAACTCAGTGACAAGGTCTGGGCGCGGCTCTGGCCGCGAACGGTGAAGTAGCGCGGCCCCGCACATGGTGTGAACGAGTTTGGCCCTCGCGAACGACTCGGACGAACCGTCGCTGCTCCCTTCCGCCAACCGGCCGGAAGGCGGGGCGGACGCGGCGCCAGGCCCCGACCCCGCCGGGGACGATACCGGCTCAGGCTGGCCGAGACTGCTCGTCCGTCCATGGACCAATCTCCGTCTCGCGATCAAGATTCCGCTGCTCGTGGTGGCCGCCGCCATCGTCGCCGGCATGGCCGGGGCAGTCGCAGATTACAGCTGGGCATCGCGTCAGCTCCGCGCCGTCGCCGAAGACAAGCTGCTTGGCTTGCTCCAGGCCCGGATGGTGACCGTCAGCGACTACCTCGCGTCGGTCGGACGCGATCTGCGCCTCGGCTCGCAGACGCCCGTCGTCGTCGAGGGTCTCGCCGCCCTGAGCAACGGCTACGGTCTCCTTGGCCCGCAGGCCGCGGCGTCCCTCTACCGCAGCTACGTGACCGAGAATCCCAACCCTGAGCCACGGCGCAGCCGTCTCGATCAGGCCCCGGACGGGTCGGCCTACAGTGCGGCGCACGCGCTCTTCCATCCCGGGCTGCGCGACTTCGCGCAGGTCTACGGCTATCGCGACCTGTTGCTCATCGATCTCGGCGGCAATGTCATCTATTCGGTCAACAAGCGTCCGGATTTCGCCAGCCGAGTGGCGCCGGATGGGCACGGGGGGTTGGCCGAGACGTTCCGTGCAGCGATCGCGAACAAGGCCAGTGGCAAGGTGGCGTTCGTCGACTTCACACCCTATCAGGCCGCTGCCGGCGATCTCACCGGCTTCGTCGCGGCGATCGTCTACTCGAAGGCGAGGGAGCCGCTGGGGGTACTGGTGCTCGCCTTGGCCGTCGATCCCATCGATCGGCTCATGCAGGGTGCCGCCGGGTTGGGCCAGACCGGCGAGACCCTGATCGTCGGGCAGGATCTTCTCGTCCGCAGCGCCAGCCGGCTCGCCGATGACGCTTCCATCCTCCAGCAGCGATCCTCGATCGACGTGATCAAGAACGGATTCGCCGGCGAGTCCGGACTGGGATACGGCCGCGAGGAGCACGCCAACGGGACCGTATCGGATGTTCTGGTGGCCTACACGCCGCTGGACTTCCTTGGGACCCGCTGGGTCATCGCCGCCAAAGCCGATACAGACGAGATCTATTCGCCAGTGCGCGCGATGGGCCAGCAGGCCCTGGTCAATGGCTTCAGCATGGCGCTGGTGGTTGCCGTCATCGGGTTCGCGATCACGATTCTCAGCGTCGTTCGCCCCATCAACGCGGTCGTCGGGGCCATGGACGAGATGCGGAACGGCGACCGCGACGCGCCCCTCCACCTGCCCGAGCGCGGTGACGAGATCGGCGACGTGTCGCGCGCGCTCGTCGCTTTCCGCGCCAGCCTGATCGAGCGGGACAAACTCGATGCGGAGAAACAACGAGAGTCGCTCCAGGCCGAGTCGGGTCGAAGGTTCCGGGCCATCGCGGAGTCGAGTCCGATGGCGCTCATCGTCATCGAAGCCGATGGCGGCGGCATACGCTACGCCAACCCTGTGGCGCACGCGCTGCTGGGGTTCGACGCCGACAAACCTCTCGAAGAACCGATGGCCGCCTTCTTCGAGTCTCAGTCCGAGATGGATCGGCTGCGCGGGCTGGTCATGGCGGGACTTGCCGACAACGTCGAGACCAGGCTCCGTCGCGTCAGTGGCGAGACCTTTCCCGCGGCTCTCTCCTCCCGCGCCTTTGACTATGACGGCCGCGCGGCCTTCGCGATCGGACTGGTCGATCTGACCCAGATCCAGGAGGCTCAGGCGGAGATTCAGCGTCAGCGCGAAAGAATCTATCAGAGTGAGCGGATCGGCGCGCTCGGGTCGCTTCTCGCCGGCGTCGCGCATGAGCTCAACAACCCGCTCTCTGTGGTCGTCGCCCAGGCGACAATGCTTGAGGAACTCGCGACCGACCAGGCGACGGTGACCCGCGGCGGCAAGATCCGGAATGCAGCCGAACGCTGCGCGCGCATCGTCAAGACCTTCCTGGCGATGGCCCGCCAGCGGCCGCCGTCACGCACCGCCGTCGATCTCAACGAAGTGGTCGCGGCGGCGCTGGAATTGCTCAGCTACAACCTTCGTACCGCGGGCATCGAGGTGACCGCCGATCTTGCGCCGACGCTGCCCTCGATCTGGGCCGATCCCGACCAGCTCAGTCAGGTCGTCACCAACCTGATCGTCAATGCGCAGCAAGCCATGGCCGATCATCAAGGGCAGCGGCGGCTGCATGTTGCGACCACCGCTGACGCGGAGACGCACACGGTCTGCGTCGCTGTCACCGACAGCGGCCCCGGAGTTCCCGCCGATATCAAGGCGCGGATCTTCGAACCGTTCTTCACCACCAAGCCGCTGGGGGTGGGGACCGGGATCGGACTGTCGGTCTGTCACGGCGTTGTGTCCTCCCACGGCGGCACGATCGAACTGACCGATGCGGCCGGCGGCGGCGCCGTCTTCCGCGTCCGCCTGCCCGTCGGCGACGAGACCGGCCAGACGGCTGCGGCCCCGTCTGTGCCTCCGCCCGTCGCTGCCGGACAGCGCATACTCGTGGTCGACGACGAACCGGGCGTGGCGGAAGTCCTTTCCGACATTCTCGAGATCGATGGCTACGCCATCGATCTCGCCGACAGCGGGCAAGCGGCCCTCGACCTGATCGCGGTGCACGCCTACGATGCCGTGATCAGCGACGTCCACATGCCCGACCGGGACGGTATCGCGCTCTATCGGGGCATCAAGGAGGTGAGGCCGGAACTGGCGCGGAAGCTGGTCCTTGTCACCGGCGACAGCCTCGGTGCCTCAATCCAGGCCTTTCTCGATTCGACCGGCGTACCCTGCATCGAGAAACCCTTCCTGCCAGCGGAGGTGCGCCGGATCGTCGCCGAGATGCTCGCCGGGACCGGACCCGCCCGATAGCTCCTATCGCGGCGGACCGAGCCTGGCCGCAAGCACCCGGCGAACCTCGTCGGGAGCGAACGGCTTTTCGATGCAGGGTACGCCCGTCTCGTCGAGGAATTGCCGGACCGCTCCGCCAAGGCTGTCGCCGGTGACGAGCACGAAGCGGGTCTCCAGAGCGGTGTTTCCGCGGGCCAAGTGCCGGTAGAACTCCATCCCGTTCATGCCGGGCATGGAGACGTCACTGATGACGGCGTGATAGTCGCGCGCGCCGAGCCGGGCCAGACCGTCGAGGCCGCTTGTTGCCGTGTCCACCGAGTAGCCGGCGATCTCGAGGATCTCGGCCAGGGTTTCCCGGATGTCATCCTCGTCGTCGACCACCAGGACGGCACGGCGCCCGTCGGCGTTGCCGTTGTCGTCTCGGGCGCCATCCATCGGCACGGATCGATCCTTCTCAGGCGAACCGCCGCTCCGATCGGAGCGACGGTGGCCGACAACCAGTTGAAGCGTTCCCGGCGCCGCGATGCGCGGATAGGCGCTACCCGAATCCATGTTTTGCCCCGGAAGGCAGAAAAGCGCGGACTATTCGCAATGTGCCCCGCGCGATCCTGCAGCTATGGCGGGAGTCGGTTTCGGCGATGTTTCCGCGGATCGAGAGGATTGTTTCATTTGTTTCAGGCCGGGGTGGGCGGACCGTTCCGGGCGATGGCCGTGGCGACGATCATCCGCACGTCAGCTGGAATGAACGGCTTCTCGATCCTCGGCCGCGCCTGTTCGGCGAGGAACTCCTGAACTGAAGCGCTGAGCGCATCGCCGGTCACAAAGATGAGCCGGTCGGCAAGAGCCGCGCAGTCGTCCCGCAGGCGGCGATACAGCTCCATTCCGTTGATGCCTGGCATGCGGATGTCGCTGAGGATCAGATCGTATTCGCCGCTGTGGATCTTCTCCATCGCAGTCGCACCGTCGTTGACGATGTCGATCGCATAACCGTCGCGGGAAAGGATCTCGGCGAGCGTAGCTGCCACTTCGGGCTCGTCATCGACGATCAGCAGGCGTCCGCCGGGTGCTACGGTCACCAGACCCGCAACGCGCTCGCTCTGATGCGGTTCCGGCTTGCCGAGCGGCAGTCGGACGATGAACGAGGCGCCGCCACCCGGAGCGTCGTCGACGACCACGGTGCCATCGTGCGAGGCGACGACACTGTGGCAGACAGAAAGACCGATGCCGGTGCCAACGCCGAGCGGCTTGGTCGTGAAGAACGGTTCGAAGATGCGTGTCCTCATGTCCGGCGGAATGCCCGGTCCATTGTCCGATATCGCCACCTCCGCCATGTTGGCGACCGCATCGAACCGCGTGGCGACGACAAGCCGCCGCGGTTCGGGCCGGTCGGCCAGGGCTTGTTGGGCGTTGACGATGAGGTTGGTGAGCACCTGTCCGATCTGGACCGGGTCGGCCCAGATGGTGGGCAGGTCCGGCGCGAGCTGGCTGCGGAACTGGATGCCCGCCGACCGGAGCCCGTAGCCCAGCAATTCGAGCGCCGCGTCCACCGCCTCGTTGAGGTTCACAGCCGCCCGTGACGGCGCACGCTGACGCGCCATGGCCAGGAAGGACTTGACGATCCGTGCGCAGCGTTCCGCGGCGAAGCGAATCTTGGAACTTCGCGCAACGGTCGCCGCATCGGTGACGTGCTCCTCGAGCAGCGTGGCCTGGGCGACGACGATCGACAGCGGGTTGTTGAGCTCGTGGGCGACGCCCGCCAGCAGCGATCCGAGGGCGCCGACCTTTTCGCGGTGGGTGATGATCTCGCGCTGGCGCTCGATCTCGAGCTCCGCCGCATGC
The DNA here is from genome assembly GCA_020442065.1 of Bauldia sp. Taxonomy (GTDB): domain Bacteria; phylum Pseudomonadota; class Alphaproteobacteria; order Rhizobiales; family Kaistiaceae; genus Bauldia. The sequence goes on from JAGRKZ010000063.1 coordinate 29,326, forward strand.
TTCTCGCTGAGGTCGAGGATGCCGAGCGCGACGCACGGAACGTCATCGTAGTCGAGCGTGCGAGCCGAGAGCGCCACCGGGAAACGCCGGCCATCGGCCGTGCGCATCTCGGTCTCCCGCTGCGCAGCGATCGCCACGGCGTCCGGAGTGGCAAGGGCCTGCAAGTCGGTCGGATCGGGGAAGAACGACGCGACGTGGCCGAACCTGCCGTTCTCCTCCCGCAGCCCCAGGAGGGATTCCGCAGCGGGATTGGCATAGTGGATGGTGCCGTCGCGGATTTCGCAGACCAGCATGGGCACCGGGTTCGCCCGGGCGACCGCGAGAAAACGCCGCCCGGCCTCGACCAGCGTCGCCGCTTCCCGTTCGCGCGCGATCCGCGCCTGCTCCTGATTGGCGAGGGCGGTATGGAACAGCCGGCGCCGCACCCCGACCTCGGCAATGAGGAAAGCGATCAGCACGATGCCCGTGAACGTCAACGCCGCGATGAGCATTGCGCCCAGGATGAAGTTGTCGCGCAGTGTCTGGATCGCCGTCATTGCGCCGGTGGTCTCGAAGAATTCGAAATCGAGCGTCAGCGCCTTGAGCAGAGGACCGAGCGGGGTCAAAGCGGCGAGAATGCGCTGCATCTCCACCGGGTCTCCGGGGGCGACCCGCCGCAGGGCTGGCTCCTGCTCATCGACGATGGCGCGGACCTTGCGGTAGTTGTCCTGGGCGTCGGCGATCTGCACCAGTCGTTCATGGGCCACCCCGGTCTCGATGAGCGAGAGGCGGCTGACGAAGATATCGATGCGGAGATCGAGCCCGGCGCGATCCACGTCGGCGCTGCGATCGGCGTAGCGGTTTGCCGCATCGAGGAGCCGCCAGTATTCGGCTTCCAGCTGGCTGAGGTGCCACGTGGAGTATTCGACGTTCCACTTTTCGACCGACCGCGCCGCCTTCGACGTGTAAGCGAAGACGACGGCAAGAGCGGCGGCGAGGCTGATGAGGATGCCGATCAGCAGTGAGAACTTCCAATGCCAATGACGGTTCATCGTATGTCGATCGACCTCAATTGCCAGATCCACTTGAGGTCGTTCCTCGGGTCGCGCAGTTCGCCGTACTCGTCGCGGGGGTAGACGACCCAGATCGGCCCCTTGTCGCGCGATGTGAGTTCGACACCGTTCATCCGCAGCGCCAGCAGCACGGGATAGTCGAGAAAATCCGACACCGGGATTTCCACGGTGTAGTCGTTGAGCGCGGTGGCCATCACCGTCTCGCCATGGGCCCCGACGGCCTCGAGGACCTTTGACGCGAGAACACCGTCAAACACCTGTGGTCCGTCGGTCCAGGTCGTCGTGGTGGTCAAGGTCTCGACGCCGAGCGCCTCGAGCATGGTCCGATCGAATTCGGCGCGGCCGGCGGCGTTGGTATTGGTGATCGCGCCGCCCACGACCAGAATCACCGACCCGGTGGGATCGGACAGTTCACCGGCCTGCGCCGCAGGCGCGTTCAGCATGAGAACGCCCAGTGCGACTGCGGCGAGGGGGCGAAGCCAATGGGGCATGGACGAGTCTCCCGGAAACGGTGGCCGCGCCGCCCGCCCGTCCGCTACCCGGTCCGAAATCTTGCCCGGCTCGCTGTACCGATCGGGACGGCACATGCAGCGATGTTTGGCGGGCGCTCGTTTCCGGCTGATGCCCGCATGGCGGGAACTCTGTTTCAATTGTTGCAGACCGCGGCGCGGCGACGACGCCGGCAACGGCTGTCCGCTGCCCGGCTGAAACATTCGAAGCATGCTTGCCGGCGATCCGAAATCGTCGCGAAACGACGAGTGATCAGGTTTGGCCTCCGATCGAACCACAGGAGGCCGCGATGTTTCTGCTCAATCTTCTCAGGGCGCATGGCGAGGGGCTGGCCGTACAGCGCGGGAGCCGTTCGCGCCTCGAGGACCTGCAGCGGCGCAAGTTCCGCGCCCTGGTCCGCCACTGTGCCCGGCACTCGCCATACTACCGGGACGTCATGGCCGATCTGCGGATCGACCCCGAACGTTGCTCGGTCGAGGACTTCCCCGTCATCGACAAGGCGACAGTCATCGCCAACTACGACCGGATCGTCACCGATCGAGCCCTCAGCTGGTCCCGTGTCTCGGCGTTCGCGGCCGAAGGTGGCAGTGACGCGGCACTGATGGATGGGCGCTATCACGTCATCCACACCTCCGGCAGCTCCGGCGAGACCGGCTTCTTTGTCTACGACAACGCTGACTGGGCCCGCGGCCTGGCGCCGGCGCTTCGCATCAACCCCTACCGCGGACGCCGCCGGAGACTGGCCTTCTACGGCATCGTCAATGATCGCGGCGCGGGCGCCGGCATGGCGATGACCGCGAGCCAAGGCTTGCTGAGGCTCGCCTACGACGCCCGCGGCTTCGACATCCTCGGCCCGGTAGACGAAACGGTCGCGGATATCGATCGCTTTCAGCCCGACATCGTCGTCGGCTATCCGACCGCGCTCTCGGTTCTCGCCGACGCCCAGCGCGCCGGCGGCTTGAACATCCGCCCCCAGTTCCTGCAATGCAGCGGCGAGGTGGTCTTTCCGCAGCACCGCGAGGCGATCGAGCAGGCCTTCGGCCGGCCTCTGATCAATGTCTACAGCTCGTCCGAACACCTCATCATGGGCATGAGCCGGGGCGCCGGCGAGGACATGGTCCTGTTCGAGGAAAGCTTCATCTTCGAGATCGAGCGCGACCACACCCTCGTGACCAACCTCTTCAATCGCTCGCTGCCGCTGATCCGCTACCGGATGAACGATCGTCTCATCCCGGTTGAAGCGCCGGCCGCGGCATCGTCGCCCTACCGCCGGGTGAAGGAGATCGTCGGCCGCGCCGAAGGCGGCGACATTGTCTTCCGGACGCCCGACGGGCGCGAGGAGCGGATCACATCGTTCGCCTTCGGTTCGTTGTCCTGGAAGCACGTCGAGCGATTCCAGTTCCATGTCGGCAACGAGGCGTGCCGGCTCGACCTCGTGCCCGAGCCCGGGCTGACCGCAGCAGCGATCGCGGACGCTGTCGCGGATGCGCGGGCCAAGCTCCGGGCCTTGTTTGCCAGCCGGTCGCTCGCCAACGTTGCGATCGAGGTCCGGCCGGTGTCGTCGATCGCGCCGGATCCGGTCACCGGAAAGGTGCGCGCGGTGGTGTTCTCCGGTGCGCGCCCGAGCGAGAAGGCCGGATCGCCGGCGCTCGCGCCGGCCGCCTGATCCAGGCATCGGAGACGACGAACCATGACCGCCGAACGCCCGGTTGGGCACCGCGGCGATGCCCGGACTGCACTGCCGCTGATGATGGGACTGGCGGCACTCGGCGCGGTGTCGATGAACGCGCTCCTGCCGTCGCTGGGCGCAGTCCAGGCCGCCTTCTCGGCAAGCGATCGCTCCGTACACTTGACCCTCACGGCGTTCCTGGCGGGTGCCGCAGCCGCACAGCTCGGCTTCGGCGCCGCCTCGGATGCCTACGGCCGGCGTTCGGCGCTGCTGGTTGCCATCGGGATCTTCTGCATCGGCAGCGCCGTGGCCACGTCGGCGCCGTCCATCGACGTTCTTGCGTTCGGTCGCCTGCTCCAAGGGGCCGGGGGCGCGGCGTGCCTGATCCTCGCCGAGGCCATGGTCGCCGACGGCTCGCAACGCGAGGCACTATCCCGCCGACTTGGCTACCTCAATGTCGGCATGGCGGTCGCCATCCTTGCCGCGCCGCTGGCGGGTGCCGCCCTCGACCGAAGCTTCGGCTGGCGCTCCGTCCTCGCCGGGATGCTCATTGCAGGCGTTGTCCTCGGCATCACCGCCTGGCGGCGGATCGCCGACCGGCCAGAGCCGACGGACCGCATTGGAGGCTGGTTTCGCCGCACCTCGAGGCTGTTGCGGACCCGCGCATTCCTCGCCCAGTGCTCGTGCGCGGGCTTCGTCATGACCAACTACTTCTGCCTGGTCGCATTCGGACCGAAGATCGCAATGGCTTACGGCCTCGGCTCCGTCCACTTCGCCATCCTCTTCGTGTGGCTCGGCGTCGGCTATGTGGGCGGGACCCTTCTGGCGCCGACCCTCTATCGCCGGTTCGGCCGGCGGACGAGCGCCATCGGCGTCCTCCTGTTCGCGGCGGCCGTCGCGGGAAGTGGCGTCGCAGCCGGCCAGTTCGGCGGCATCGCCTTGTCCGCCTTCATCGGGATCGCCACGGTCATGGCGCTAGCCGCCGGACTCGTCCTTCCGGGCCTGACGTCGACCGCGCTGGCGGTCGATGCGTCGTCCGCCGGCGCCGCGGCCGGCCTTTTCAACTTCGCTGTCTTCGCCAAGGGCGCTTTCGTAACCCAGCTGGCCGGCACGCTGTTCGCCACCACCCCGCTTTCGATGGCGGTGACGATGTTCATCGCCACGACGGCGGCTCTCCTGATCAGCCTGCGCTCCGCATAGCTCACGGGACTGAAACCACAGAAACCCGTTTTCCGGAATCGGGACGCACCGGCGAAATGGTGGCCCGGCATTCTCGCAGCAGCTTCAATGCTCAGGCGGGAAACGGACATGAAAGCCATCGTCCATGCCGCACATCCCCACGCGGGATCGATTGCAGCGGATCGCCCGGAATTCGCCGGGACGACATCCGCCTTCGCGGCTCTGATCCGCCGCGCGGACTTCGAGGCAAGGGACATACTGGTCCGTACCCTCGCTCCCGTGACCGGTCCGAACGCTTGGGTCAGTCCGGCAGACGTGCCGATGGTGATGCTCTTTGGACTCGCTGCCGCCTCGGGTCGACACCTGCTCGCACTTTGGCGAAACGGGACGTCCCGTCGGCGGCGACAAGCGACGGGCGTCGAGCGGGCCCGCCGGTCCGCGACTGAAACCGACGAAACACCTCTCACGGCCGCGCGATGTCGGCCTGAAACAGCCGGCGTCGATCATCCTTGAACTGCAGGTCCGCAACCGTTGCGAAGGAGGCCAAAATGAGCGTCGCAAATGCAGAGATCATGAAGCTTGGCGTGGAACGGCGCGAGCGCCGGACGCCCGCCTATGTCTGGGCCGAGGGCGACGCCGGGTCCTTCCCGGCCGGGATCGATTGCCGCTCGGCGCTCTCCCTCATAAGGCGGCGGGACGACCAGGCGATCGGCTACCTGCCCGGCTCGGGCGCCGACGACGTCGATGCCATCCTCGACGACGATGAGGTCGATCTGCTCGGGCTCCTGCCGCCGCTCCATCCCGAGTGGCTCGGCGATGTCGCCTTCCGCAGGACCCATGGGTGCCGGTTTGCCTACATCGTCGGCGAGATGGCGCGGGGGATCACCACGCCCGACATGGTGATCAACGCCGCGCGGCATGGCTTCATGGCCTTTCACGGCAGCGCCGGTCTCCCGCTCGCGGCGATCGAGGAGCAGATCAACACGATCCGTTCGGCGCTGGGCGAGGCCGACAATTGGGGCGCCAATCTCATCTGCAACCTCGATGATCCCGACAAGGAGATGGCGACCGCCCGGCTCTTCCTGCGGCTCGGGGTCCGTCGCATTTCCGCTTCGGCCTTCCTCAAGCTCACGCCGGCGGTGGTGATGATCGCCGCCCGTGGCCTGCGCGCGGACGAATCAGGAAGGGCGATCCGGCACAATTTCGTCTTCGCCAAGGTTTCCCGTCCGGAGGTTGCGGAGGCCTTCCTGTCGCCGCCGCCGCAGGCGATGCTCGACGCCCTGGTTGCCACCGGACACGTCACGGCGGCGGAGGCGCGGCTGGCCGCGACGCTGCCGGTGGCGAGCGACATCACGGTTGAGGCCGACTCGGGCGGGCATACCGACAACCGGCCGCTCACGGCGACCTTTCCGGCGATCCTGCAATTGCGTGATCGCATCGCGAGGAGTCTCGAGAACGCCGAGACGGTCCGGGTCGGCGCGGCAGGCGGCATCGGCACGCCGTCGGCGCTCGCCGCCGCTTTCCAGCTCGGCGCCGCCTACGTCGTGACCGGATCCGTCAACCAGTCGGCCGTCGAATCCGGGCTGTCGGCTGCCGGCCGCGAAATGCTGCGAACGGCCGGCGTCGCCGACGTCGCGATGGCTCCCGCGGCCGACATGTTCGAGATGGGCATCAAGGTCCAGGTCCTGAAACGCGGGAGCATCTTCGCCGCCCACGCCAACAAGCTCTACGAGCTCTATCGTCGCCATGGCTCCTTCGACGCGCTGCCCCTCAAGGACCGCGAGTGGCTGGAGAAGATGGTCCTCCGCATGCCGATCGAGGACGCCTGGGCCGAGACCCGCGCCTATCATGCGCGGCGCAATCCCGCCAAGGTTGAGAAGGCCGAGGCCAATCCGGCCTACCGCATGGCGCTGGTCTGCCGCCGCTACCTGTTCCTCTGCTCGCAGTGGGCGCGGGACGGCGAAGAAGGCCGCAAGGCCGACTTCCAGATCTGGTGCGGCCCGGCGATGGGGGCCTTCAACGACTGGGTACGGGGGAGCTTTCTCGAGAATCTCGAGAACCGAACCGTCGTTCAGATCGGCAAGAACCTCATCGAAGGCGCCGCGACGATCCAGCGGATGCAGCAGCTTCGGAGCTTCGGCATGCCGGTGTCGGCCGCGGCTTTCGACTACAGGCCCCGGCCGCTGCGCTAGCGGCCCGCTCACGTCGCAACGACGAGGTGCAGGGATGCCCCGGGGACACGCGAAGGGCCGGGCATTCACCTAGCCGAGCGATGTCACTTCATGAGCACCGGCGGGCACGCTAGTGTCCGCCATATGCAGGGCGAGCGCGGCGAGGTTCGAGGATGGCAAGAGTTCCCCACATAGCGGTCGTCGACGACGAGGCGGAGATTCGGTCGTCGATCGCCGAGTACCTCACCATGCACGGCTTCAACGTGAGCGAGGCCGACGGTGGGGCGGCGCTGAGGCGGCTCGTCGGCCGGGGCGAGCAGTTCGACCTGGTGATCCTCGATATCCGCATGCCGGGAGAGGACGGCCTGTCGCTTGCGCGATGGCTGCGCGAGCACGTCAAGATCGGCGTGATCATGCTGACCGCCTCGGGCGACACCGTCGACCGCATCACCGGCCTGGAAGTCGGTGCCGACGACTACGTGCCGAAGCCCTTCGATCTCCGGGAGCTTCTGGCCCGGGTGCGCAGCGTGCTCCGGCGCGTGGCGGGCATGCCGACCAAGCCGACCATGCCGGAGCAGATCCGGTTCGGGCGCTTCATCCTCGAGCTGGCCAGCAAGTCGCTGGCGACCGAGACCGGCGAGCCGGTACCCCTGACCACCATGGAGTTCGATCTTCTCAAGGCTTTCGCCACGCACCCCAACCGCGTGCTGTCGCGCGACCAGCTGCTTGACCTCGCCCACGGCAAGGGTGCCGAGCCGTTCGACCGGTCGATCGACATCCGCGTCACCCGGCTGCGTCGCAAGATCGAGGAGGTGCCGGATCGTCCGGAGATCATCAAGACGATCCGCGGGGCGGGCTACATGTTCGTTCCGGACCAACTCGCCAAGCAGACCTGAACCCCGCGCGAGTCGCGGACTTGCGGGCCGGCCGTCGAGGCCGGCCCTTATTTTTGTCGCGGGCAGCCACCCCCTCAGGAAACAGTCGAAACAATCGCCTGTTCCCCCGGACATTCGCCTGAAACGCCCTGACCCGAACCTCTCCCCATGCCCGCTGGGTGATCCGATTGGCGAATGGGGGAACGGCAATGAACGCGATTTGGCAGGAACCGAAGGCAGAGGCGCCGAAAGTGGCCATCGTCGGCATGGCGGCGATGTTTCCGGGGGAGACGGGGACCACCGGCTTCTGGCGGACCATCGCCCGCGGCGAGGACGCGATCGGCGACGTGCCGCCCCACTACTGGCGCATCGACGACTACTACGATCCGGACCCCGCCGCGCCCGACAGGACCTACTGCAAGCGTGGCGGATTCCTCGGAACCGTCGCGTTCGACACGCTCCGTTTCGGCGTGCCGCCGTCGGCCATGCAGGCCACCGATACCGCCCAGCTGCTCGCGCTGATGACCGCTGCCGAGGTGCTTGACGGCGTCGGTCAGAGCCAGGCCACTCCCGTCGACAGGTCGCGGACCAGCGTGGTTCTCGGCGTCGCGTCGGCGACCGAGCTCTGCGTCCACATGGGGAGCCGCCTGCAGCGGCCGGTGTGGGCCAATGCGCTCCGCGAGGCGGGCCTGGCGGAGGATCAGGTCACCGCCCTCTGCGACCGCATCTCCGACCACTTCGTGCCCTGGCAGGAAGCGACCTTCCCGGGCCTGCTCGGCAACGTCGTCGCTGGCCGCATTGCCAATCGCCTCGATCTCGGCGGCGCCAACTTCGTCACCGACGCCGCCTGCGCCAGCTCGATGTCGGCGCTGCAGGTCGGCCTCTCCCAGCTCTATCTCGGCGACTCCGATCTCGTCATCGCCGGCGGCGTCGATGCGCTCAACGACATCCTGATGTTCATGTGCTTCTCGAAGACTCCGGCGTTCTCCCGGAGCGGGGATTGCCGGCCTTTCTCCGACCAGGCCGACGGCACCATCCTCGGCGAAGGCGCGGCCATGTTCGCCCTCCGCCGGCTCGAGGACGCCGAACGCGACGGCAACGCGATCTACGCCGTCATCCGCGGTCTCGGCGCGGCATCGGACGGCAAGGCGACAAGCGTCTACGCGCCCCGTCCCGAGGGGCAGGCGCTCGCCATCGAGCGCGCCTATGCCGCGGCGGGGATCGATCCCGGCACGGTTGGCATGATCGAGGCGCACGGCACCGGCACCAAGGCCGGCGATGCCGCGGAGTTCGCCGGCTTGTCCCGTGTCTTCGGTGCCGCGCGGCCGGGCCACTCCCAGTGGTGCGCACTGGGTTCGGTCAAGTCCCAGATCGGCCATACCAAGGCTGCCGCCGGCAGCGCCGGCCTGTTCAAGGCGGCGATGGCGCTTCACCACAAGGTCCTTCCGCCGACCCTCAAGGTCGAGCGACCGAACCCCAAGCTCGATATCGAGGAGAGCGCCTTCTACCTCAACACCGAGCTCCGGCCCTGGATCAGCGGCGGCAGGTCGCCGCGGCGTGCGGCGGTGAGTTCGTTCGGCTTCGGCGGTTCCAACTTCCACGTCGTGCTCGAGGAGTATGCGGGCACCGCCAAGCGGGCGCCGAAGCGGCGTCATCACGACAGCGAACTGGTGCTGGTCTCGGCGCCGGACCGCACGGCCATGGACGCGGCCCTGGCACGGATCGCCGAACGCGCAGAGCAGGTCGACATTTCGCGCGTCGCGACCGAGTCCCACGCTACCTTCGATCCGTCCCATGCCTGCCGCGCGTCGTTCCCGGTCGCTTCGGCCGCCAGGTTGCGGGAGATGGTCGTCGAGGCGCGCACGGCAGCGGCCGGTACCGGCGCGTCCGCCGCCCTCGCCAACGGCGGTCGGATCGAGTTCACCCCTGCTGCTCCGGGCCGTGTCGCCCTGCTCTTCCCCGGACAGGGCAGCCAGTATGTCGGCATGGGGGGGCCGCTCGCAGCCGCCTTCGACGTCGCGCGGGGTATCTGGGACTCAGCCGCCGACCGGGTCAAAGTCGACGGCGTGGCGCTTCATGATGTCGTCTTCCCGCTACCGGTTTTCGCACCCGAAGCGCGAGCCGCACAGGAAGCGCGACTCACCCGCATGACGTTCGCCCAGCCGGCGATCGCTGCGGTCGAGGCGGCGGCGCTCGCGGTCCTCGCTCGTCTTGGCATCACCGGGGACTGCTATGCCGGGCACTCCTTCGGCGAAGTGATGGCGCTCCATGCCGGCGGCGCCTATGGCGCAGACACCGCCCTCGGCGTCGCCGCCGAGCGCGGCCGGCTGATGGCGGCGGCGGCGGCCAGCAGCGAGGGCGCGATGATCGCCGTCGGACTCGGCCGCGACCAGCTCGCGCGGCTCGTCGCCGAGCTCGGTCTCGATGTCGTCGTCGCCAATGACAACAGCCCCGATCAGGTCGTCTTGAGCGGCGGCAAGGCCGCCGTCGCAGCGGCGACAGCGGCGCTGAAATCGCGCGGACTCAATGTCGTCGAGCTTCCGGTCGCCACCGGATTCCACTCGCCGATCGTCGCGGCCTCCTGTGCCCCGTTTGAGGCGTTTCTTGCCGACCAGAAGCTCGGCGCTCCGATCCGTCCGGTCTACGCCAACGCCACGGCGGCTCCGTATACGGCAGCCGCGGGGGGAACGGGCGCAACGCTCTCAGCCCAGCTCGGCCAGCCGGTCCGATTCCGTGAGACGATCGAGCGGATGTATGCCGACGGCGTCCGCACCTTCGTCGAGGTTGGCCCCGGGTCGGTGCTCACCAATCTCGTCCGCCAGTGCCTCGGCGACCGGCCCCACCGGGCGGTTTCCCTCGATCGCAAGGGTGCGAAGGTGTTGCTGCCGTTCTGGCAAGGCCTCGGCGAGATGGCCGTGGCGGGCGTGCCGATGAACCTCGCCGCGCTATGGGAGGAGGCGCCGGCCGAGCCCGAAGTGAAACGGCCGTCCGGTGCCCACGTCTTCGCCATCAGCGGCGTCAATGTCGGCAAGCCCTATCCCGCACGCGCCGTCGAGCCGGCCGCGGTGGCCGCCGCCCCTGTTCCCGTGCCGCCGGTCGAGGCCGCGCCCACCCAAGTGCCGCCGTCCATGCCCGAGCCGGCGATCACCGAGCCCAAGCCCGCCACCGATGGGCTCGCCGCATTCCAGGCACGCCTTGACGCCCGGCAGGCAAGCCTGGAGGCGAGCCTTCTCGAAGCCCACCGCGCCTATCTCGACGCCTCGCGCGCCGCCTTCGTCGCGGCCCAGGGCGGAGAAGCGACCGAGATCGTCGTACCGTCCCGGTCGGCGACGGTGCCGGACCCTGCGCCGGTCGAGCCGGTTCTCACGACGGTCGCGCCCACAGCAGCACCGGTGGCCGCGGCAACGGCGGCGGTTGCAACCGCGCCCGACGTCGCCATGCTCGCCCTCGTCGCCTCGGTGGTCGCCGAGAAGACCGGCTACCCCGCCGAGGTGCTCGGCGCCGACATGGACCTTGAGGCCGAGCTCGGCATCGACTCGATCAAGCAGGTCGAGATCCTCTCCGCGCTCCGCGAGAAGATGCCGGACCTGCCCGAGCTGGAGCCTTCGGCCCTCGCCCGTTATCGCACCATCGCCATGATCGCCGGCATGCTCGGCGGTACGCCGGCCGCGGTGAAGGCCGTCGACGTCCCGCCGCCGCCCCCGCCCGCCGC
>JAGRKZ010000248.1 GCA_020442065.1 Bauldia sp.
TGGCCCAGCCTTCCTTCGAGGCGACCAGGTCGAGATAGCCCTTGGAGGTCGCCCAGGCGATGAACTTCTCCGCCGACTCAGCCTTCTTGGTGCCGGCAGGGACGGCGAGCGACCACGCCCACAGCCAGTTGGCGTTCTTGCCGAGACCCTTGTTCGGGGCCAGCGCGAAGCCGACCTTGTCGGAGACGCTCGAGTCCTTCGGGTTGGTCACGAAGGAGGCGGCGACCGTGGCGTCGATCCACATGCCGCACTTGCCCGAGTTGAACAGGGCGAGGTTCTCGTTGAAGCCATTCGAGGAGGCCCCGGGAGGGCCGGCGTCGTTCATGAGGTCGACGTAGAAGGTGATCGTGTCCTTCCATTCCGGCTGGTCGAACTGCGGCTTCCAGTCTTCATCGAACCAGCGGGCGCCGAACGAATTCGACATGGCGGTCAGAAACGCCATGTTCTCGCCCCAGCCGGCCTTGCCGCGGAGGCAGATGCCGTAGACCTCGTTGTCCTTGTCGGTGATCTTGCGGGCGGCGTCGGCGATGAAGTCCCAGGTCGGCGAATCCGGCATGGTCAGGCCGGCCTTCTCGAACAGGTCCTTGCGGTACATCACCATCGAGGACTCGCCGTAGAACGGCGCCGCATAGAGCTTGCCGTCGATCGAAAGTCCCGACCGGATGGCCGGCAGAAGGTCGTCGACGTCGTAGTCGGCGCCGAGGTTGTCGAGCGGCACCAGCCAGTTTTGCTTCGCCCAGATCGGAACCTCATAGGTGCCGATGGTGAGGATGTCGAACTGGCCGCCCTTGGTGGCGATGTCGGTCGTCACCTTCTGGCGCAGGACGTTTTCCTCGAGCGTCACCCACTCGACGTCGATCCCGGGGTTCTTGGCCTTGAAGTCGTCGGTCAGGCCCTGCATCCGGATCATGTCGCCGTTGTTGACGGTCGCGATGGTCAAGGTCTCGGCCAGCGCGGCGCCACTGACGCCGATCATGAGTGCGGACAGGGCAGCAACGTACCTGAATGACATGCGGTTTCCTCCTTTGGTCCCCGTAGGGAGCGCATTTCCTCGAAGCGCCACCGTTGTTCCGGTGGAGAATTTGAAATGGGAGACTCGGCATCTCCCATTTGATTTTTTGCTCTACACAAGAGCAGATGATCACATGAGTTGCCCGGGGAGTCAATTGCGTTGGGCCCTGAGACAGGCGTGAAATGCGTGCCCTTTTGGCCTATGGTTCGAGACTTTCGCTCAGGCATTGGACTTCGGGAGGTGCGATTCTGGCCGCTGGCCGGCGCGTTTATCGGGGTCCCGGGAGAGGAGTTGCTCGTGAGCAGATCATGTGATCGGCGTATGTTTGATCCGGCTGGCGCACGCCCACGGTGATGATCGAGGAGTTTGACCTCGTGATCTTCGATTGCGATGGCGTCATCGCCGATAGCGAGGTGCTGGCCTGTCAGGCGCTCGCTGACGTCCTTGCCGACTACGGATTGCCACTCGGGCTCGAGGGCGTTTTCGACGCCTTTCTCGGCCGCGGCTTCGCGGCAGTCGAATACTACTATCGTGTGACCGCGGGAGAACCGGTTCCGGCCCCTCTCCGCGCTGCGTTGACCGAGCGCATCACCGATCTGTTCCGAGGCTCGCTCAAGCCCGTCCCCGACGTCGGCACGGTGCTGCGGAGCCTCACGCTGCCATTTTGCCTTGCATCGTCGAGCGAGCCGTGGCGGATCGCCTTGACGCTGCGGACGCTCGCCCTTGCCGACCTTTTCGGGTCTCGCGTCTACACTGCAAGCCAGGTACGTCGGGGCAAGCCGGCACCCGATCTCTTCCTGCTCGCGGCCGAGCGGATGACCGTCCGCGCCGGTCGTTGCCTGGTGATCGAGGATACAGTCCCGGGCGTCACGGCGGGCAAGGCGGCGGGGATGACCGTGTGGGGTTTTGTTGGCGGCAGCCATTGCGTCGGAAGGGATGTCGGGCGAAAGCTGCGCGCGGCCGGCGCTGATCGCGTCTTCGATCGCATGGCGGATTTCTTCGAGGCTTGAGACCGGAACGGGACAGGGAGAGATGGACGCGCCGCGAAGCGAGAGAACCCGACTGGATGATGCCGCTAGGGCGGGCTGGCTCTATTTCGTCGCCGGGAACACCCAGGACGAGATCGCGCGAAAGCTGAAGGTCTCGAGGCCGACCGCCCAGCGCCTGGTGTCGCTCGCCCTCTCGGAGCGACTGATCACGTTTCGCCTCGATCATCCGATCGCGGCCTGCATGGAACTGGCTGCGGCGCTGTCGGCCCGATTCGACCTAACGTTCTGCGAAGTGGTGCCTGCCGATCCGGCATCCGAGAGCACCACGCTCGGTGTCGCCGAGAGCGCTGCGGCGTTTCTCGAGCACCGTCTGAGGGAGTCCGAGCCCATCGTCGTCGCCATCGGCACCGGTCGCACGCTTCGCGCGGCGATCGAGTACGTCCCGCGGATGAAGTGCCATCAGCATCGCCTGGTCTCGCTTGTGGGTCACATCTCGATGCAGGGCTCGGCGAGCTTCTATGACGTCCTCGCGCGCTTCTCCGATCTCACCGAGGCGCCGCACTATCCCATGCCGCTGCCGGTCGTCGTGCCGTCCCGGGACCAGCGCGATCAGCTCATGCAACTCGAGCCGGTGACGCGGGTCGTCGAACTCGGGCAGGCTGCCGATGTGACCCTTGTCGGCGTCGGGCGCATGGACGAGAGCGCGCCGCTTCATCTCGACGGCTTCATCTCGGTCGCGGAACTCGCCGAGATGCGGCGGCTTGGCGCGATCGGCGAGGTGACCGGCTGGGCCTTCGACGCCGCCGGCCGGATCATCGAAACCGGCACCAACGAACGGCTCACCAGCGTGCCGCGAACCGTGCCGCCGCCGCAGCTGGTCGTGGGGGTGGCGCAGGGGACGGGCAAGGTGCTGCCGATCCACGCGGCGCTGCGAGGCCGCATCATCAACGGCCTCATCACCAACGAGACGACCGCCCGCTCCCTGCTCGCCCTGGGCTGATCCGGCCCCGCCGTCTCCGCCGGGGCGCCGTTGCCCTGCGTCTAGAGGAAGACCGATACGATCGGCGGCCAGCACAGCATCACCGTCAGCGCAATCAGCTGGATGACGATGAAGGGCAGGAAGCCGGCGAAGATCGCGGTGAGCGAGATGTTGTCCGGCGCGACGGACTTCAGATAGAAGGCCGCCGGGCCGAAGGGCGGCGACAGGAAGCTCACCTGCATGTTCATGCAGAAGGTGACGCCGAACCAGATCGCCACCTGGTTGGGGGTGACATGGCCGAACCAGCCGATCTCCTCGGGCGGAAGCTTCAGGACGATCGGCAGGAACACCGGCATGACCAGGAGGACGATGCCGACCCAGTCCATGAACATGCCCATGACCAGGAATATCGCCATCATCACCAGGATGATGCCCATCGCCGGCAGCTCCATGCCGATGATGAGGTTGGCGACGTAGGTCGGTCCGCCGGCAAGCGTATAGGCGGCGGCGAGGGCAGCGGCGCCGATCGTCACCCAGATGATCGTGCCGGTCGACTTCAGCGTCCGCATCAGGCTGTCCCAGATGATCTCGAAGGTCATCTCCCGCCGGAGCAGCGAGATGACGAAGACCGCGATGACGCCCATGCCGGCCGCCTCGGTGATCCCGGTGACGCCGCCGTAGATCGAGCCGAGCACCACGCCGATGACGATGAGCGGCGCCACCAGCCCCTTGCCGATCTGCCAGGCATGACGGGTGCGGGCAAGGCCGAGGAGAGCGAGGATCGCGAGCGCACCCACGAGGCTACCGGCGATCCAGGGCAGGTCGGCAGGCATGCCGAGCGGAATGGACTCCATCCCCTGCGACAGGATGTTTTCGCCGGTGAGGGTGAGGAAGATGTTGCGGACGAGCAGCGTCGCCGCGGCGATCGCCACCAGGATGGCGAGGAAGGCGAGGAAGAGCGCCCGCTTCTCGGCGGCACTCGGGTCGTCGGGCCGCGGTGGCGGCAGGGGCGCCTGTTCGGGCCGCAGGTTGGCGCGGAGCAAGATGTAGACGAAGTAGAACGTGGCGAGCATGAAGCCCGGCAGGAAGGCGGCGGTGAACAGCGCCTGGATCGAGGTCTCGGTGATCAGCCCGTAGAAGATCAGCACGATCGAGGGCGGGATCATGGTGCCGAGGCTGCCCGAAGCGCAGATCGTGCCGACGGCGAATTTCTGATTGTAGCCAAGACGGAGCATCTGAGGCAGGGCGATGAGGCCGAGCAGCACGACTTCGCCGCCGATGATGCCGGACATCGCCGCCATGATCACAGCCATGATCGACGTCACCAGCGCGATGCCGCCGCGGGTGCGCGAGAGCCACAGATTGAGCGAGGAATACATGTCGCGGGCGATGCCGGATCGCTCGAGCAGCGCGGCCATGAAGATGAACAGCGGTATCGAGATCAGGACGTAGTTCGTCATCTGCCGATAGATCGCCTGGCCGAGGACGTTGAGTGGCCCGCGGCCGAAATCGCCATAGAGAAGCTCGGGGCCGAACTTCAGCACCAGCGTCACCACGGCGAGGAAGGCCGAGGCGAGGCCGAGCGGCATGCCGATCGCGAGCAGCACGAACATCGAAATGAGCAGGATCAGGCTCAGTGTGCCGATATCAACCATTGCCGTCGGCTCCCACCGCCTTGCGGATCTGCTCGATCTCCTGTTCGTCGATCTCGTCGGCGCCATGGTGCTCGGGCGCCTTGTTCCAGTCGGCGATCAGGTTGGATGCGGCCTGGAGGGCGACGAGGCCGATGAGCGCCAGGATCGCGGCCTTGACGGTCGAGGGAAGCGGCGGGTCCCAGGCGGTGCCGAAGGTCTCCATGCGCTGGAGCTTTGCTAGCACCTCGTCGTAGCTGCCCCAGAGCAGTGAGAGGAAGAAGACCCAGATGAGGAGGACCGTGACCGTATCGGCGAGCTTCTGCGCCCAGCGCGGCATCAGGTCGTAGATCACGTAGATGCGGATGTGGCTCCGCTGCTGCATGGCGTAGAGGCCGGCAAGCAGGAAGATGAAGCCGGCGATCCAGAGCGACATCTCGTTGGCCCACAGCGTCGGCTTGGCGAAGACGTAGCGGACGACGACCTCGTAGAACATCACGCAGACGACGACGACGATGGCGATCATCGCCAGGCGTCCGAGCACCAGCGAAACGATGTCGAGCGGCCCGGTGGGCTCGATCTCGATGGCGCCGCGGGTGTCGGAAAGATAGAGCGAGGTCACCAGGGTCGCGGCGAGCAGCAGCCACAGGAACACCCGCACGAGCGCATGGTCGCCGGGCCTCAGGATGGTCTGCATGTTGACGTCGCTGCCGAAGAAGAACGCCCCGATCACCAGCCAGAGCCAGACCAGCCCGGTCACGGCGACGAGCCCGATCGTCAGGATCCGCATGGGCCGTCGCAACGACCCCAGCCAGAGGCTTTTCCCGTCCACTGAAATCCTCCCCGAGACAATACGGGCGGGCCCCGCGGGGCCCGCCCTATCCGCTGCGCTACGTGCGAAACGGCATTGCGGTTATTCGGGAAGGACGCCGATCGACTTCAGGTAGGCCTGGTGGCTGGCGACCAGATCCTTCGCCTCCTGGGTCGTGGCGAATTCCGGCCAGGTCGAGATCGCCGCCTCGCGGAACGCGCCACGATCCTCGGGCGACCAGTCCCAGATCTCGACGCCTGCTGCCCTGAGGTCGCGGGCCGCCTCGGCATTGGCCTTGGCCGAGGTCAGCGCCTGACGGAGCGCCAGCTTTTCCATGGCCACTTCCATGATCCGCCTCTGGTACTCGGGCATGGCGTCCCACACCGCCTTGTTGCAGGCAAGGTGGTCGGACGGCATCGAGTGGAAGCCGGGATAGGTGGCATTCTTGGCGACGTCGTAGAGGCCCATGCCCTTGTTGTTAGCCAGAATCGAGGCGTCGGCACCGTCGATGATGCCCGACTGGAGGGCAGTGAAGACCTCGGTGAAATCCATCACCACCGGCTTGGCGCCGAGCTTCTCGAAGATCTTGGTCTCCATGCCCGGCGGGGAGCGGAACTTCCAGTCCTTGAGGTCGGCGACGCCACGGATCGGCTTGCTGGAGGCGAGCGATTCCTGCCCGACCACCCACCAGCCGATCAGCTGCATGCCGTACTTGTTGTAGAGTTTCTGGGCGTCGTCGAGCCCGCCGCCGGTCAGCAGCCAGCCGAGCTGCTGGAAGGGGGTGTCGTAACCGCCCATGATGTCGCCGACGAACTGGAAGGCGGGGTCCTTGCCGGTCTGGTAGGCGCCACCGGTCATGTCGCAATCGAGGATGCCATTGGCCGCTGCGTCGAAGGTCTCGACCGAGGCGACCACAGACGAAGAATAGAACATCTCAATCGTAATTGAGCCGTTCGACATAGTCTGGACGTCGTCGACGAACTGGGCAGCGTTCTTCCCCGAAATCGTTTCCGGCGCGTAATGGGTCTGGATGCGAAGATTGGTTTGCTGAGCAACGGCCGGAACAGCCGCCAGAGCTACAATTGCCGTCGATATCAATATCGTTCCGAATTTCATCCTATTTCCTCCCTGTTGATCCGACGGTTTGGCCTGTTCGATTCTTTGTTTGTCCGCATCGTAACCCATATCTGGAAACGCACAATGCCGAGGTTGGCGCGGGTCCCGTGTCCTGCTGGAGGCTGGCGCAACGAGGAAGCCGGCCGCGCGCGGTTCCCCCGACAGCGCCGAGGCGCGGTCACAGCTGGACAGTAGCCGTTCCATGCGTCGCGCCCCGTCCGCGACCACATCCACCCGCGCCGATCCCGCCACAAGCCATTCTCATTGCGAAGAGTTCTGGTCTCGGCGTATGTAGCGCCCGACCCCCGGAAGCAGCGCGACGGAAAGCCCAGGAAACGTGTCGGTCCAGGCCCCAACTGCAATCGATCCCCGCACGCTCGACATGGCCCACGCGCTCCGCTTCCTCGCCGCCGATGCGGTCGAGAAGGCCGGTACCGGCCATCCGGGCATGCCGCTTGGCATGGCCGACCTTGCCACCGTGCTGTTCACCCGGCACCTCAGGTTTGACGCGGCGGCGCCGCAATGGCCCGACCGGGACCGCTTCGTGCTGTCCAACGGCCACGGCTCGATGC
>JAGRKZ010000249.1 GCA_020442065.1 Bauldia sp.
CTGCATCCCGTCCAAGGCGCTGCTCCACGCCTCGGAGATGTTCGAGAAGGCGGGCCATGACTTCCCGGCTCTCGGCATCGAGGTGGGCGCGCCGACGCTCAACCTCGCGGCGATGCTCGCGCACAAGGCGTCGGTGGTGGACGCCAACGTCACCGGCGTCGCCTACCTCTTCAAGAAGAACAAGATCGACACGCTGCGCGGCACCGGCGCCATCGCCGGACCCGGCAAGGTCACGGTCACCGCCGGGGACGGCAGCACCAGCGAGATCGAGGCGAAGGCGATCGTCATCGCCACCGGCTCGGAATCGACCCCGCTCCCCGGCGTCACCGTCGACGAAGAGCGCATCGTGTCCTCGACCGGCGCGCTGTCGCTCGGCGTGGTGCCGAAGCGGCTGGTGGTGGTGGGCGCCGGCGTGATCGGCCTCGAGCTCGGCTCGGTCTGGCGGCGGCTGGGTTCCGAGGTGACGGTCGTCGAGTTCCTCGACCGCATCCTTCCGGGCATGGACGGCGAGGTCGCCAAGCAGACGCAGCGGCTTCTGGCGCGGCAGGGCATCGCCTTCCGCCTCGGCAGCAAGGTGGCGGGCGTCGACGCCTCGGGCGAGACGCTGAAGGTCGGCATCGAGCCGGCGGCGGGCGGCGAGACCGAGACGATCGACGCCGACATCGTCCTCGTCGCGATCGGTCGCCGGCCCTACACCGCGGGCCTCGGGCTCGAGGCGGCGGGGATCGCGCTCGACGAGCGCAAGCGGGTGGCCGTCGACGACCATTTCCGCACCAATGTCGAGGGCGTCTACGCGATCGGCGACGTGATCCGGGGGCCGATGCTCGCCCACAAGGCCGAGGACGAGGGCGTCGCGGTGGCCGAGATCATTGCCGGGCAGGCCGGGCATGTGAACTACGGCGTCATCCCGGCGGTGGTCTACACCCACCCCGAGATCGCCTCGGTCGGCAAGACTGAGGAAGAGCTCAAGGCGGCCGGGATCGAATACCGGGCCGGCAAGTTCCCGTTCTCGGCCAACGGCCGGGCGCGGGCCATGCTGGAGAAGGACGGCTTCGTCAAGGTCCTCGCCGATGCCGCCACCGACCGCGTGCTCGGCGTCCACATCGTCGGTCCCTGTGCGGGCGAGCTGATCGCCGAGGCCTGCGTGCTGATGGAATTCGCCGGCGCCGCCGAGGACCTCGGCCGCATCTGCCACGCCCATCCGACCCTGTCGGAGGCGGTCAAGGAAGCGGCGCTCGCCGCCTGGTGGAAGCCGATCCACATCTGAGCCGTATCATGCTCATCGACCGGTGACCTGCCTGCCCGGATCGCCGGCGAGGCGTCGCGGCCGTCAGGGCGTGTTCCCCGGCATCCGCCCCGCGTGACGGGGCAGGCGCGGACGTGGCTCCTGGCGCTGGCGGCCGCCAAATATGTCCCCGCCGGATGACCTCCGGCGCTGAATCCCCTCGCGACCCTCGGCCGCTGCCACGACGTCCCGCTTGTCGGCGGCGTGGGAATAGGAGGCGAGCTTGTCGAGGATCATGTCGCTGTCGCCGAACCAGCTTGCGTGCCAGCCGTGCAGACCGGGAACCTCGAGTCCCGGTATGCTGCGATAGCCGAACGCCCCTGCGCGACCGTTGGTAAAAAGCCGCCGCAGGTAGCCGGCGGTATAGAAATGGATCGATGCGTGATCCCAGGCGCCGAGATAGTTGCTCCAGTCGAAATTGAACCAGTGCGGCCGGACGTGGATGGGCTCGTTGAACTCGGAATAGGCCAGACGGTCGACGATCTCGGGGAACGGCACCTCATCGAGATCGGAGACGATCACCAGGGTATCGTCACCGAGATCGAGTTTGGCGCAGCCCTTGGACCAGATCGCCGCGCGCTGTCCTGACTCACGGATCCATGGGTCGGGATCGCGCGGCGGGTCTTCGATCACGGCGACGTGGAGACGCCCCCAAGCATAGGCGAAGCGGGGATCGAGGTCAGGCCGTCCCGGGCGGTTAGGTTTGCCCGAATGGGTCAGAATCGACTCGACGAGGACGAAATCATCGACCACGGCGTCAAGTTCGTGAAGGCGCCAGTCGAGGGCTGCGATCTCCCGATGGAACATCGAGCCCGACACGACGTGCCGGCGCGCGGTGCGCCGGTTCAGGCTTTCGAGGTCTACGGTGCGGGTCACGACGGGCGATGCCGGGAAGAGGCGTCCGCTTCGACGCCGCGGGCAGCAAGCCCACTAGCGCGGGACGTCCCGCGCTGCAAGATCGCTGATCCAAAAGGAGGCGCTGGTCCGATCGACCGGCGCCTCCACCGTCCTAGCCCTGGGACGGGAGCCGGTCGGTGTCGACCGTCTCGCCGGGTTGGCCCGCGGCGTGACCGGGGGCGAGCCCGCCAAGATGTCGCAGGCTGTGGAAGACCGTGCCGTCGGTGGGCAGCTTCTCCGGACCAGCGGCGGTAGTATTCAGCCGGCGTGATTGCGGCCGTCCTGATCTTTGCCTGTACCTATCTGGTGATGGCTGTAGGGAAGCTCCCGGCTATCGGATGGACCGCGCCGGGGCCGCGCTGCTGGGCGCCAGCCTGATGGTGGCGACGGGCGTCCTCGACCTCGACGAAGCCTATGCCGCGATCGACATGGGGACGATTGCGCTCCTCCTTGGCATGATGATCGTTGCGGCGAATTTGCGCCTGTCGGGCTTCTTCCGACTGGTCAGCGCTTTCGCGACCGCGCGGGTCCGCCACCCTCTGGCGCTGCTTGCGGCCGTGGTGACGGTTGCCGGCGTCTTCTCGGCCCTGCTGGTCAACGACACGATCTGCCTGGTGATGGCGCCGATCGTCCTCGATCTCGCTCGCCGGCTCGAACGAAACCCAGTGCCATACCTGCTTGGTCTGGCGATGGCTTCCAATGCCGGCAGCGTCGCGACCATCACCGGCAACCCGCAGAACATGATCATCGGGTCGCTCGCCGACATCCCCTACGCCACGTTTGCGGCCCGGCTCACGCCGGTGGCGCTGGTCTCGCTGGTGCTCACCGTCGCGGTGGTCGCCGTCCTCCATCCGCGCGAGTTCCTGACCCGGGCGCCGCTTCCGGCGCCAAAGCCCAGGCCTAGCCGGCCGAACCTGCCCCTGGTCTGGAAGTCGCTTGGCGCTCTGGCCGCGATGATCGGCTTCTTTCTGGCCGGATATCCGATCGCCGAAGTCGCTGTTGTGGGCGGGGCTGCGCTGATTCTCACGCGTCGCGTCAAAGCGGAGAAGGTCTATTTCGACATAGACTGGCCGCTGCTCCTGATGTTCGCCGGACTGTTCGTCGTGGTTGCCGGCTTCGACAAGGCTGTGCTCGGTCCGGAGGTGCACTCCACGGTTGGCCAGCTGAATTTCGCGAGTGTCCCGCTTCTCTCGGCGGTCACCGTGGTCCTCTCCAACCTCGTCAGCAACGTGCCGGCAGTGCTGGTGCTGCAGCCCTTCGTCGCCGGACTGGCCGACCCGCAGACGGCATGGCTGGTGGTGGCGATGGCGGCGACCCTCGCCGGGAACCTGACGCTGGTGGCATCCGTCGCCAATCTCATCGTCGCACAGAAGGCGAGATCGGAGGGGGTCGCCATCCCGTTCTGGTCCCACTTCCGGGTCGGCGCGCCGATGACGCTGCTGTCGCTCCTGTTCGGGATTTGGTGGCTGAGCTAGCTCCCGATCCCTATCCGAGCTCGCGGCTGACCATGACGATGTTGGGGTCGTCAGGATCGTCGGAGATGGCGAAGCCGAGCTCGCGGCACATCGCCAGCATCACCGTGTTCTCGCGCAGCACCTGGCCCTCGACATAGCGGAGGCCATCGGCGCGGGCATAGTCGAGCATCGTCGACATCAAGAGCCAGCCGACGCCCTGGCTCTTGACGTCGGAGCGGACCAGAACGGCGTACTCACCCCGCTCGTAGTTGGCGTCGGCGTGCAGGCGCACGCTGCCCAGCATGTCCCCGCTCGCCTCGTCGATAGCGACGAGCGCGATCGACCGGGCATAGTCGATCTGGGTGTAGCGGGCGAGGAAGATGTCGCTGAAGGTCTTGACCGGCGCGAAGAAACGGAGCCGGAGGTCTTCGGCGGTGACATGGGCGAAGAAGGCACGGACCAGCGCCACGTCATCGGGTCGGATCGGTCGGACGAACAAGGCGCGGCCGTCGGCAAGCGTGGTGTGGCGCTCCCATTCGTTCGGATAGGGGCGGACGGCGAAGCGGGGATGGCCGCGGCCCGGGCCGGTTCCATCCGGGGCAATTGCAATCCGCATGTCGAGCGCGAGGACGCCCGTCTCATCGGCAAGCAGGGGGTTGATGTCGAGCTCGCGCAGCTCGGGCACGTCGGCCGCCAGCTGGGCAATGCGCACCAGAACCAGCGCCACCTGGTCGAGCGGCACGGCGGGAACGTTGCGGTAGGCGCCAAGAAGGCGGGCGATGCGGGTACGATCGATCAGATCCCGTGCGAGCTTGAGGTCGAGCGGCGGCAGCGCAACCGCCTTGTCGTCGATCACCTCGACGCCGACGCCGCCGTGGCCGAAGACGACGACCGGCCCGAACGTCGCGTCGTCGGCGATACCGACCAGCAGTTCGCGCGCCTTGGGACGGACGATCATGGGCTGAACGATGACGCCGGCGACGCGCGCCGCCGGCCGGGCGGCGCTGGCATTGGCGATGATGGCCGCAGCAGCCTCCCGCACCGCGTCGGGTCCGATCAGTCCGAGCCTGACGCCGCCGACATCGGACTTGTGGACGATGTCGCGAGAGAGGATCTTGACCACGACGGCCTGGCCGTCCTCGATCCACGGCGTCGCCCTGGCCGCCGCCTCGTCGGGCGTGGCGGCAAAGACGACGGGCGTCGTCGGAATGCCGTAGGCGTCGCATATGGCGTTGACCTCGAGCGGGTCGAGCCAGGCGCGGCCGTCGGCGAGCGCCGTCGCCACGGTCTTGCGGGCGGCGTCCACGTCGGGACTGAACTCGGCCGGCAGAGACGGCGGCGTTTTCATCAGGTCGGCCAGCGCCTCGCGGTAGCGGACGAGATGCATGAAGCCACGCACGGCTTCGGTCTCGGTCGCGTAGTGCGGCACGCGGCCATCGTTGAAGATGGGGGCCACCCGCTGGTCGGTGCCGATCCAGGTGGTCAGCACGGGCTTGGGGTTGACCTTGCGGCCGCGCTCGGCGACGACGCGCTCGGCAACGACGCGTGCGGACTCGGTCGCCGAGGCAAGGGCGGTCTCGACGTTCATCACCAGAACCGCATCGTTGTCGGGATCGGCGAGGAGCGCGTCGAGCGCGGCCGCGTAACGGGCGGGATCGGCGTCGCCGATGATGTCGACGGGGTTGGCGCGCGACCAGGTTGCGGGCAGAACCTTGTCGAGACGGGCGCGGGTCTCCTGCGAAATCCCGGCAGGGACGCCACCCAGGTCGATCAGACGATCGATGCCAAGGACGCCGATCCCGCCGCCATTGGTCAGGATCGCGAGGCGGTTGCCCTTGACAGTGCGAATCCGTCCGAGCGTCTCGGCCGCCTCGAACAGCTCACCGAGATCCAGCACCCGGAGGAGGCCGGCGCGACGGAAAGCGGCGTCGTAGACGACATCGGCACCGGCAAGAGCGCCGGTGTGGGTGGCCGCGGCCTTCGCGGCCTGGGCATGACGGCCGGCCTTGATGACGACCACCGGCTTGGTGCGCGCCGCGGCGCGCGCCGCCGACATGAACTTCCGCGCTTCCTTGATCGACTCGACATAGAGCAGGATCGCGCGCGTGGCGGGATCGAGCGCGAGAGCATCGAGACAATCGCCGAAATCGACGTCGAGCTGATCGCCAATCGACAGAATCGCCGAGAAGCCGATTTCGCGGTCGACCGCCCATTCGATCATCGCCGCGGCAATGGCGCCCGACTGTGAGACGAGGGCGAGGTCGCCGGGGGCCGGCATGCGGGCGGCAAACGTGGCGTTGTACCTGGCCCGCGGCACCATCACCCCGAGGCAGTTGGGACCGACCAAGCGAAGGCCTCGGGCACGGGCCGAGGCCTCGCACGCGGCGGCGAGCGAACCGGGGCCGTGGCCGAGACCCGCGGTGATGATGATCGCAGCGGCGACGCCGGTGTCTGCCGCTTCGGCGACAACCGAGGGTACGATCTCGGCCGGGACCGCGATCACTGCGACATCCGGCGCCTCCGGCAGGGCGCGGAGCGAGGCGACGACCGGAACGCCATCGATCTCATCGTAGCGCGGGTTGACCAGGTGGAGCGGTCCGGGAAAGCCCGCGGTTCTCAGATTGGCGAGAACCGAATTGCCCAGCGAGCCGGGCCGCGGGCTGGCGCCGACGAGGGCGATCGAGCGCGGCGCGAGCAGGCGGTCGAGGCGGTAGATGGACATCGGGAGCAGGTACTCGCTTCTGGACTTCGATCCTTCCTAGCCGGAAACCATGACAAATCACTCAACGTCCCGCTCCTCGAGCGCGACACCGTCGATGACGCGGTCGCTGGGGTGGAGGACGACGACATCGCCGGGGGCGAGGCCATCGATGACCTCGGCGAACCGCATGTTGCGATGATCGATGACGACCGGTGTGACGGCTGCCCGGCCATCGCTGACCTTGAAAACGTGCCAGGCGTCTCCGCGGCGGAACAGTGCGCCGAGCGGCACTCTCAGCACGTCGTCGCTCCGCCAGGTCGGGATGTGGACCATGACGCGGAACTCGTGCCCGAGTCGCGCCCAGACCTCGCGCGGATCGACGATGTCGAAGATCGCGTCGACCCGCTGCTCCTCGATGCCGAGAGCCGAGACCTTGGTGTAGGCGGAGGGGTCGATACGGCGCAGCTTCGCCGTCAGCTCAGGTCCGCCCCAGCCGTCGACCCGCGCCAGCGCCTCCGGTTCGATCGCGACCGCATCCGACGACAGCAGGTGGACGATGATCTCGAGGTTGCCAGGGTCGCCGATCTCAAGCAGAGGGCCGCCGGCCGCGACCACCTGCTCGCTCTCGCTGAGCAGCTTGAGGACGGTGCCGTCGGCCGGGGCCAGCACCGTCACGCAGCACGCCTCCACCGTGGTCGGGGCGCTTCCCGGCTCGATCAGCCGGGCCTCGGCGCTGTCAAGCTCGCTTTGCCGAAGCTCGAGGGCGGCGCGCATCTCCTTGACCCGCGCCTCGGCGGTCTCCAGATCGGCCGAGGCCTTCTCGAAGGCGCGGACCGAGATGGTGGCGCGGTCGGCAAGCTCGCGGGCCCGTTCGAGTTCGGAGCGCATCAGCCGCACGTTGGTCTCGGCGCTGTCGATCTGGGCCTGCGCCAGCGTCACCGCGGCCTTGGCCGCCTCGACCGCCGCCTCCAGCTCACGCCGGGTCCGAACGTCGAGGAGCGGCGGGTCGACGGGGTGGATGGCGGCGACGACCGTCCGGTTGGTCTCGACCGTGTCGCCAACGTCAACAGGCAGGCGCTCCACCCGCCCGGGGATGGGGGCAGAGACCCGGAAGATGTCACGGATCCGGGCAATGCCCTCCTCATCGATCGTCACCTCCATCGGCCCGCGATCGAGGCTGGCGACGTCGACGGCCACCGGCTGGGGCCGGAGGGCGTATACGAGCCCCGCCGCGATCAGGGCGAAGACGAGGAGGGCAATGATGCGTTTGATCCACTTGGCGGCCATCGTCACTCCCTGGTCTTGAGAACGCGCACCAGATCGAGGCGATCGACGCGCCGCCGCACGATGAGGGCGGAGATCAACGCGGCGCCGACCACCACCAGGCTCGCGATCGCAAAGGTGTCGGGGGTGAGCTCGAACGGGACGCGGAACAGATCGCTGGCGATGCTCTGGGTGACGACGTAGCCGATGCCGGCGCCGAAAGCCCAGCCGATGGGCTGGGCGAGTGCGATGATCGCCCCCGTCTCGATGAACAGGACCTTCGTCACCTCGCCGCGGCTGAAGCCGAGGACCCGGAGCGTGGCGAGTTCGCGCGCCCGCTCCGACAGCTGGATACGGGCGCTGTTGTAGACGACTCCGAAGGCGATGATGATCGCCAGCGCGAAATAGAGCCCGATCATGATCAGGATGTTCTCCTGCATGGTCTCCTGAAAGCGCACCCGCGCGATGCTCTGGAGAGCCACGCTGGCGATCTCGGGCGTCACCTTGACGGCGGCATAGAGCGCATCGAGCTCGGCCGGATCAATCGAAAGCTGCGCACCGGACACGCGCGGGCCGGTTCCCGCGAGCCGGGCCAGCGCGTCGATGTCCATGTAGGCGGCGAGGCCGATATAGGTCCTGATGACCTGGGCGACCGGCACCTCGGTGCTGCGCCGCGCGCCGGTGAGGAAATCGACGCGGACGATGTCGCCGGCGCCAACGTGAAGGATCTGGGCCAGGCGGTCGCCAAGCACGAGGCCCGCCGAGGGCAGCGGCACCGGTTCGAGATCGAGGTCGAGCACGCGGCTGAGATCGTTGGTTTCGGGCTTGCCGGTGATGGAGACGCGCTTGGCGTAGTGCTCGTTCGAGAGCGTGACGGGCAGGGCAAGGTAGGGCTCGACCGCCAGCACGCCGGGCAGGCGCCGCACGGCGGCGAGCGCAGCATCGGTCTGATCGTTGGCAAACAGGATGCTGGCGTCCTGGCGGTCGGTACGGAAGAAGACCACATCGATCATGAAGTCAATCGAGGCGATGGTGCCCATCGACATGGCGACCAGCCCGACCGCCGCGGCGGTGCCGACCGCGGTCAGGCCGGCGCGCACCGGATGGCGTATCAGGTGGCGGAGCGCCATGGTGGTGAGCTGGGAGAACAACCAGTACCGCTCCATCGACCCGTCGAGCATGCGCCTGTAGCTGGCGGGCGCCGGCGGGCGCATGGCGACCGCAGCGGGAAGGGCAAAGGCGGCGCGGACCGAGGCGAAGGCGCCGAGCATCGCCGCGGCCAAGGTGACGACGGCCGCCACGAGGTAGACCTGCGCACTCATGCGGAAGATCAGAAAGGGGAAGCTGTAGAACTTGGCATACTGGATGGTCATGCCGCGCCCGGCCCAGGTGCCGAGCACGCTGCCGATCACGATGCCCGCCACCGCGATGACGAGGACCAGCTTGAGGTAGTGCCAGACCACCTGGAGCCGGCCATAGCCGAGCGCCTTGAGCAGGCCGATCTGCTCACGCTCGAGCGCGATCAGCCGCGACAGGATCATGTTGATGAGGAACGCCGAGACCAGCAGAAAGATCGGCGGGATGATCGCCGCCATGCCCTGGAGCTGATCAAGCTCGCCTTCGATGAAGGCATTGGAGAGCTGGTCCTTGCGGGCTACCGCGCCAATGCCGCCATATCGGTCCAGCAGCCGGTCGAGGGCATCGATGACGCTCGCCTCGTCGGCGCCGGGCAGCAAGATCAGACTGACCGCGTTGAAGGCGCCGTCGAGATCGTAGAGGGAGGCGAGGGTCTCCTCCGGCATCCAGACCACGCCGAAACGGCGGTTGTCCGGCATCATGTCGCCGGGACCGATGGCGTAGACATACTCCGGCGAAAGAACGATTCCGACGATGGAAAGCGTGAGGCGCGTGCCGCCGAACTGACCGGTGAAGCGCGAGCCGGGCACGAAGCCGTGGGCGTCGGCGAAGTTCGCGCTGACGGCGACCTCGTTGGCGCGCCCCGGCTCGGGCAGTCGTCCGTCGCGGAGATAGAGCGCGTTGACGGCGGGATCGTTGCCGGGCGGCAGGGAGATGGCGACGCCGCTCGCCGGCTCGCGCATGCCCTCGATGTCGAGCAGCACGGTCTCCTTGATGCCGGCCTCGGCGACCGCGACGCCGGGGATGGCGGCGATCTCGTCGACCAGCGCCTTTGGCGCCCGCACGGCGGAGGCGAAGACGTTGCCGAAGCGGTAGCGGTCGTAATAGGCCTGCCGGGTCTCCTCGAGGGAGCGGTAGGTGCCGATGGCGAGGATGAGCGTGGCGACACCACAGGCCATCACCAGCGCCACGGCGAGCGCCTGCGCCCAGAGGCGGAGGAGGTCGCGGAAGAGCTTCCGGTCGAGCGCTCTCATCGCGCTACCATTCGATCTCGGCCGGGCTGAGCCGGCGCTGGTTCACGCTCACCTCGCTGATGCGGCCGTCGGCAAAGCGCAGCACCCGGTGCGCGAGCGCCTGGATCGGGGCGTTGTGGGTGATGATCGCGGTGGTGGTGCCGAGCTCGCGGTTGGTCTGCATCAGGGCCTCGAGCACCAGCATGCCGGTCTTTGAGTCGAGCGCGCCGGTCGGCTCGTCGCACAGCATCACCTCGGGCCGCTTGGCGACGGCCCGGGCGATCGCCACGCGCTGCTGCTCGCCGCCGGAGAGCTGGGCGGGGAAGTGGGAGATGCGGTCCTTGAGGCCGACCAGCTCCAGCGCTTCCTCCGGTCGCATCGGGTTTCCCGTGATCTCGGTGACGAGGGCGACGTTCTCCCGCGCCGTCAGGCTCGGGATGAGGTTGTAGA
>JAGRKZ010000064.1:0-6765 GCA_020442065.1 Bauldia sp.
AGGTGCCGATCATCGTGGCGATCAACAAGATCGACAAGCCGGACGCCGACCCGCAGCGGGTGCGGACCGAGCTTCTCCAGCACGAAGTCTTCGTCGAATCGATGGGCGGCGACGTGCTCGAGGTCGAGGTCTCGGCGCTCAAGCACACCAATCTCGACAAGCTGCTCGAGACCATCGTGCTCCAGTCCGAGGTGCTCGAACTGCGCGCCAATGCCGACCGTCCGGCGGAGGGCACCGTGATCGAGGCCAAGCTCGACCGCGGTCGCGGTCCGGTGGCGACCGTGCTGGTTCAGCGCGGCACGCTCCGCGTCGGCGACATCCTGGTCGCGGGGTCGGAATGGGGCAAGGTTCGCGCCCTGCTCGACGACCATGGCGGCAGCGTCAAGGAGGCAGCCCCGTCGATGCCGGTCGAGGTGCTGGGCTTCCAGGGTGCGCCCGAGGCGGGCGACCGCTTCGCGGTGGTGGACTCGGAGGCGCGCGCCCGCGAGGTCAGCGACTACCGTGCCCGCCAGAAGCGCGAGAAGGCCCAGGCCAAGATGACCGGCTCGCGCGGCTCGCTCGCCGAGATGATGAACCAGCTCCAGGCGGAGGGTCAGAAGATCTTCCCGCTGGTGATCAAGGCCGACGTCCAGGGCTCGGTCGAGGCGATCAGCCAGGCGCTCACCGCGCTCGGCACCGACGAGGTCGCGGCCCGCATCATCCACTCCGGCGTCGGCGGCATCACCGAATCGGACGTGACCCTTGCCGCCACCTCGAACGCGGCGATCATCGGCTTCAACGTCCGGGCCAACGCTCAGGCGCGCGATACGGCCGAGGTCGACGGCACCGAGATCCGCTACTACAACATCATCTACAACCTCGTGGATGACGTGAAGGCGGCGATGTCGGGGCTGCTCTCGCCGGAGCGGCGCGAGACGATGCTCGGCAATGCCCAGATCCTGGAAATCTTCGACATCTCGAAGGTCGGCAAGATCGCCGGCTGCCGCGTCACCGACGGCGTCGTCCAGCGCGGCGCCAATGTTCGCCTGATCCGCGACAACGTCGTCATCCACGAGGGCAAGCTCTCGACCCTCAAGCGCTTCAAGGACGAGGTGCGCGAGGTGCCGGCCGGCCAGGAATGCGGCATGGCCTTCGAGAAGTACCAGGACATGCGCCCCGGCGACGTCATCGAGTGCTACCGCGTCGAGGAGATCGCGCGCTCGCTGTAGCGGCGCGCGGCTCGGCCCGAAGACCCGCCGGCGCTGCCGGCGGGCGGGACGGCTCAGGGATTCCGCACGCCGCATCGCCGCACCCACGCCGCTCAGGCGGCGCAAGGCGAGGGCGGACGCCCAACAAGACCCGAAGGAGGCAGGCGATGAAGCGCAGCACCAGGGGCGGACAGCCGGGCCTGTCGCAGCGCCAGCTTCGCGTCGGCGAACTGGTCCGGCATGCGCTCGCCGAGATCCTCCAGCGCGGCGAGGTCCATGACCCGGCGCTCGAAGGCATGGTCGTGACGGTGCCGGAAGTGCGCATGTCGCCGGACCTCCGCCTCGCCACCGCCTATGTCATGCCGCTCGGCGGCAAGGGCGTCGACGAGGCCCTCGCCGCGCTCGACCGCAACCGGAAATTCATCCGCGGCGAGGTCGCGCAGCGCGTCAATCTCCGCTACGCGCCCGACCTCCGATTCCGGCTCGACACCTCGTTCGAGGAGGGCGAGCGGGTCGATGCCCTGCTCCGCTCACCCGAAGTCCGCCGTGACATCGCGGGCGACGCCGGAGATGACGACGCGGGCTGAGCGGGGTCGTCCGCCTTTCGCAGGCTGTGGGCCGAGCAGAACGTCCATGCCAGCGGCGAGTGTCTCAGGCGGCTCCTCCATCCCGAGGCCGGGCCGCTCAAGCCGGGACTGGCGATGGTGGTCTTCAATCCCGCGACGGAGGCCGACCGCGCCAAGGTGCGGCGGCTCGTCGCGCAAGCGGCCGAAAGCCAAGGCGAACCCGGCGATTCCGTGCCGCTTCGGCACCGCATGGCCTGATCTGCGTCAACGAAACGTCATGCGATTGCCGCACAAGGTGGCGCTTCCGTTCGCAATGTGACGACCATGGCCGATTCCAACTTCCATGTCCCCGAGGCGACCGCCGCGCTCGATGCCGTGCTAGCGCTTCGCGCAACGGTGGCGCGGGAAGGGGCTGCGACCTATCGGGCCTGGCGGGGGCGGATAGAACGGGCGGGTTTTGCCCCAAGCGCCCTCAACCTTGCGCACTACCTCGCGCTTCGCGGCCGTGATCTGCGCCCCTTGCAACGGCAACTGATGGCGCTCGGCGTCTCCTCGCTTGGCCGGCTCGAAGGCCGGACGCTCGCCTCGCTCGACGCCGTGGCGGTGGCACTCGCCGCCCTCGCCAGGGCCGATCGGATAGTGCCGCGCGCACCCTGTCAGCGGCAGTTCTTCCGCGGCGAAGCGCGGCTTCAGGCCAATGCCGCCCAGGTGCTCGGCCCGGCGGCACCCGGCCGTTCCGGCCGGATCATGGTGACGCTGCCGAGCGAGGCGGCGGACGATGCCGCCTTCATCGCCGGCCTCGCACGGCGCGGCACCGAGATCGTCCGCATCAACTGCGCCCACGACGGGCCCAAGCACTGGGCGGCCATGGTGGCCCACGCCCGGAGCGCGGCGACCCTGAGCGGGGCGCCGCTCCGCGTCCTCATGGACCTTGCCGGGCCGAAGGTCCGCACCGGCAAGGTGATGACGCCGCCGGACCGGTCCCGCGTGTTCGTCGGCGACACCATCTTCCTCGGCCGCGACGTCTGCCCGCCGCTCAAGCGGGCGCCCTTCCAGATGACCTGCACCGAGCCGGCCGTTCTCGACCGGCTCGCCGTCGGGGCCGCCGTCTCGATCGACGACGGCGTGCTCCAGGGCGCCATCACCGGCACGCACCGGGACGGCTTCCTGGTGCGGATCGCCCACGGCAAGCTCGGCGGGGTCAAGCTCAAGGCGGAGAAGGGACTCAACTTTCCCGACACCGATCTCGGCCTCGATCCGCTGACCGACAAGGACCGCGACGATCTCGACTTCATCGTCCGCAATGCCGACCTGATCGGCTACTCCTTCGTCCAGACCGCGGGCCATATCGCGACCTTGCAGGCCGAGCTCGCGGCGCGGAGCGCCGGCTGGCGGACGATTCCCGTGCTGGGCAAGATCGAGACGCCGTTGGCGGTGCGCAATCTCCCCGAGATCATCGTCGAGGCCGCCGGCAGCCAGCCCTTCGGGGTGATGATCGCCCGCGGCGACCTCGCGGTGGAGATGGGTTTCGAGCGGGTCGCCGAGATGCAGGAGGAGATCCTGTGGGTATGCGAGGCGGCACAGGTGCCGGTGGTGTGGGCGACGCAGGTGCTCGAGGATCTGGTCAAGGACGGCCTGCCTTCGCGGGGCGAGATGACCGACGCGGCGATGGCGGCGCGGGCCGAAGGCGTGATGCTCAACAAGGGACCGAACGTCTATGCCGCGGTCGAGCTGCTCGACCGCCTGCTCCGGCGGATGGCCGAGCATCAGGTCAAGAAAACGCCGACGTTGCGGGCCCTGCATGCCTGGGAGCGGCGGGCGCCGGCTCCGGCGGCGGCAGGCTGAGCCTCGCGGCGTCTCCGATCATCTGTTGCATTTTCTGACCGGCGGCCTAAACCGCGCGGCGAAACCGTGCACGAAGGATCCGCATGTCCAGACGCAAACCGAAGGGCCGCGACATCACCGGCTGGCTCTGTATCGACAAGGCCGTAGGCCAGACCTCCACGGCGTGCGTGGCGTCGGTGAAGCGCCTGTTCGATGCCCAGAAGGTCGGCCACGCCGGCACGCTCGACCCGCTCGCCTCCGGCGCGCTGCCGATCGCCCTCGGTGACGCCACCAAGACCGTGCCTTTCGTCCAGGACGGGGCGAAGCTCTACCGCTTCACCATCCACTGGGGCGCCGACACCGATTCCGACGACGCCGACGGCTCGGTGACCGCAACCTCCGACCTCCGGCCCGCGCGCGCGGAGATCGAGGCGGCGCTGCCGGCCTTCACCGGCGAGATCATGCAGCGTCCTCCTGCCTTCTCGGCGATCAAGATCGGCGGCGAGCGGGCCTACGACCTCGCCCGCGAAGGCGAGACGGTCGAGCTCGCCGAGCGGCCGGTGACGATCCACCGGCTCGCGGTGGTCGATATTCCCGATCCCGACCACGTCGTGCTCGAGGCCGAATGCGGCAAGGGCACCTATGTCCGCTCGCTCGCCCGCGACCTTGCCCACCGGCTCGGCACCTGCGGCCACGTCTCCCAGCTTCGGCGGATGTCGGTGGGGCCGTTCGACGCCTCGACCCTCATCCCGCTCGACGCGCTGATCACGGCGCGCGAGGAGGGACCCGCGAGCGGCCTCGACCGCTTCCTGATGCCGTTGTCGATGGCGCTCGCCGAGCTGCCCGAGGTCGTGATCCCGCGGAACGAGGTGAACCGGGTGATGCGCGGCCAGCCGGTGCTCCTCCGCGGGGCCGGCATTCCGGCCGAGGCCGATACGGTGCACGCCACCGCCGGCGGCAAGACGCTGGCGATCGGCGCGATCGAGCGCGGCGAGTTCCACCCGCGCCGGGTGTTCAAGGGCTGAAGGAACGCTGGCGGACCATCACTGCCAGTTCCATGGAAAGTCCAGATAATTCAATGGAATAGGCCCATCAGCGTTTTTCGTGGATATTTCGGACGGTTTCCGTCATATTCCGCCCGCCTTCGCCCGCCGGCCACCTGCCGGCCGCGAGGGATTTCGACCCGACCGTGCTGGACGACATCCCGGCACCGGCCGTTCCCCGGCAGGCTCACTGCCGATTCCACCCACAGAAAGGATGCCCGATGTCGATTACTGCTGAACGCAAGCAGGCGCTGATCTCGGAATATGCAACTGCGGCCGGCGACACCGGCTCACCCGAGGTCCAGGTCGCGATCCTCTCCGAGCGCATCGCCAACCTGACCGAGCACTTCAAGAGCCACGTCAAGGACAACCACTCCCGGCGCGGCCTGCTCAAGCTGGTCAGCCAGCGGCGCAGCCTGCTCGACTACCTCAACAAGATCGACCCGGAGCGCTATCGCTCGCTGATCGATCGGCTCGGCCTGCGGCGCTAGGCGCCCGGGCTACATTCCAAGCGCGGTGGCATGGGGCCGCCGCGCCGGCCAGGGATGGACCGGACAAAGGCCATGGCAGGATCGCCGGACGCTTTCTGCTGATTGCTCAGGGGAAGCCTCTCGCCGTCTTGTCCATGGCTCGCCTTCGCGTCCGTCCGACGTATGAAAGGATGAACCATGTTCGACGTCCAACGTGTCGAAATCGAATGGGCGGGCCGTCCGCTCGTTCTGGAGACCGGCAGGATCGCGCGCCAGGCCGACGGCGCCGTCCTCGCCACCTACGGCGAGACCTCGGTGCTGGCGACGGTGGTCGCGGCCCGCGCCGAGAAGCCGGGGATCGACTTCTTCCCGCTCACCGTCAACTACCAGGAGAAGACCTTCGCCGCGGGCAAGATCCCCGGCGGCTTCTTCAAGCGCGAGGGCCGGCCGACCGAGAAGGAGACGCTCACCTCGCGTCTCATCGACCGCCCGATCCGCCCGCTCTTTGCCGACGGCTTCCGCTGCGAGACCCAGGTCATCACCACCGTTCTCAGCCATGACCTCGAGAACGATCCCGACATCGTCGCGATGGTCGCGGCCTCGGCGGCGCTCACGCTCTCCGGCGTGCCCTTCATGGGGCCGATCGGCGGCGCCCGTGTCGGCCTGATCAACGGCGCCTTCGTGCTCAACCCCCAGCTCGACGAGATGCCGGAGTCCAAGCTCGACCTCGTCGTCGCCGGCACCGTCGACGCGGTGCTGATGGTCGAGTCCGAGGCCAAGGAGCTGTCCGAGGACGACATGCTCGGCGCCGTGATGTTCGGCCACGCCGGCTTCCAGCCGGTGATCGACGCCATCATCCAGCTCGCCGAGCGCGCCGCCAAGGAGCCGCGCGAGCTCAAGCTGCCCGACCACAGCGCGCTCTACGAGCGGGTCCGTGGCCTCGCCGAGCAGGACCTCCGAGTCGCCTACTCGCTCCCCGGCAAGACCGAGCGCCACGATGCGATCTCGGCGGTCAAGGCCAAGCTCGTCACCGGGCTGGTCGCGGCCGACGATCCGACCGCGCCGACGCCGCAGACCGTCGGCGAGATGTTCAAGAAGCTCGAGAAGTCGATCGTGCGCGGCGAGATCCTCGACCGTGGCATCCGCATCGATGGCCGCGACGTGCGGACCGTGCGCCCGATCCTTGCCGAGGTGGGCGTCCTGCCGCGCACGCACGGCTCGGCGCTGTTCACCCGTGGCGAGACCCAGGCGCTCTGCGTGGCGACCCTGGGCACCGGCGACGACGAGCAGTTCATCGACGCGCTGGAGGGGACCTACAAGGAAACCTTCATGCTGCACTACAACTTCCCGCCCTATTCGGTCGGTGAGACCGGTCGGATGGGCTCGCCCGGCCGCCGCGAGATCGGCCACGGCAAGCTGGCCTGGCGTGCGGTGCGTCCGGTGCTGCCGGCGCATCACGACTTCCCCTACACGCTCCGGGTCGTCTCCGAGATCACGGAGTCGAACGGCTCGTCCTCGATGGCTACCGTCTGCGGCACCTCGCTGTCGCTGATGGACGCCGGCGTGCCGCTCAAGCAGCCGGTCGCGGGCATCGCCATGGGCCTGATCAAGGAAGAGGACGGGCGCTTCGCGGTGCTGTCGGACATCCTTGGTGACGAGGACCACCTCGGCGACA
>JAGRKZ010000064.1:6786-6979 GCA_020442065.1 Bauldia sp.
CGCTGCAGATGGACATCAAGATCCAGGGCATCACCGAGGAGATCATGAAGATCGCTCTCGGTCAGGCCAAGGACGGTCGTCTGCATATCCTCGGCGAGATGGCCAAGGCCCTGCCGCAGGCGCGCGCGCAGCTCGGCGAGCACGCCCCGCGCATCGAGGTGATCACCATCCCGACCGACAAGATCCGCGAAGT
>JAGRKZ010000250.1 GCA_020442065.1 Bauldia sp.
CGAACTCGCCCTTGACGTAAAGCTGAGGGATGGTCGGCCAGTTGGAGTAGTCCTTGATGCCCTGGCGGATATCCATGTTCTCGAGCACGTTGACGCCCTTGTAGTCGACGCCGAGGTAATCGAGGATCTGCACCACCTGCCCGGAGAAGCCGCACTGCGGGAAAGTGGGTGTGCCCTTCATGAACAGGAGCACGTCGTTCGACTTCACCTCGTTGTCGATCCACGCCTGGATGTCACTCATCGTTGTTCCTTTCGCTCCGGATCAGTCCGGCACGCTGGTCTGCAGGGCCAGCGCGTGGAGGGCGCCGCCCATGTTGCCCTGCAGCGCCTTGTAGACCATCTGGTGCTGCTGGACGCGGTTCATGCCGCGGAAGGATTCCGAGACCACTTCCGCCGCGTAGTGGTCGCCGTCGCCGGCGAGATCCCGAATCACCACCTTCGCGTCGGGCAGAGCTGATTTGATCAGCTCCTCGATCTCCCTCGCGTTCATTGCCATCGACGTCGCCTCAGAGCTCGCCCGACATGAAGGTCGGGAACCAATTCTCGTGGGCTTCCGCTAGCTTTGCAACAGATATGGAAACCACCTCGCCGAGTTTCAAATCCGCGCCTCCGGTGTTGCCGATCCATGGCGCGAAGACACCGGCCTCCGAAGCGCGGACCATCACAGCGTCGAGGTTGTCCGGTGCAACCGTGAGCACGTAGCGCCCCTGGTCCTCGCCGAAAAAGACCGGGAGCGGCGCGTGGCCCTCGAGCTGGTTGACCGTGGCGCCGATGCCCGAGGCGATGGCCATCTCGGCGAGCGCCACCGCGAGGCCGCCGTCGGAGCAATCGTGGACGGCCGTCACCAGGCCGTCGCGGATCAGGCCGCGGACGACGTCGCCCGTCCGCTTCTCACCGGCGAGGTCGACCGGGGGCGGAGGCCCGTCCTCACGACCGAGGATCTCGCGGCGATAGATCGACTGGCCGAGGTGGGTTCCCCAGGCCGGTGGCGCCCCGGTGAGCAGGATCGCCTCGCCGTCCGCCTTGAAGCGCAGCGTCGCCATGGCGCCGATGTCGGGAAGCAGGCCCACCCCGCCGATCGCCGGCGTCGGCGGGATCGCCTCGCCGTTGGTCTCGTTGTAGAGTGAGACGTTGCCCGACACGATGGGGAAAGCCAGCGCCCGGCACGCTTCGCCAATGCCCTGGAGGGCGCCGACCAGCTCGCCCATGATTTCCGGTCGCTCGGGGTTGCCGAAATTGAGGTTGTCGGTGAGGGCGAGTGGCTCGGCGCCGACGGCGGTCAGGTTCCGCCAGCATTCCGCCACGGCCTGCTTGCCGCCCTCGTAGGGATCGGCCGCGCAGTAGCGCGGGGTCACGTCGAGGGAAAAGGCGAGACCCTTCCGCGACCCCTCCACCCGGATGACGGCGGCGTCGCCGCCCGGCCGCTGCATGGTGTCGCCGCCGATGAGGTGGTCGTACTGCTCCCACACCCAGCGCCGCGAGGCCATGTCCGGCGCGCTCACAATCCGAATCAAGGCCGCGTTGTAGTCCGTTGGTTCCGGAGTCTTTTCGGCGAGTGGCGGCGGGCCGTTGCGGAGCGTGTAGGGACGGTCGTATTCCGGCGCCTCGTTGCCGAGGTCCTTGATCGGCAGGTCGGCCTCGACCTGGCCCTTGTGGAGGATGCGGAAGCGGAGATCGTCGGTGGTCCGGCCGATCGCGGCGAAATCCAGCCCCCACTTGCGGAAGATCGCCTCGGCCTCGTCCTGCTTCTCGGGCCGGAGCACCATCAGCATGCGCTCCTGGCTCTCCGACAGCATCATCTCGTAGGCGGTCATGCCGGTCTCGCGGCAGGGGACCTTGTCGAGGTCGAGCTCGATGCCGAGGTCGCCCTTGGCGCCCATCTCGACCGCAGAGGAGGTGAGACCGGCTGCACCCATGTCCTGGATCGCGACCACCGCGCCGCTCGCCATCAGCTCGAGACAGGCTTCGAGCAGCAGCTTCTCGGAGAAGGGGTCGCCGACCTGCACCGTCGGGCGCTTCTCGGCCGAATCGTCGTCGAACTCGGCCGAGGCCATCGAGGCGCCATGGATGCCGTCGCGGCCGGTCTTGGAGCCCAGATAGACCACCGGCAGGCCGACGCCGGAGGCTTTCGAATAGAAGATCGCGTCGGTGCGCGCGATGCCGGCGGCGAAGGCGTTGACGAGGATGTTGCCGTTGTAGCCGCGGTGGAAATTGACCTCGCCGCCGACCGTCGGCACCCCGAAGGCATTGCCGTAGTGGCCGATGCCGGAGACGACGCCGGAGACCAGATGCCGGGTCTTGGGGTGATCGGGCTCGCCGAAGCGGAGTGCGTTCATCGCCGCCACCGGCCGCGCGCCCATGGTGAAGACATCGCGGAGGATGCCGCCGACTCCGGTCGCCGCGCCCTGATAGGGCT
>JAGRKZ010000251.1 GCA_020442065.1 Bauldia sp.
GCCTATGTCGGCATCACCCGGGCCCGGAAGCGCGCCTATATCCGCTTCGCCTCCAACCGGCGCATGCACGGCCTGTGGCAGAGCTCGATCCCCTCGCGTTTCCTCGACGAGCTGCCCGAGGCCCATGTCGATGTCGCCGAGGACGGCTCCTCCTATGGCGGCTACGGCATGAACGCCTACGGCGCGAGCCGCTTCGACACCCGCGAGCCGTTCGAGAGCACCTATTCGACCCCCGGCTGGCAGCGCGCCCAGAAGAACCGCGGCGGCAACAGCGACGCCACGATGGGCGGCTATGGCAGCTTCTCCGGGCCGCGCGCCAGCCAGCGCTATATCGAAGGCGAGCTGGTCGCCAAGAGCACGGTCGCCGGCTCCGGCTACAAGACCGGCGAGCGCGTCTTCCACCAGAAGTTCGGCTACGGCCGCATCGCCACGATCGACGGCAACAAGCTCACCATCGACTTCGACAAGGCCGGCCAGAAGCGCGTCCTCGACTCCTTCGTCGAGCGGCATTGATGGCCGCCGCCATCCACACCGCCTCCGTCCTCGCCGGCGAAGCCGATGTCCGCCGTCTTGCCGGGGCGATCGAAGCCGACGACGATCTCGCCGCCCTCGCCGTCGATGCGCTCGAGGAAAAGCCCGGCCTCTGGCGCCTGACCACCTATCTGCCGCCGCCCCTCGACAAGGCCGTCGTCGCCCGGCTGCAGGAGATCGCCAAGGCGGCGCTCGGCGCCACGACACCCGGCTTCGTCGTCGAGGCCCTGCCCGAGACCGACTGGGTGCGGAAGTCGCTGGAGGGACTGAAGCCGGTCCGCGCCGGCCGCTTCCTCGTCCACGGCGCGCACGATCGCGACAAGGCCCGTGCCAACGATATCGCCATCGAGATCGAGGCGGGCGAGGCCTTCGGCACCGGCCACCACGGCACCACCGCCGGCTGCCTGCTCGCCATCGAACGGGCGATCCGCACAGGACCCGTCCGCAATGCCCTCGACATCGGCACCGGCACCGGCGTCCTCGCCATCGCCATCGCCCGGCTCGCCCACTGCCCG
Organism: Bauldia sp.; assembly: GCA_020442065.1. Classification (GTDB taxonomy): domain Bacteria; phylum Pseudomonadota; class Alphaproteobacteria; order Rhizobiales; family Kaistiaceae; genus Bauldia. Next base: position 1,047 of record JAGRKZ010000251.1, read on the forward strand.
GTGCTGGCGAGCGACATCGACCCGGTCGCAGCCCGGGTTGCGATGGAGAACGTGCGCCTCAATGGTGCGGCGCCGGAGGTCCGCGTCGTCGCCGCGGCCGGCATCGCCGGGCGGCTCTTCCGGGCCAACGCGCCCTACGACCTCATCGTTGCCAACATCCTCGCCGGTCCGCTGGTGGCGCTGGCGCCGTCGGTCGTCCGCGTGCTGGCGCCCGGCGGCACGCTGATCCTGTCGGGTCTGACCACGTCCCAGCGGACCCGCGTCGCCAATGCCTATCGCGGCCTCGGCCTTCGCCTCGTACGCACGAATATCCGCGACGACTGGGCGACGTTGACGCTGACCCGGCCGCTTCGGCGCTAGTGGTCCGATTCGCTCCGCTCGCTAGAGCGGGAAGCCGCTGCGGCCGGCGCGCTCGACCGACATCCGGTCGTAGCCGAACGTTGCGAGCGTCGCGTCATCGACGCCGATCATGAAGGCGCGGGAGGTATGGCGCGGCGCCGTCTCGCGGCTCACCTGCGCCCGGGCCAGCGCGTATTTGACCACCCCCATGGCCGGGGCCGAGCGGTGCGCGCCGTCGCCGGGAAGCCTTGCTATAGCCATGACGAATCCCTTTCGATTCGTGGTGCGGGCCTCCCTGCCGCCCGCCAATAGGCCTCTCTGGCGGGTCAAGGAAGCCTTGCAACCGCATGGCAGCCTTGTATTTTTTGCAGCGCACGCGTCATCATACTGCAATGCACAAATGGACGGCAGATAGCGGTGGCGATATGCATGGTGTTGCCGCCTTTCGCGGCGATCGCGAAGAAGGAGAGATGCGCTTTGAGCCCGCACGCCGACAGCACCAGCCATCGCGCGACGCGCGACCGACTAGAGCGGCTGCGGGCGCTGCTCAGGCGCGACGGTCTCACCGGCTTCATCGTCCCCCATGCCGACGAGCACCAGAGCGAGTACCTGCCGCCCGCCGCCGAGCGCCTGGCCTGGCTCACCGGGTTCACCGGGTCGGCGGGCGCCGCGGTCGTCTTGCCCGACGCCGCCGCGCTGTTCGTCGATGGCCGCTACACGCTGCAGGCCGCCGCCCATGTGGACCCGGAGTCGTTCTCCCGCGAGCATCTCATCGAGAACCCGCCGTCGAAGTGGCTGGCCTCCCGCCTTCGGCCCGGCGATCGCATCGGCTACGACCCGTGGCTGATGACCGCGGCCGAGGTCCGCCGGCTTGAGGCCGTGTGCAAGGCCGCCGAGGCCAGCCTTGTCCCTGTCCGCGGCAATCCGATCGACCGCATCTGGGAGGATCGGCCGGCCCCACCACTCGGCGCGGTCAGCATCCAGCCCGCCGATCTCGCGGGCGAGGAAGCGGCCGACAAGCTCGCCCGCCTCCGCGCCGGCATCGCCGAGGCCCGCGCCGACGCCGCGGTTCTCGCCCAGGCCGACTCGATCGCCTGGAGCTTCAATCTCCGGGGCGCCGACATCGCCCACAACCCCGTCGCCCTCGCCTACGCGATCCTGCCGGTCGAGGGACGGCCGTCGCTCTTCGTCGATGGCCGGAAGCTCTCCAACAGCGTCCGGACCACGCTCGCCGATCTTGCCGAGTTGCACGAGCCGACGGAGTTCACCGCCGCCCTCGCCGCCCTCGGCCACGAACGCCGTCGCGTCCTTCTCGACCCCAAGTCGACGTCCGCCGCGATTGCCGACGCCGTGTCCGAAGCGGGCGGCACGGTTGTCGACGGACCGGACCCGGCAGAACTGCCGAAGGCGAGGAAGAACGCCACAGAGCTCGCCGGCATGCATCGCGCCCACGTCCGGGACGGGGCGGCGATGGTCCGGTTCCTCGCCTGGCTCGATCGCACGGCGGGCGACGGCAGCATCGATGAGCTGGCCGCCGAGGCGAAGCTCGCCGCGTTTCGCGCCGACACCGCGCGCCGCGACGGCGCGGAGCTGGTCGACCTCTCGTTCGACACGATTTCCGGCGCCGGCCCGAACGGCGCCATCGTCCACTACCGGGTCTCGGAGGCGAGCAACCGGCGGCTCGAGCCGGGCACGCTCTATCTTGTCGACTCTGGCGGCCAGTACCGCGACGGCACCACCGATATCACCCGCACCGTCGCGATCGGGGCGCCGAGCGAGGAGATGCGCGACCGCTTCACGCGCGTCCTTCGCGGCCACATCGCCATCGCCACCGCGCGCTTCCCGGTCGGCGCCAGCGGCGCCCAGCTCGACACGCTTGCCCGCGCGCCGTTGTGGCAGGCGGGCCTCGACTACGACCACGGCACGGGTCACGGCGTCGGCGCCTTCCTCGCCGTCCACGAGGGACCCGCCCGCATCTCGAAGGCCGGCACGGTGCCGCTCGAAGCGGGCATGGTGCTCTCCGACGAGCCCGGCTACTACAAGGCTGGCGCCTTCGGCATCCGCATCGAGAACCTCGTGATCGTGACGCCCGCCGAGCCGATCTCCGGCGGCGACCGCCCGATGCACGGTTTCGAAACGCTGACGCTCGCGCCCATCGATCGCCGCCTCATCGATCCCGCATTGATGACGGCCGCCGAAATCGCCTGGGTCGACGCCTACCACGCCCGCCTCGTCCCGGCGCTGTCGCATCTGCTCGACGCCGCCGACCGCGCCTGGCTCGACGCCGCCACGGCGCCGATCGCCAGCCGCCAGGGCGAGTGAAGCCAGAACGACGCCATCGGACAACCGGCGGAACCCGGTCGCGGGTCCGGCGTTCTTCACGGCAGGGCAAGGGCAATCGCCCATTCCTCCCAAGCGCCCTCAGCAAACGTGGAGACGATGATGAAGACCCTTCTCACCACCACAGCGCTCGTTGCGCTCCTGTCCGCCGCGCCGGTCTTCGCCGCCGATGACGCCGCGCCGAGAACGGACCAGGCGATCGAGCAGATGACCACGGAAGCACCCGCGGCGACCGACGAGATGGCGCCGGACGCCTCCACGGACACCGTGGCGAACGATCAGGTCGCGCCGGTGACCGACGGCACGGCCCACAACGAGACCTACATCCCGACCCAGGCCAGCGAGGAAGACCTCGCCTCCAGCTGGATCGGCAAGTCGGTCTACAACGAGAGCGACGAGAATCTCGGCGACATCAACGACCTGCTGCTCGGCGAGGACGGCAAGATCCGTGCGGTCATTGTCGGCGTCGGCGGCTTCCTCGGCATCGGCGAGAAGGACGTCGCGGTCAGCTTCGACGCGATCAAGCCCCGTGCCGATGCGGACGGCGACGTGACCATCTACCTCGCCGCAACTCAGGAACAGCTCGAATCCGCGCCGGACTTCGAGACTCTGGCGGAAGCGCGCGCCCGTGGCGCCGAGCCGGCTGCCACCCAGTAGCCAGCCCAAACCGTAGCAGGCCTCAGTGGCCACGAGCCCGCCGGCAGGCAGCCCGGCGGGCTCGACTTCGTATCGGCCTAGTTGAACCAGACCGCGAAGATGCCGAAGCGCCCGCCGAAGGTGTCGACCATCGCCTGCCAGTCTTCCGAGGTCGAGACCGGCCCGTCCTCGAGATAGGGCAGCGCCGCCGGTCCGGTGACCCATAGCACCGTGTCGAACGGCTGCGGCTCGTCGAAGACACGGGCAAGGTTGAAGCCCTTGTCGAAGCGCCAGTGCGGCACGAGCTTCTTGCCGTCGATGACCAGCTCCGCCTGGTCGAGAACGCTGCGCCAGGCGGCGATCTGATCGGCGCTCACCTGCACGCTCGCGAAAGGGCTCTTCTGGTGGGCATTGGGCAACCACTCGAGATCGTCGTCGGTCTCGGCCTCGATCGCATTCCAGCTCTCGCGCGACAGCGCGATCATCGCCTTGATGTGCTGGCGCACGCCCGCCATCAGTGCCGGGTCGGACACCGGCCAGCGGATATGGAAGAACGAGACGAAGTCCGCCACCGGCGCCCCTTCCGCATACATCGGAAAGTTCTCGTCCGGCGGCGTCAGCGCCGCGGCGAAGGGCGAATCGGTCCTGGGGAAGAAATGGTGGAACGCGGCATCGAAGCTTTCGTGCCAGTCGTGCGCGACGATGAAGTCGCTGAAGCCCATCATCACGTGGCAGTAACCGCGCAGCCAGAGCGCGTCGCCCTGGTCGAAGGCGAAGGTCAGCTCCGCCGGCATCGCCTCGGCGGGCATGCCGGTGACCTGCTGCATCACCGCAATGAAGCTCTCGTCAGCAAGCACCTTGCCGTCGCCGTCGATGTCGTAGTGGACCTTGCGGAGGTCGAGCCGCAGCTTCACGTCCGGACCCACCCCGACCAGCGTTTCCTCGGCGAGCGCGAGGTCGCGCGAGAAGCCGGCGATCAGTGCCTGGAAGTCCTCGAAGCGGAGCGTCTCCGGGTTCGGGTTCTCCGGCACCGGCAGGCGAAGGATCGGCAGGAGGAACGAGCGCGGCGTCTTGAGCCCGTACCGATAGAGGCCCTGCGACAGGTTTTCGATCGAGCGCACGAAGCGAATGGTGCCGAGCCCGATTCGGGCATCGTCATTCTTCGGGTCCGCAGCAAGGATCGCCGCGAGCTCTGTGTCACCGGCGGCGAGCGTGCCGGCATAGAGGTGCTCGACGGCGAGCTTGTTGGCGGCCTCGTCGGCAAGGCCAGGTAGCGAAAATGCAGCGAGGGCGATCGCGGCAGCAGTGATCGTCCAGGGGCGCGCACTCATGGTATCTCCTCATATGCTCCCCGAGCCTCGGGGGCCCAGTCGCGGGGGCAAATACGACAAATCAAGGACCGGGCGTGTGACGACAGTCACCGCGATCGGCGGATCTCTGTGCGGGCGTCGCCATACCCCGCGCGGTTGGCGCCTGCCGGCCCCGACTTCGAGAGTCCTCCTGCCGGTCGGCGATGAAGATGCGCCTTTATCGCTCACCACCCACTCCCTCTTCTTCGCGGCTCAAGCACGACAGGGACGATCCCGGACTGGTCGTGTTCGGAGGATCGGCCGAACTGGGGCGCAAGGATTCGCCACGATTGCGCTATACCTTTGATTGAATCATCGCAGAGACCGTCTTCGATGAATCGACTGCGCGGCTTGCTCGTGACCGGAGCGATGGTTGGCCTCCTGCTGTGCAGCGACGGCGTCCATGCGCACCCCCCTTACTTCACAGAAATACGCCCTATCACGCTGGCGAACGGTGATCGGGGCAGTATCCGAGTGCTCGCCGGCGATGGGATCGTCATCAGCGACCCCTTGCAGGTGATCATCGTGACGAGCGAGGGAAACGCTGTTGCAGCAACGCCGACGTCCTCCGCCCTTCATATCAGTTGCAGAACGGAATACGTGTCCTCATGCCGGGTGTCCGATCCGCCCAACCGGCGTATTTACGTGCCAGACGAAGCGAGCTTTGGCCCATTTGCCAAGTTGGAGAGTGATGAGCGGGGTCCCTACTATCCAGAATACGGCGTCGGCCGCGGGCGGGGATTCACGGAGATTCCTCCTAGGATCACGGAGCTCTTGCTGTTTGAATTCACGAGTCTCCAGCCGTTCGTAGTCTTCATACTCACTCTCCCGATTTGGGGAATATTCGACTCCTTACTGGCGCGACCTCGCTCAAATTCGCGGAGCGACATTCGTGCGTGGGTTGGGCGCCTGGCTGCAAAGCTGATGGCGATCGCGCTCTTTATCGGCATCATGGACTTCATTGAGTTTTCGACCCTCAGCATCCTTCTCGGCATGGGCGCCGCAGCGGGGGTCGTACTCGCCTTCAAGGTTTGGTCACGTCGGCCAACGGCGGCTTAGTCTCATCGCCGGCGTGCGCCAAGCGTCTCGCCACGCTAGCCTCCGATCAGCTCGAACCAGCCCGCCTCGTCGATGACCGTCACGCCGTGCTTCTCGGCCTCCTTGAGCTTCGAGCCGGCCCCCGGTCCCGCGACGACGAGGTCGGTCTTCTTCGACACCGAGCCCGACACCTTGGCGCCGAGGCGCTCTGCCATCGCCTTGGCCTCGTCGCGGGTCATGCGCTCCAGCGAGCCGGTGAACACCACGGTCTTGCCCGATACCGGCGAGGTGGACGCGACCGCCTCCGCCGGCTCGACCGTCACCTCGGCACGGAGCGCGGCGACCGCCTCGAGATTGTGGTCCTCGCCGTAGAAGTCGACCAGCGCCTGCGCGACGGTCTCGCCGATGCCGTTGATCGAATCGAGCTCGTCGAGCGCATCGGCGTCACCCCTCGCCGCCGCGACCATCGCAGCCTCGAAGGCCTCGTAGGTGCCGTAGCTCCGGGCGAGCAGCCGGGCATTGGTCTCGCCGATGTGACGGATGCCGAGGGCGAAGATGAAGCGGTGAAGCGGCATCGTCCGCCGCGCATCGATCGCGGCGAAGAGGTTCCGCACCGACACCTCGCCGTAGCCCTCGCGGTCGATCAGCCGCTGCCCCTCCGGCGCTTCGGCGTCACGCGCCGCGAGCGTGAAGATGTCGGCAGGCGAGGTGATCAGGCCCTCGGCATGGAAGGCGTCGATCTGCTTGTCGCCGAGGCCCTCGATATCGAAGGCGTTGCGCGACGCGAAGTGCTTGAGCTTCTCCACCACCTGCGCCGGGCAGATCAGCCCGCCGGTGCAGCGTCGGACCGCGTCCGGCCGGCCGGTCTTGGGGTTGATGTCGCGCACCGCGTGGCTGCCGCAGACCGGGCAGACCTCGGGAAAGACGAAGGGCGTGGCGTCCTTCGGCCGCCGGGCAAGGTCGACGTCGACGATCTGGGGGATGACGTCGCCGGCCCGCTGCACGGTGACGAAATCGCCGATGCGAAGGTCCTTGCCGTCGCGGATCGGCTCGCCGTCCGAGCCGATGCCCTTGATGTAGTCCTCGTTGTGGAGCGTGGCGTTGGTCACCACCACCCCGCCGACCGTGATCGGCTCGAGCCGCGCCACGGGAGTAAGGGCCCCGGTCCGCCCCACCTGGATGTCGATGCCCCGGAGGATCGTCTGCGCCTGTTCGGCCGCGAACTTGTGGGCGATCGCCCAGCGC
>JAGRKZ010000065.1:0-22459 GCA_020442065.1 Bauldia sp.
CTCTCATCATGATCTCGACCCCTCCTCAAATTCGCGGCCGCGATTTTGCCCCTCCCACAAGGGGAGAGCTGGCCCGGCCGAATCGCCTGGCAGGACTGGCACCGCGTGCCTGTGATGGGCGGGACGGGTATCATGCGCCCGTTGTGGGAATCGCGGGAGGCGGGAGATGATCCGGGTCGGCATCGGCGGGTGGACCTACGAGCCGTGGCGCGGCGCGTTCTATCCCGAGGGGCTCAAGCACGCCGACGAGCTCCGCTTTGCCGGCGCGCACGTCACCTCGATCGAGATCAACGGCACCTTCTACCGGACCCAGTCGGCGGCCTCTTTCGCCAAGTGGCGCGACGAGACGCCCGAGGGCTTCGTCTTCTCGGTGAAGGGACACCGCGCCATCGTCAACAAGAAGGCGCTGGCGGAGACCGGCGAGGCGCTCGACTGGTTCTACGGCAGCGGCATCCTCGCCCTCGGCGACAAGCTCGGCCCGGTGCTCTGGCAGTTCGCGCCCTATCGGAAGTTCGACGCGGAGGACTTCGCCGCCTTCCTCGCGCTCCTGCCGAAGGAGAAGGAGGGGCGGCCGATGCGCCACGTCGTCGAGGTGAGGCACGAGAGCTTCCTCACGCCGGCCTTCGTCGATCTTCTCCGCGCGCACGAGGTGGCCGTCGTCTACGCCGACTCCGACGACTACCCGGCGATCGCGGACGTCTCAGCGCCCTTCGTCTACATGCGGCTGCAACGCACCAGCGAGGACATCCCCACCGGCTATGCCGAGGCCGATCTCGACGCCTGGGCGGCCCGGGCGAAAGCCTTCGCTGCGGGCGGCGCGCCCGACGATCTCGTCCGTTTCCACCCCAAGCCCGCAAAGAAGGCAAAACGGGACGTCTTCGTCTACATGATCGCCGGGGCGAAGGTGCGCGCGCCCGCCGCGGCGATGGCGCTCATCGAGCGCGTCGCATAGGTTAAGAAAGCGTTATCACGCCGCCTTGCCGTCTGATTCCAAGCGTGACCGCCGGGCCGCATTCGTGCCGCATTCGGCCGGGAGAAAGCCGCCCGTCGTTTCGTCGTCTCCGGCGTCGTTGCGGCAGCAAGTGGGGCCGGGCGGGACGCATCTCTCCAGCTTTTTCAGGGGTGCGGCTCTCAAGACGGGAAGAGTACAGAGTGGGGTCAGTAAGAACGCGCGTAAGCGCGCTTGTGTTGGCTGTTGCCGCGGGTGCGGCGATGGCCGGTTGGGCAGGCCAGGCGGAAGCCGCGAGTCAGTGCGGCAAGGCGTCCTGGTACAGCATGGGTACCAAGACCGCGAGCGGTGAGAGGATGAACGCCTCGGCGCTGGCGGCGGCCCACCGGAGCCTCCCGTTCGGGACGCGCGTCCGGGTGGAAAACCTCAGCAACGGCCGGTCCGTGGTGGTCCGTATCAACGACCGCGGTCCTTACTCCGGCGGTCGGGTGATCGACCTCACCCGCGGCGCGGCCGAGCGGCTCGGCATGATCAAGTCGGGCGTTGCTTCCGTGAAGGTCACGGTGGTCGGCGGGGGCGGCAAGCTCAAGTCGAACTGCTCGTAGCCATTTGCGCAGCTCGGCCATCGTAGTGGGGCGCAGCCGAGCGCGCCTGTCCCGGGCGGACCGGTTCTACCGCGATGCCCGGGACGAGCCCCTCGCCATCCTGAACAGGCTGAGGTTGGCGACGCGCCGGTAGTCGGACCGGTCAAACGCCCGCTGCCGGGACTCGCACGCCTTCTTCTCGCGTTCCAGCAACTGGCGGATCGAGGCCTGCAACGCGCCGCAGTTCGACGCCGTCATCCGCTCCGCCTTGGCGACGAAGCTGTTGCCGCACTGGACGTAGATGCTGCGATGCGTCTCCTCGTGCCGGCGGCTGAAGGCGGCGAAGGCGTTCCATGCCCAGCGGGTGCTCGCGCTCATCGCCGACGCGCTCTGCGCCCGCGGCAGCGTCATCACGAAACGGATGTTGAGGGTCACCTTGCTCGCGCGGCACACCGAGCCGCTCTGGCGGGTGGCGACGCTCAGCGCATAGGTGGGACGGATATTGGCGACCGCATCGCCGTGCGAGCCCGCGAAGGGCCGCGACCGCATGTAGGAGACAAGGGAGCGGGCCGTGGTCCCGCCGACGTTGTAAGCGCGTGTCTGCGTGGATGATCGCACTTCGGCCAAGGCCGCCGAGCCGAGCCCCGCGGCGACGCCGAGGACGACGACGGCCTGCGCGATACGGTTGGAAAGGCGCGGTTTGTCCCCCGACATCAGCCCCCAGCCCCGACCTTCAGTCGGGTGAGTGTACTCCATGGCTCCAAGATTGGAACCCTTCAGGTATCAAGCCGCGAGGCCTGTGGATTGTCGGTCTCCAGCGGTCCGAGCGACATCCGGTCAAAGGCGGCGGACTTGATCAGCGCCGTGACCGGTAAGCCGGGTCTGAGGCCCAGCGCCTGGACCGCGCCTTCGGTCACGCTTGCCATCACCACGTCACCCCCCGCGTCGAGGCGGACCTCGACCATCGGCGGGTCCGCCGCGGCAAGTCCGGTGACGGTGGCAGCCAGTCGGTTGCGGATCGAGATCAGGCCCGGTTCGCCGACTGCGAGCGCCACGTCGCGGGCGCGAATGCGGAGGCGGACGGCGCGCCCAGCGGGAAGATCGAGACCGGGAACCGAAAGCCGGCCGGCGGGATGGTCGACGAGCGCGACGCCCGGCTCGCCGCCGGCGACGATCCTGGCGACGATCACCGCGCTCGCCTCGGCCTGACCGGTGAAGGGCCGAAGGTCGCTCCGGGCGAGGATCTCGGCGACGGGGCCACTCGCCACCGCCCTGCCGTCGGCGAGCACGACCATGGTGTCGGCGATCCGGGCGACCTCCTCGATCGAGTGGCTGACATAGACCATCGGCAGCCGCATCTCGTCGCGGAGGCGCTCGATATAGGGGAGGAGGTCGGCCTTGCGCGCCTCGTCGAGGGCCGCGAGCGGCTCGTCGAGGAGGAGAAGCCGGGGGCTTGCAAGGAGCGCGCGGCCAAGCGCGACCCGCTGGCGCTCGCCGCCGGAGAGGGCGCCCGGCCGCCGCGACAGCAGGTGGGCGATGCCCAGCAGATCCGCTGTCGCCTCGAGCGATCCCCAGCGCTCCACGCGGGGCGTCATCCGCCGGCCGTAGAGGAGGTTCGAGCGGACCGAGAGATGCGGAAACAGGCGACTGTCCTGGAACACGTAGCCGATCCGGCGGCGATGGGCGGGAAGGTCGATGCCCCGCCCGGTGTCGACCAGCGTCTCGTCGTCGACGGTGATGCGCCCGCGGTCGGGATGGAGCAGTCCCGCGACAAGGTTTACCAGCGTCGTCTTGCCGGCGCCGGAGCGGCCGAAGAACGCGGTCACCCGGCCCTCGCTCGCGAACTGCGCGGCGAGGGTGAACGCGCCGGCCTGTCGGATGACGTCGACCCTGATCGTCATTTGCCGAGGACCCGACGGCCGATCCGCCGCGACAACGCTTCGGAGGCAAGCAGCGCGGCGAACGCGATCACCACCGAGATCGCGGTGAGCCGGAGCGCCGCCGCTTCGCCGCCGGGGACCTGGGTATAGCTGTAGATGGCGGTGGGGATCGTCTGGGTGACGCCCGGGATGTTGCCGACGAAGGTGATGGTCGCGCCGAATTCGCCCAGGCCGCGGGCAAAGGCCAGCACGGCGCCCGCAAGAATGCCGGGCAGCATCAGGGGCAGGGTGACGGTGAGGAAGACGAAGACCCGGTTGGCTCCGAGCGTCGAAGCCGCCGCCTCGAGGCCCGGGTCGATGGCGTCGATCGACAGCCGGATCGCGCGCACCATCAACGGGAAGCCCATGATCGCGGCGGCGAGCGCCGCACCGGTCCAGCGGAAGGCGAGGACGATGCCGAAGGTGTTCTCGAGGAAGGCGCCGACCGGGCCGTTGCGGCCGAAGCTGAGGAGGAGGAGGTAGCCGGTCACCACCGGCGGGACGACAAGCGGCAAATGGACGAAGCCGTCGAGCAGCGCGCGTCCCGGAAACCGCGTTCGCGCCAGCAGCCAGGCGACGAAGATGGCAACCGGCATGCTGCCGACCGTTGCGGCGGTCGCCACCCGGAGGCTGAGGTGAACGGCCTCCCACTCCTCCGGCGTCAGCGCGTCGAACATCGTCGCGTCGCTGGTGTTGCCGGTCCGGGAGGCTGGCGATGGCAACCGAGCCTGGGAGCGGTGCGACTCAAGGCCGGCTTCGCTTCAGCTTCCGGCCGCGACGAAGGTGAAGCCCTGCTTCTGGTAGGCGAGCCTGGCCTTGTCGGAGCGGAGATAGTCGAAGAAGGCGCGCGCCTCGGGATTCTGCGACCAAGTGGTCATTGCGACCGGATAGATGATGGGGGGATGACTGTCGGCGGGGAAGGCGCCGACCACCTTCACTCTGGGCTCGGAATTCGCATCGGTGCGATAGACGATGCCGAGCGGCGCCTCGCCAGCGGCGACGAAGGCGAGGGCAGCGCGGACGTTGTCGGCCTGAACGACGCGGGGCGCAACGGCGCTCCAGATGCCGAGCGACTCGACGGCCGCCTTGCCGTACTTGCCGGCCGGCACGGACTCGATATTGGCCATGGCGATACGGCCTTCGGCGCCGAGCACGGCGAGGAGGTCCATGCCCGGCTCGACAGTCAGCGTCGCCGCAGAATCGGCTGGAGCAACCAGGACGATCGCATTGCCGAGCAGGGTCTCCCGGGTATCCTTGCGGATCAGGTCGCGTTCGCCGAGATAGTCCATCCACGCAAGGTCAGCGGAAAAGAAGATGTCGGCCGGGGCTCCCGCCTCGATCTGCTTGGCGAGGGCGGAACTGCCGGCGTAGCTGACGAGGACGCGTTTGCCGGTCTCCTCCCGGTAGTCAGCGGCGATCTCGTCAAGTGCGTTCTTGAGGCTGGCGGCGGCGAAGACGGTGACGTCCCCGGCCAGGACCGGCGTCGCGAAAAGGCCCAGCAGGCCCGCGGCTACCGCAAGGAGCGGTCCGAACAGCCGGCAACGGTGGAGGATAGCGTGCATGGCAGGCGGCCTTTGTCGATATGTACAGACGGGAATATCGTCATATGTTCACCACGGACGGCCCGACAAATCAACCGCCAGACTTGCTATGAGGTTTCGTCGGCGAGGAGGGCGCGGAGGTCCGTGACCCCGGCCTCGATCGCTGCTTCGGCATCGGCCTCCATCTGCCGGTAGCGGGCAAGGACATGCGTGCCGAGCTCGGTCAGCCGTGCTCCGCCCCCTCCGCCTGTGCCACCCTTCTCGGTCTCGACCAGGGCCGCCCGGAACGAGGCATTCAGTTCCCGGACCAGGCTCCAGCAGCGCTTGTAGCTCATGCCGAAACGCGCTGCGGCGGCGGTGAGGGAACGGGTTTCGCCGATGGCTTCGAGGAGATCGGCTTTCCCCGGCCCGAGGGCGACGCCGGGCTTCAGCACGACGCGGAAGCGAAGGCCTTCCGTCACATTGGCAAACTGCGTCAAGTTTCGCCCTCCGTTGCCGCCCGAAGTCACCGTAGCAGTCCATCGGTAGGCTCGGCGAGCCACATTGGCAGCCAACCGAAGGATGACGGCGACTACCCGTCGGGGTTGCATCGCCGTTGTGGCGGCGGGTGACCTTCCGGTTCGGTGTCGGGGCCGTCCGTGGCTAACTGGTCCAGCGGCCGGCACCAGCCAATCTCGGCACGGACGTCCTTCGGCCGCGGCGAGCCCGGTTCTATTCAGGCGCGACCCTCCGGGTTGACATAACCCTTAGTTCTCTGCGGTTTGAGGACCAGAGTTCGTTCAAAGTTCAGGTTTGACTTGCGCCCCTCATTGATACTAGCTTGTTATCGGAATGAGCCTTTGCCGGTCTGTCCATGAACAGCGGCGGAGGTCGCTGCGGCTCCATCGACCCGCCGACGGTTTGGGATTTGGGCCTGACCATGGGGTTGGGATTGCAGTCGTAATGCCGGGATTTGCATCATGTGCGCCTTGGTGGCGGCACGGCTGCAAATAGCGGTTGCGGTTACGGCGTGGCAGGACGCTGGGAGAATTCGATTGGGCCAAGCGGCAGCCAAGCCGTCGCCCCACGAGCTCATCCCGCTGGATGAGAACCCGACGGAACGGAAACTGGAGGCGCCTTGGCGCCTCCCTTTTTTTGTGTGAACAGGTCGTCACTCCCCGTACGGGCAGCCCCGCCGTCAGCTATGCTGGCGCATGGACTCCGAACACCTTGACGCGGAGGCGGAGCCGCCGCCGGCGCCACCTGCTGCGGTCCCCGACGGAGGAAGGCCGCCGACGAGCAGGGCCGCCAGGATTCTGCGCTGGTTCGGTATCGCCATCGTCGTCGTGGTCGTCGCCGCGGTGGTTGTCGCTTTCGCTTTGCCCCGCCACGCGATCGTCACCCGATCCGTCGAAGTCGCGGCGCCGCCGGCCGCCGTGTTTCCGTTGCTCGCCGACCTTCGCCGCTTCGGCGAATGGTCCCCCTGGCCGGAGACCGGTCCCGCCGTCACGTTCACCTATACCGGCCCGATCGACGGCATCGGCCAGACCGTCAATTGGAGCAGCAAGGATCCAGGGGTGGGCGAAGGGTCCCTGACCATCACGGGGATCGATTCCGACAAGCGCGTCGACCTCTCAGTGGTGTTCGGCGACAAGGGCCTGGCCGACGCTTATCTCGCGATCGAGCCCAACGGTGCGGGCAGCACCCTGACAGGGGGCTTCGACAGCGATCTGGGGTTCAACCCCATCTCCCGCTATCTCGGGACGATGATGGACGGGCTGGTGGGGCCGGGGTTCGAGCGAAGCCTTGCGCGGCTCAAGCAGGCCGCCGAGAACCCGCCGCCGGCGCCGGTCGCCGACGAATGAGCGGGGCCGGTGGGCGCCCTTCAAGGACCTCCAGCCGGGCGGGGATCAGGGTCTCCAGTCCAGCCCGACGTGTCCCGGCTGGCCGGCGACGCGCTGCAGCCAGTCCCTGGTCCGCGGGTATGCCGCAAGGTCGAAGTCGCCCTCGCCGGCAACGTGGGTATAGGCGAAAAGGGCGATGTCCGCGATCGAGTAGGCGCTGCCCGCAAACCATGGCGCTTCCTCGAGGCGTGCCTCCATCACCCGCAGCGCGCGATAGCCGCCGGCGTGGAGATCGGCGAGCCGCTCGGCCGATACGCTCGCGCGCCCGCCGGGTTGGAGGCTGAGCCAGGATCGCGCCACGGCGATATAGGGCTCGTGACTGTACTGCTCGAAGAAGAGCCACTGATAACAGAGCGCGCGTTCGTAGCGGTCGGCCGGAAGATATGGCGTGCCTTCGGCGAGGTGGAGCAGCATCGCGTTCGATTCGGCGAGCCGGCGGCCATCCGGCAGGACGAGGAGCGGCACCTTGCCGTTCGGATTGAGAGCAAGGAACTCGATTGTCCGCGTCGACCCGTCGCGCGTGTCGGTGTCGACGAGGCGAAAGTCGAGGCCGAGCTGATGCATGAGCAGGCGCGGCTTGTAGCAGTTGCCGGAACTCTGCATGGCGTACAGCGTATGGTTCATGGCGCGCCTCCGGGGTGGAGATTAGGATCATCCCGCCCGCCTGGTCCAATGCGGCAGGGTGGTGCGATTCATCACCGAACGGAATGGGAGGGGCGCGGATGCCTCCGATGCTCGAAATCATGGACCTCAAGTCGCTGCAGGCGCCGCTCAAGGCGCGCTACCGCGAGGAGCCGTCCGCCGCCCTGGTGACACTTCACGCCGAAGGGGCGCTGAGCGATGGCGTCACCTGCTCAGTGGAGACCGGCCGGGCGTTGGTCAAGGCCGGGCTCCATCCCGCCACCGGCGGCTCGCCGGCCAACGCCTGTTCGGGCGATATGCTGCTCCAGGCGCTGGTTGCCTGTGCCGGCGTGACGATGAACGCCGTCGCGACCTCGCTGGGCTTTGCCGTGCGCGACGTCAAGGTCCGTGCCGAGGGCGATCTCGACTTCCGCGGCACGCTCGGCGTCGACAAGGCTGCGCCGGTTGGATTCCGCGACATCCGCCTCAATTTCGAGATCGACGGCGACCTCACGGACGACGAGCGAGCGACGCTGGTCCGCCTCACCGAGCGTTACTGCGTCGTGCTGCAGACCATCCGCTCCTCCCCGCCGATCACGTCGACGGCGGCCTGACCACGGCTCAGGCCTCAAAACAGTAGAGGCGGAAGAGCTCGTTGGGGGAGGCGTAAAGGCAGCGGGCACGCCGGAAGCCTGCATCGCTGCCGAGAGCAAGCCAGGTTTCGTGCGGTTCGGGATAGTCCCTGGCATGGACATGGCGCGACATGGACTCCCACTCGTCGTCGCCGAAGGCACGCCAGCGTGGCCGGTCGGCGTCCCATCGCCTCAGCCACGCGGCCCTGCTTTCCGGGCCCGGGCTTGCGTTCTCGTAGACGAGGAGGCGGCCGGTCTCGCCGACCACCCGTCGCGCGCGGCGCATCAGCAGCCGCTTCGCTGGCCGGCGGAGGTGATGGAGCGAGAGTCCGATCCAGGCGACATCCGCCGCGAGATCGCGCCGGCGCAAGGCCCCCGTGAAGTCGCCGGCCTCGAGTTCGTACGGGCAATTGAGTTTGCGGAGGCGCTTCGCCGCAAGCGCGAGCCCCGGTTCGGAGAGGTCGATGCCGCGATAATGGGTGACGGCGGTGCCGGCCAGCGCCGGAACCGTCGCGCTGGCGTCGCCGCAGGCGATGTCGAGGAAGCGGAACGGACCCTGGACCTCTTCCTCGAGCACTTTGCGGAGCGTCGCATAGGCTTCGCGGTGGAAGAGGTAGTTGTTGCGGACGATCCGGCGGTAGTTGTCCCAATCCTGGCGGAAGACCATGGTTTTGGCCCTGGCCATCTGCCGGCGCGGCGCCGCCTCGGCTCGCAGAGCGCGGACCGCTCTCTCCCGGATCTTGCGCTCCTTCATGGCCTTGCGGTCTCCGTTTCGGCCGGGGACATCTTGGCGCGGCCGGCCGCCGCCATCGACCTTGTGATTCGCTTGCGGCGGCACTAGGGTCCCGCGCGCTTTTTTCCACACCCGGAGCCTCGACCACTATGGGTTTCCTTGCCGACTCGCTCGCTCGCATCAAGCCGTCCGCCACCATCGCGGTGACCGACAAGGCGCGGGCTCTCAAAGCCGCCGGCATGGACGTGATCGGTCTCGGCGCCGGCGAGCCGGATTTCGACANNAACATCAAGGAAGCGGCGATCCGCGCCATCCGGGAGGGCAGGACCAAGTACACGGCCATCGACGGCATTCCGGAGCTCAAGGCGGCGATCGCGGCCAAGTTCAAGCGCGAGAACGGCATCGACTACACGCTCGAGGAGATCAGCGTCGGCACCGGCGGCAAGCAGGTCCTGTTCAACGCGCTGATGGCGACGCTCAACCCCGGCGACGAGGTGATCATCCCGGCGCCGTACTGGGTGAGCTATCCGGAGATCGTGGCGCTGGCCGGCGCAACGCCGGTGATCGTCAAGACGACAATGGAAGGCGGCTTCAGGCTGACGCCGGAGGCGCTCGAGGCGGCGATCACCCCCAAGACCAAGTGGGTGATCCTCAACTCGCCGTCCAACCCGACGGGCAGCGGCTACGACCGCGACCAGATCAAGGGTCTTACCAAGGTGCTGCTGCGGAACGAGCATGTCTGGACCCTCACCGACGACATGTACGAGCACATCGCCTATGACGGCTTCGAGTTCGCGACGCCGGTGCAGGTCGAACCGCGGCTGAAGGACCGGGCGCTGACGCTCAACGGCGTGTCGAAGGCCTACGCCATGACCGGCTGGCGCATCGGCTTCGCCGGCGGGCCGGCGATGCTGATCAAGGCGATGGCCAAGCTCCAGTCGCAGTCGACGACCAACCCATCGTCGATCTCGCAGTGGGCCGCGGTCGAGGCGCTCAACGGACCGCAGGACTTCATTGCGACGAACGCGGCGATCTTCCGCGAACGGCGCGACCTGGTGGTGTCGATGCTGAACCAGGCCAAGGGCCTCGTGTGTCCGCGGCCGGAGGGGGCGTTCTACGTCTTTCCCTCGTGCGCGGGGACGCTCGGCAAGGTCAGTCCCGGCGGTCGCACGATCGATACCGACGAGGACTTTGTCACCGCCCTTCTCGAGGAGGAGGGCGTCGCCGTCGTCCACGGGTCGGCCTTCGGCCTCTCGCCGTTCTTCCGCATCTCCTATGCGACCGCCAACGCGACGCTGGAGGAGGCCTGCACCCGCATCCAGCGCTTCTGTGCCGGCCTGAAATAGCAAGGTCGCCGTCACCACCCGCTTCGGTTAGGATCGCCGGCCGAGGCGAGCGGGGAGAGGTATGGGCGCCACCGACAGGCCGGACCCCATCGAAGCGGCGGGACTGGACGAGCTGCGGGCGCTTCAGCTGTCGCGGCTCAGGGCGACGATCTGGCGGGCCTGGGAATGCGTTCCGCCGATGCGGGCCAAGCTCGAAGCGGCGGGGGTCCATCCGGACGACCTGCGGACGCTCGACGATCTCGGCAAGTTCCCATTCACCGCCAAGGACGACCTCCGCGACGCCTATCCCTTCGGCCTGTTTGCGGTGCCGATGGAGGACATCGTCCGGATCCACGCATCGAGCGGCACGACCGGCAAGCCGACGGTGGTCGGCTACACGCGCGGCGACCTCGATGCCTGGGCAGGACTGATGGCGCGATCGATCCGCGCTGCGGGCGGCGGATCGTCAGATATTCTGCACAACGCCTATGGCTACGGGTTGTTCACGGGCGGCCTCGGCTTTCACTATGGCGCCGAGCGTCTCGGCGCCGCGGTGGTGCCGGCCAGTGGCGGCTTCACCGAGCGGCAGGTCAGGCTGATCTCCGATTTTCGGCCCACCCTGATTGCGGCGACGCCGTCCTATCTCCTCACCATTGCCGACGCTTTCGAGCAGGAGGGCCTAGATCCGCGCGGCGTCGGGCTCCGCATCGCGCTCTGTGGTGCCGAGCCGTGGAGCGAGGGCATGCGCGACGAACTGGAGGCGCGCTTCGGTCTCATGGCCCTGAACCACTACGGCCTCTCCGAGATGATGGGCCCCGGGGTCGCCCAGGAACTGGCCGAGGCGCGTGGCGCGCTGACGCTGTGGGAAGATCACTTCTTTCCCGAGATCATCGATCCCGACACCGGCGCGGTCCTGCCCGACGGCAAGGAGGGTGAACTCGTCCTGACCGCGCTCGGCCGGGAAGCCATGCCGCTCGTCCGCTACCGGACGCGGGACCTCACCAGGCTGCTGCCCGGCGAGGGCCGCGCGATGCGCCGGATCGAGCGGGTCAAGGGACGGAGCGACGACATGCTCATCATCCGCGGCGTCAATGTCTTCCCGTCGCAGATCGAGGCGGTGCTCGCCGCCGAGCCGCGGCTCGCGCCCTACTACATGCTCGAGGTCACCCGGCCCTACCGGCTCGACGAACTGGCGGTGATGGTCGAGACGCGGCCCGACGCGCGGCCGGCGGGCGAGGCCGAGCGGAATGCGCTCGAGGCCGAGGCGGCGCATCTCATCAAGGTCCATGTCGGCGTCGGTTGCGCCGTGCGGGTGGTGCCGCCAGGCACGATCGAGCGGTCGGAGGGGAAGGCAAGGCGTGTGATCGATCGCCGACCGAAGGAATGAGGAGAGCAACGCCGTGGACACGATGACTCCGGACGACAGTGTAGACCCGGTCGCCCTGCTTGCGCGCGCCGGCGTGCTGGCGGAAGCCGCATCCGAGTGGATGGCGGCGGAGCCAACCCGGACGGCCGACCTTGCCACCGACCGCGCCCGCTATGCGGCGTTCTGGGAGCGCTCGGCCGCGCTTCTCGCGGAACTGCCGACGAAACGACGGAGGAGCGATGCGGAAGCGGCGGCGGCGGCCCTGGTGCTCGGCCGTGCCCGGGAGGCCCGCGACCGTTTTCTTGCCGTCCATGCGGAAGCCGTCTACGACGAAGTGACCGCCCGGGGGATGCTCCGGGTGGAGGAGCTGGTCTTTGCCTTCGCCGCTGCGGTCCCGGGGCTCGCCCCGTCGCCGGAGGCGGTCGCGGCGGAGATGGCCTCCGATCAGGGCGACAAGGACGGCATCGAGATCGACCAGGGGCTCCTGCTCGCGCATGTCCTTGCCAGTCCCAGGACCGGTACCAGCCTCTGCCACGCCATGTTGCTGCCGCGCCCCGAAAGCGCCGACCTTGCGGCGCGCTTCGCTGCCGACGGCCGCCTCGACCTTGGTACCGTTCGGATCGAGCGGCGCGGCCGGGCCGTGCAGCTCACGGCCGGAAGTCCGCGTTTTCTCAATGCCGAGGACGACACCACACTCGACCGCATGGAGGCCGCCGTCGACGTGGCGATCCTCGATCCCGCGAGCGAGATCATCGTCGTTCGGGGTGGACCGATCGCCCATCCGAAATACGAGGGACGCAGGGTCTTCGGCGCCGGTATCAATCTCACCCACCTCTATCGCGGCAATATCCCGTTCGTGTGGTTCATGCGGCGGGACCTTGGCTACGTCCACAAGCTGTTCCGGGGCGTCGCACGGCCCGACGTCGTTCCCGACGATCTCAGCGGGCGGAGCACCGAGAAGCCGTGGATCGCGGCGGTCGACGGTTTCGCCATCGGCGGCCACTGCCAGCTCCTCCTCGTCGCCGACTATGTGCTCGCGGCCGACGACGCCTTCATGACCCTGCCGGCGCGGAAGGAGGGGATCATCCCGGGATTTGCCAATCTTCGCCTCTCGCGCCTCGCCGGCGAGCGTCTGGCCCGGCAGGCGATCCTCTATGAGCGGAAGCTTGCCTGCGACAGCCCCGAAGGTCGCCTGATTTGCGACGAGATCGTCGCGTCCGAGGCGATGGACGATGCGATCGAGCGGGTGGTGACGGGGTTGACAGACGCCGGGCCGGTGAGCGCCATCGGCAACCGGCGCGCCTTCAGGATCGCCCAGGAACCGCTGGAGGCCTTCCGCCGCTACGCGTCGGTCTATGCCCGCGAGCAGGCCTATTGCCACTTCAGCCCGGCGCTGATCGCCAATCTCGAGCGGAACTGGGACGCCAGGAACCGCCGCGCCTAGAGCCAGCCGCGGCGCTTGAAGTAGAGGTAGGGAAGCACGGCCGAAGCGAGCATGAGGATCAGCGCCAGCGGGTAGCCGAGGCCCCAGTTCAGCTCGGGCATGAGGTCGAAGTTCATGCCGTAGATGGTGCCGATCAGCGTCGGCGGGAAGAAGATCGTCGCCGCCACGGTGAGGACGCGGATCACCTCGTTCTGCTCGACCGAGATCAGCCCGAGGGTGGCGTCGAGCAGGAACAGGATCTTGTTCGAGAGGAACGCGACGTGGTCCTCGAGCGAGCGGACGTCGCGGGCGAGCAGCTTCAGCCGGTTCTTGTTGCCGCCCTTGCCGAAGCTGCCGGGGAGGGCGACGCCGGCGAACTGCACCAGGCGCTCAAGCGAGGAGAGGCTTTCGCGGGCCTTGGCAGCGAGATCGCCCTGGAAGCCGATGCCTTCCATCAGCGACGATAGGCGGCGGCCACGGCGCTTGTCGCCACGGCTCGCGAACACCTCCTGATTGATGCGATCGACGTCCGCACTGATCTTTTCCAGCACGTCCGCCGTGCGGTCCACGACCGCCTCGATCAAACCGAAGAAGATGCCGGCGACGTTGGTGCAGCCGCTGCCGGGCTTGGCGGCGCGGGAGAGGAACTGCTTCTGGGCGCGGAGCTCGTTGTAGCGCAGCGTGGCGATGCGGTCGTCCCCGGCGACGACGATGGTCAGCGGCACCAGCGCCGGTTTGCCGAGGTCGACCCCGGTCAGAACCGAGGCGGTCATGAACACCGCGCCGTCCTCGACGTAGAAGCGGCTGGAGAATTCGATCTCCTGCGCTTCCTCGCGCGTCGGCAGGCTTGCCCGCAGGAACTGCTCGGCGGCCCGGTCTTCCTCGCGGGTCGGGTGATTGAGGTCGATCCATCGCGCCCCGTCGGGCACGGTTCCGCCCTCGGCGGGGTTGATCGTCTGGGGGCCGTTGTCGGACAGACCGTAAGCGTCGAGCATGCGCGAATCTCCGTCCGATGGCTTGCACCCGAACTCGACCCGGATCAAGCCGCGGGCGCGCCCGCAGCCTTCCATTCCGACAATTCCGGCCGCGACGGCGACGGCACCCTGCCGCACGACGCCTCGGTTTTGCCGCCGAGTATCCGCCCGCCCTTGTCAGAAGCTTCGTTCCCTGAGACGATCATCCCTCGGGGCGCGCGGCCTCGCGCCCTCATAACCAGAAACGGGAGGGCAAGGCCATGGCAGACGGCGGCAGGATTGCGGGGCCCAAGTGCATTGCACTGACGGGCCCCTTCGCGAGTGGCAAGACCACCCTGCTTGAGGCGATACTGGCGCGCACCGGCGAGATCACCCGCCAGGGCACGACCGCGGAGAAGAACACCGTCGGCGACGCCTCGGCCGAGGCGCGCGCGCACCAGATGAGCGTCGAAGTCAACGTCGCCGACGTCGATTTCATGGGCGACCGGCTGACCTTTCTCGATTGTCCCGGTTCGGTCGAGTTCGCGTTCGAGTCCGAGGCGATCCTGCCGGTGGTCGATCTGGCGGTCGTGGTCGCCGAGGCGGACGAAAAGAAGATCCCGGCGCTCCAAGTCATCCTCAAGACGCTGGAGGAAAAGCGCGTCCCGCGCATCCTCTTCCTCAACAAGATGGACAAGGCGGACGCGCGGGTCCGCGAGACGCTCGAAATGCTGCAGCAGGCGAGCAACGTGCCACTGGTTCTTCGCCACATCCCGATCTGGCAGAGCGGTGTCGTTACCGGCTTCATCGACCTCGCGCTTGAGCGCGCCTTTGTCTACCGCGAGCATGCCGCCAGCGAGGTGATCGACATGGGCGACGAGGATCGCGCCCGCGAGGCCGAGGCCCGCTTCAGCATGCTCGAGACCCTCGCCGACTACGACGACGGGCTGATGGAGCAGTTGCTCGAGGATATCCAGCCCGACCGCGACAGCGTGTTCAGGGACCTGGTCAAGGAGATGCGCGACGGGCTGATCTGTCCGGTGATGATCGGTTCAGCGGAGAAGGCTTACGGGATCGGTCGCCTGCTCAAGGCTTTCCGTCACGAGACGCCGGGCATCGCCGAGACGCGGACGCGTCTCGGTCTCGGCGAGGGTGGCGAGGCCGTGGCACAGGTCCTCAAGACGGTTCACACCACGCACGGCGGCAAGCTGTCGGTGGCGCGGGTGATGAGCGGATCGATCGGGGAGGGCGCCGAACTCGTCGGGCCGGATGGCGAGGTCGGCAGAGTCTCCGGGGTATTCCGGCTGATGGGGCTCTCCACCCAGAAGCGCGAGGCGGCCGAGGCCGGCGAGACGGTCGGGCTGGGCAAGCTCGAAGGGGCGCGCACCGGCATGACGCTTGCCGCCGGCAAGGCCGCGCCACCGCAACTGGTCGCGCTCGCGGCATCGGAGCCGGTTCTGGGCCTCGCGGTCGCTTCGGCAGAGCGGAAAGACGATGTGAAGCTCTCTGCCGCGCTGCAAAAGGCGGTCGAAGAGGACCCTTCGCTTCGGGTCAATCACGTCCAGGATACCGGGGAGACCGTGCTCGAAGGCCAGGGCGAGATGCACCTCCGCGTCGCCATGGAGCGTCTCACCGGCCGCTATGGCGTCGCCGTCACCACGCACGAGCCGCATGTCCCCTACAAGGAGACCATCCGCGGCGCGGTTACGGTGCGCGGCCGGCACAAGAAACAGTCCGGCGGCCATGGCCAGTTCGGCGACGTGGTGCTCGACATCAAGCCGCTGCCACGGGGATCCGGCTTCCAGTTCGCCGAGACCGTCACCGGCGGCGCGGTGCCCAAGAACTATTTCAGCTCGATCGAAGAGGGCATCGCCGAGTATCTCCACAAGGGTCCGCTCGGCTTTCCGGTGGTCGACGTTGCCGTGACGCTGACCGACGGCTCCTATCACGCGGTCGACTCCTCCGACATGGCATTCCGGACCGCTGCCCAGATCGGCATGCGCGAGGGCATGCCGCAATGCAGGCCGGTGCTGCTCGAGCCCGTGCTCAAGGTCGAGATCGCCGTTCCGTCCGAGGCAACGCCGCGGGTCAATGCCATTGTCGCCCAGCGCCGCGGCCAACTGCTCGGCTACGATGCGCGGCCGGGATGGCAGGGCTGGGACGTCGTCGAGGCGATGATCCCGCAGGGCGAAATCCGCGACCTCATCGTCGAGCTCCGCTCGGCCACCGCCGGCGTCGGCACGTTCAAGGCGAGCTTCGACCACCTCGCCGAGATCACCGGCAAGCTTGCCGAGCAGGCGATCGAACGCGCCAACGGAGCGAAGGCGGCCTGAATCGCGGCGCTGTGGGCCACACCTTCGTGATTTGCCCGTGTTCCGCAGCGGGCGCTACGTCTGCGGCCACACGATAGCCGGAGAGAGGTTGAGTTATGCTGATCAAGCGCCCGAGAGGATGGGAGATCCCCGAGCGTCTCGCAACGCCCGAGTCGGTTTACCTCAACCGCCGACAGATCCTCGCTGCCGGCGGCTTCGGCCTCGCGCTTTCGGCGTTGCCCGACCCCGCCGCGGCCGAGACCGATCCCACCGCCGATCTCTACCCCGCGCCGCGGAACAGCAAGTACACGATCGAGCGGCCGGTGACCCCGGAAGCGACCAACGTCAACTACAACAACTTCTACGAGTTCGGCACGCACAAGAACATCGCCGCGGCAGCCGATGCCCTGCCGATCCGGCCGTGGGAGGTGAAGATTGACGGCTTGGTGGAGCAGGAGCAGACCTTCGCGATCGACGACCTGATCCGCAAGATGCCGCTTGAGGAGCGGCTCTACCGCCACCGCTGCGTCGAGGCGTGGTCGATGACGGTGCCGTGGACGGGCTTCGCGCTGGCCGACCTGGTCAAGCTTGCCAAGCCGCTCGGCGACGCCGCCTATCTGCGGATGGAGACGTTCATGATGCCGGACGTCGCGTCTGGCCAGAAGCAGATCTGGTACCCGTGGCCCTATGTCGAGGGCGTCACGATGGCGGAGGCAACCAACGAACTCGCCTTCATCGTCACCGGGGCCTATGGCAAGCCGGTTGCGAAGTCGATGGGCGCGCCGCTTCGCCTCCACCTGCCGTGGAAATATGGCTTCAAGTCGATCAAGTCGATCGTCCGCTTCACGTTCACGGACGAGCGGCCGGTCAGCTTCTGGGAAGACCTCGGCCCCGAGGAGTACGGGTTCTGGGCCAACGTCAACCCGGAGGTGCCGCATCCGCGCTGGAGCCAGGCGATGGAGCGCGACATCGCCACCAACGAGTCGATCCCGACCAAGTTGTTCAACGGCTATGCCGAATACGTTGCCGGGCTCTACACCGATCTCACGGACGAACCGCTCTATATGTAGCGCGACCGCGGGGCGCCCTGGCAGATTTCACGATCGTCTGCAGACAAAAGGCCGGGCCCAGAAGGGCCCGGCAGTCTTTTGCCGCATCAGCAACGCGAGCGACAAACGTTCCAGAGGGGAACAGCCGACACGCCTATCGTCCGCAGGGAGGACTTGACGTCCGAATCACCGTATCGACAGTCCAAGTGTACGCCTGCCGAAATAGTGTGCATCCGAAGAAAGACGGCAGAGATAAAACTCTGTGAACAGTTGTATATATGCAACAATTCGGGAGAGAGTGGTTCAGAACGGCCAGTTCTGTGCCTTGGAAACCAGGAAATCCCGGAAGACGTTGACCCGCGCCGAATTCTTCAACTCGGCCGGATAGACGAAATAGGTCGAGAAACCCGGCACCTCAGCTTCGGGCAGGACGAGGCGTTCCAGTCCTGATTCCTTGCCGACCATGTAGTCCGGCAGAATTGCGATGCCGATTCCCTTGGTGATCGCATTCTTGATGGACAGCAGATTGTTGATCCGCAGGATCGGCACTCTCGGGTTGTCGGCGCTGCGCCCGGCGACCTCGAGCGAATTCAGGTTCTTGAGATACTGCGGCACAGGCACGCCGAAGGTGACGATGCGGTGATTGTCGAGGTCGGCCAGCGTTTCGGGCCGCCCAAACTGCTCGATGTAGCTCGGGGCGGCGTAGAGGTGCATGTGCACGGTGAACAGCCGGCGCTGGATCAGGTCAGGCTGGGTCGGCTGCCGCAACCGGATGGCGACGTCAGCCTCGCGCATCCCGAGATCGAGCTCTTCGTCATCAAGGATCAACTGCAACCGGACGTCGGGATAGAGATCGATGAACTCGTGGATGCGGTCGGTGAGCCACGTCGACCCCAGCCCGACCGTGGTGGTCAGGCGCAGTGGTCCGGTCGGCTTCTCGGAAGATTCGGCCAGCCGCGAGCGGACGCCTTCGAGCTTCAGCATGACGTCGTTGACGGTGCGGAAGAGGTGCTCGCCCTGCTCGGTGAGAATGAGGCCGCGGGCATGGCGGTGGAACAGAGCCACGCCGAGATCCTGCTCCAGACCTGACACCTGCCGGCTAACCGCCGACTGGCTCATATTGAGCGTCTCGCCGGCATGGGTGAACGAGCCGGCCTGGGCGGCGGCGTGGAAGATGCGAAGCTTGTCCCAATCCATCGCCGCGGGCTACTCCGCCGCTTCCGCTGTCTCCTCGAGGCCGGCGAGGTAACGCTCGGTTTCGAGCGCGGCCATGCAGCCCATGCCGGCCGCGGTCACCGCCTGGCGGTAGATCTCGTCGCTGACGTCGCCGGCGGCAAAGACACCGGGGATCGAAGTCGCCGTGGAGTCTGCCGCGGTCCACACGTATCCCCCGGGCTTCAGGCGAAGCTGGTCACCGAGGAACTCGGTTGCAGGGGCGTGGCCGATCGCCACGAACAGCCCATCGACGGCGAGGTCGCTGGTCGCGCCGGTCTTGAGGTTCCGCAGCTTGAGGCCCTTCAGCGCGAGCGGCGGCCCGGCATCTCCGACCACGTCGGTGACGACCGTATCCCAGATCACCTCGATCTTGTCGTTGGCGAACAGCCGGTGCTGCATGATCTTCTCCGCCCGGAACGAGTCCCGGCGGTGGATGAGGGTCACCTTGTCGGCGAAGCGGGTGAGGAAGAGCGCCTCCTCGACCGCGGTGTTGCCGCCGCCGATCACCGCCACGTTCTTGTTGCGGTAGAAGAAGCCGTCGCAGGTCGCGCAGGCCGAGACACCGAACCCGCGGAAGCGCTGCTCGCCGGGCAGGCCGAGCCATTTTGCCTGCGCGCCGGTGGCCACTATCAGCGCGTCGCAGGTGTAGGTGTTGCCGCTGTCGCCCGAGAGCCGGAAGGGGCGGCGGGAAAGGTCGACCGAGGTGATGTGATCGGTGACGAACGCCGCGCCGACGTGCTCGGCCTGCGCGCGCATCTGCTCCATCAGCCAGGGCCCCTGGATCGCCTCCGCGAAGCCGGGATAGTTCTCGACGTCGGTGGTGGTGGTGAGCTGGCCGCCGGGCTCGGTGCCGGTGATCAGCAGCGGCTCGAGCATTGCGCGGGCAGCGTAGATCGCTGCGGTGTAGCCCGCCGGGCCGGAACCGACGATGATGACCTTGTGATGCATGTAACCCCGCTTCCGCCGGCGCTTTCCAGCGTCGGCCGGACCTTATCGCTTGCCTGCCGTATTTAGGTACTCGACCGCGTCCTCTGCAAGAAGCGCATGGCTCCCCGGTGAAAGCAAGTCGAAGCGACGGGCGGGCCGGTCCCGTAACCGTCTCCATCCACAACGAAATCGTGCCAGACTCGCACCGACGTGATACCGGAATGTGAAGGCATCACAAGCAGGCGGTCAACCGGGGTGAAAGCCGAACTCGACGCCATCGACTGGAGGATCCTCAAGGAGCTTCAGGGCGATGGCCGCATGACCAACGTCGAACTCGCCCGCCGGGTCGGGATTTCCGCACCGCCGTGCCTCAGGCGCGTGCGCGCGCTAGAGGAGGCCGGCGTCATCGCCGGCTACCGCGCGCTCGTGAACGAAAAGGCGCTGGCCTTCGATCTCACCGCCTTCGCCATGGTCGGCCTCGCCAGCCAGAGCGAAGCTGGACTGGCCGCGTTCCAGACCAAGGTCATGGGGTGGGAGATCGTCCGCGAGTGCTACATGCTCTCGGGAGACATCGACTTCATTCTGAAATGCGTTGCGCCGGACCTCGACGCCTTCCAGAGCTTCCTCATCGACGAATTGACCCGGGCGCCCGAGGTGGAGAGCGTCCGCACGTCGCTCGTCATCCGGCGGCTGAAGCACGAACCGGCGGTGCCGGTGCCGACCACGCTTACCCGGGATCGGTAGGAGCCGCCCGCCGCTGGCCTTGCTCAGCGATACTTGACGTCGATGATCTCGTAGGAGTGGGCGCCGCCGGGAGCCGAGACCTCCACGGTGTCGCCCTTCGACTTGCCGATGAGCGCGCGGGCGATGGGCGAGGAGATCGAAATCCGGCCCTGTTTCACGTCGGCCTCGGCATCGCCGACGATCTGGTACTTCTTCTTCTCCTCGGTGTCCTCGTCGACGAGCGTGACCGTCGCTCCGAACTTGATCGTCTTCGATCCCGCCAGCTTGGAGATGTCGATGATCTCGGCGCGCGAGAGCTGGTCCTCAAGCTCGACGATCCGGCCCTCGTTGAGGCCGTGCGCCTCCTTGGCGGCGTGATACTCGGCATTCTCGGACAGATCGCCATGGCCGCGGGCCTCGGCGATCGCCTCGATGATCCGCGGGCGCTCCTCGGAGGTGCGTCGCTTCAATTCGGATTCCAGCGCCGCGTGGCCGGCAGCGGTCATCGGAATCTTTTCAACCACGTCTCAATCCTCACTTGTATCGGTCGGCGGAATACACCAGCCGACAATATTATGGGCCCGGAACTCCGTTCGCACGGGGTTCCGCGCCGCGGGGTGACGGACGGCCGGACAGGCCGCGGCGAGGTAATGCTGCCGATGCCGGACTTCAAGGCCCTGCGCCGGCTGAAGGCGTCGCCCGGGTGACCGGTCGCAGGCTTGGTTCTTCGTTCCGCCGCGGCTGGCGCCGCGTCTGAGGACGAACCCCACCGTGGGGGTTAGCATCCGACAAGTCCGCCCCGGCTTCAAGCACCTTTGTGAAGGCGGGTCGAGACCGGCAATCAGGCCGCATCGCCGAAATAGGCCTGGAGCGGGCGCACTTCGAGCTCGCCGTGGCTGTATGCTTCGATGGCGAGGGCGGCCGCGACGGCGCCCGCGACGGTCGTGTAGTAGGGGACCTTGTGGAGGAGGGCCGCGCGCCGCAGCGAACGGCTGTCGGAGAGGGCGTGGGCGCCCTCGGTGGTGTTGAAGACCAGCTGGATCTCGCCGTTCTTGATCGCGTCGACAATGTGCGGGCGGCCTTCCAGCACCTTGTTGATCTTGGTGCAGGCGACGCCCTCGGCCGCGAGGAAACGCTGGGTGCCGCCGGTCGCCACGATCCGGAAGCCGAGCCGCTCGAGCCGGCGGATGGCGTCGAGCATCAGCGGCTTGTCGCTGTCGCGGACGGACGTGAACACCGTCCCGCTGGTCGGCACCAGCCCGCCGGCGCCGAGCTGGCTCTTGGCGAAGGCGATGGCGAAGTCACGGTCAAGGCCCATGGCCTCGCCGGTCGAGCGCATCTCCGGGCCGAGCAGGGTATCGACATTGGGGAAGCGGGCGAAGGGAAACACCGCCTCCTTGACCGCAACGTGGTCGACCCCGCTCGGCTGGAGGCCGAAGTCGGCGAGGGGCTTGCCGGCCATCACCAGAGCGCCGACCTTGGCAAAGGGAACACCGACCGTCTTGGCGACGAACGGTACGGTGCGCGATGCGCGGGGATTGACTTCGAGGACGTAGATGTCTCCGTCCTTGATGGCGTACTGGACGTTCATCAGGCCCTTCACCTCGAGCGCGAGAGCGAGGGCCCGGGTCTGGCGCTCGAGCTCGGCGATGGTCCCGGCGCCGAGCGAGTGGGGCGGCAGCGAGCAGGCCGAATCGCCGGAATGGATGCCGGCTTNNGCTTCCTCGATGTGCTCCATGATTCCGCAGATGAAGACGTCCTTGCCGTCGGCGAGCGCGTCGACGTCGACCTCGATCGCATCCGAGAGATAGCGGTCGAAGAGCAGCGGGTTCTTGCCCAGCAGCGTGTTGATCTGGCCGGTCTTGTCGTTCGGGTAGCGCGCCTTGACTTCGCTCGGCACGAGCTCGGGGAGGGTGCCGAGCAAGTAGTCGCCGAGCTGCCCCTCCTCGCGGATGATCTGCATGGCGCGGCCGCCCAGCACATAGGAGGGGCGCACCACCAGCGGGAAGCCGAGATCGCCGACCACCAGCCGCGCCTGTTCGACCGAGTAGGCGATGCCGTTCTTGGGCTGCTTGAGATTGAGGCGGCCGATCAGTTTCTGGAAGCGGTCGCGGTCTTCGGCGAGGTCGATCATGTCCGGCGATGTGCCGAGAATGGGCACTCTGGCGTCCCGGAGCGCCGCGGCGAGCTTGAGCGGGGTCTGGCCGCCGAGCTGCACGATGACGCCATGAAGCGTGCCGTTGGACTGCTCGACGCGGACGATCTCAAGCACGTCTTCGGCGGTCAGCGGCTCGAAATAGAGCC
>JAGRKZ010000065.1:22573-22720 GCA_020442065.1 Bauldia sp.
TGCCCTGGCCGATGCGGTTCGGCCCTCCGCCGAGGATCATCACCTTCTTCGCGCTGGTCGGCACCGCTTCGCTCGCGGGCGCGCCGGCGAAGGGCACCTCATAGGTCGAATAGAAATAGGCCGTGGGGGAGGCGAACTCCGCCGCGC
>JAGRKZ010000252.1 GCA_020442065.1 Bauldia sp.
CCGCCGCGGCACCGACGTGATGATGGCCGGCAAGACGGCGATGGTCTGCGGCTACGGCGACACCGGCAAGGGCTCGGCCGCCAGCCTCCGCTCGGCCGGCTGCCGGGTGCTGGTCGCCGAGGCCGATCCGATCTGCGCGCTGCAGGCGGCGATGGAGGGCTACGAGGTCACGACGATGGAGGATGCCGCGCCGCAGGCCGACATCTTCGTCACCGCCACCGGCAACGTCGACGTCATCACCCTCGACCACATGCGCGAGATGAAGCACCGCGCCATCGTCTGCAACATCGGTCACTTCGATTCCGAGATCCAGGTCGGCGCGCTCCGGAACTACAAGTGGCACAACGTCAAGCCGCAGGTCGACGAGGTCGAGTTTCCCGGCGGCAAGCGCATCATCCTGTTGTCCGAAGGCCGCCTCGTGAACCTCGGCAACGCCACCGGCCATCCGAGCTTCGTCATGTCGGCGTCGTTCACCAACCAGACGCTGGCCCAGATCGAGCTCTTCACCAAGCCGGACAAATACGAGAAGAAGGTCTACACCCTGCCCAAGACGCTCGACGAGAAGGTGGCGCGCCTCCACCTCGACAAGATCGGCGTCAAGCTGACCAAACTCAACGACAAGCAGGCCGCCTATATCGGCGTGTCGACCTCGGGTCCTTTCAAGCCCGACCACTACCGCTACTGATCTTGTCCCCTGCTGCCGGCCGCGGCTACGCAGCAGGGGTCTCCCTCCCGCCTCCGGGCCGGGTAAGCACGCGCAGGAGGGCCGTGATGAAAGCCGCCGTCTACGACCGTTATGGACCGCCGGACGTCGTCTCGATCAGGGACGTGCCGACCCCCGAGCCGGGACCGAAGGACATCCTCGTCGCCGTCCACGCGACGACGGTCAACACCGCCGACTGGCGTTTCCGCGCCGCGGCTTTCCCCGGCATCATGGCAGTGCCCGGACGGCTGATGGCCGGCGTCTTCGGCCCTCGCCAGAAGATCCTCGGCGGCGAATTCGCCGGGCGCGTCGCCGCCGTCGGCAGCGACGTCCAGCGCTTCAGGCCGGGCGACGCCGTGTTCGGGTTCTCGGGCCAGCGGGCACACGCCGAATTCGTCGCCGTTCGGGCCGACGGCCCGGTCGCCATCAAGCCCCCAAGCCTCTCCTTCGCCGGGGCCGCCGCGGTGCCTTTCGGCGCCAGCGCCGCGCTCGGCTTCCTCCGCGATTTCGCCAAGATCGCCGCGGGAGAGCGCGTGCTGGTCATCGGCGCTTCCGGCGGCGTGGGCGTCTATGCCGTGCAACTCGCCCGTCACTTTGGCGCCGAGGTCGATGGCGTCTGCGGGACTGACAATGTCGAGCTCGTCTGCAGCCTCGGCGCAACCCGCGTCTTCGACCATCAGCGCGAGGACTTCCGAGCCGGCGGCGAAAGCTGGGACGTCATTCTCGATCCGGTCGGCCGCACCACGTTTGCCGCCTCCCGCACGGCGCTTCGTCCCGGCGGCCGGCATGTCTTTCTCGAGTTCGGCCTCACCGAAATCGTCCAGGCGCTGACCACGTCCGTCAGCGGCGACCGCCGGGTGGTGATCGGCGTCTCCGGCGACACCCGCGAGGACCTCGACCTCATCGCCGGCCTGCTTGAGACCGGCGCCGTCCGCCCGGTGATCGACGGCCTCTATCCCCTCGAGCGGATCGTTGAAGCCCATGCCCGAGTCGAGAGCCGGCACAAGCGCGGCAGCGTCGTGGTGACGGTGGTCGAAGGGCCTTGACTCGGTCCGACTCGCTGAAGCGACAATTTTATCGATCTGCGCTTCACACGGGATTCCGCCACCCGTTAGAGTAAGGTGATTCGCGGGGGGCGTCGGGTGACCTTGCGATGACCACCATTTTTCTTCTCGCGCTCTCGCGACGCCGGAAGGGGGCACAGAGGCATGCGAAAGCATGACGGCAGATCGGCGGCGATTCGCGCCGGACACCGTGCCGTCCTGTCGCTCTCCGCGGCGATCTTCACGCTTCTCCCGGCTCCGGGCCAGGCGGCCGAGACGGCACTCCCCTTCGCCCTTAGCAGTCCGCGCCTTGTCGCGCTCGTGCTCGTGCTTGGCGTGGTCGCCTTTGCCCTTGTCAGCGTCATCGCCTTCAATCGCGCCCGGCATCGCGCCGAGGCGGAGAACGTGACGCTTCGTGCCCGCATCGCCGACCTCAGCACCGCGGCCGACCGTGCGGCGAGCCTGCTCGAAGACGATCACGAGCGCGTCGTCGCCTGGGACACGGGCAGTGCGGCGCCGCTCGTCGCGGGGGCGCTCTCGCCCGAGACCGGCGCTCCGCACGACCGCAGCGCCTTCCTCGCCTTCGGCAACTGGCTGAAGCCCGAATCCGCCGGACGGCTCGAGCGCGCGGTCGGGGCGCTCCGCAAGACCGGCGAGCCTTTCGTCCTCACCGCCGCCACCACCGGCGGCCGCCTGGTCGAGGCGCGCGGCCGCACCACCGGCACGGCGGCGCTGGTCCGCTTTCGCGACCTCTCCGGCGACACGTTGGCCCGTGCCGAGCTGGAAGCGCGCTACGCCCTCCTCGACGCCGAGGTCGAGGCGATGCGGGCGATGTTCGCGGCCTCGCCAATGCCGATCTGGCTCCGCGACGAAAAGCGCCAGCTGCTGTGGGCCAACGCCGCCTATGTCGAGGCGGTCGGCGCCGAGAACGAGACGGACGCACTCTCCCGCGGGCTCGAGCTGATCGACAGCGCCGGCCGCGGCATCATCGAGGCCGCCCACCGGAGCGACCCGGTCTTCGTCCGGCGGCTGCCCGCCGTGGTCGCCGGCGAGCGCCGCCTCTACGACGTCGTCGACGTCGCCTCGGCGAGCGGCAGTGGCGGCATCGCCGTCGACGTCACCGCTGTCGAGCGCGCCGAGGCGACACTCCGCCGCGAGGTCGATTTTCACGCACGCACCCTCGACCAGCTCGCGACCGCGGTGGCGATCTTCGGCCCCGACCGTCGCCTCAAGTCTTGCAACGCCGCCTATCGCCGGCTCTTCGACCTCGACGGCGCATTCCTCGACTCCAAGCCGGACGAGCATGCCGTGCTTGATCGACTGCGCGCGCTCCGCCGGATTCCCGAGCAGCGCGACTACCGCGCCTGGCGAACCGAGCTGCTCTCCGTCTATCGCGAGAGTGAAGCCAAGGAGCACACCTGGCACCTTCCCGACGGCCAGACGCTCCGTGTCATCGCCAATCCCAACCCGCAGGGCGGGATGACGTGGATCTACGAGAACGTCACCGAGCAGCTCGAACTGCAAAGCCGGGTGACGGCGCTAAGCCGCGTCCAGGGCGAGACCATCGACCACCTCAGCGAAGGCGTCGCGGTCTTCGGTTCCGACGGTCGGCTCCAGCTTCACAATCCGACGCTCGCCGCGCTGCTCGGTCTCGACGACAGCTTCCTCGAAGGCCAACCGCATGTCGCCGATGTGGTTCGCGTCGTCCGCGGGCCGGGCGACGACGACGGGCTGTGGGGATCGTTCACCGCCTGCGTCGCCGGGTTGCCGGAGAGCCGCTCGAGCGTCGGCGGCCGGCTCGAACGGCCGGGCGAGCGCGTCATCGACTTCGTCACCGTACCGCTGCCGGACGGCCGGACGATGGCGACCTTCGTCGACGTCAGCGACAGCGTCCGCATCGAGCGCGCATTGACCGAACGCGCCGAGGCCCTGGAGGCGGCCGATGCGCTCAAGAACGCCTTCATCCACCACGTCTCCTACGAGCTCCGTTCCCCGCTCACCAACATCATCGGCTTCACCCAGCTCCTTGCTGACGGCCAGGCCGGCCCGCTCAATGGCCGGCAGCACGAGTACGTCGGCTATGTCATGTCGTCCTCGACGGCGCTGCTCGCCATCGTCAACGACATCCTCGATCTCGCCAGCATCGACGCGGGCATCATGGAGCTCGACTATGCCGAGGTCGATGTCGCCGCCACCGTCGCGGCCGCGATCGAGGGCGTCCAGGACCGTCTCGCCGGCACCGACATCGTCATCACCACCGACATCGCCGAAGGCACAGGCAGCCTCAGCGCCGACTCCCGTCGGGTCCGCCAGGTCCTGTTCAACCTGCTCGTCAACGCCATCTCTTTCTCCCCGAAGGGCGGGCGGGTCGAACTGGTCGCGCGGCGCGACGGCCCGATGGTCGAATTCGTCATCAGCGACAGCGGCCCGGGCATTCCCCGTGACTTCATCGATTCCGCCTTCGAGCGCTTCGCCAGCCGGCCGCGCGGCCAGAACCGCGGCGGCGCCGGTCTCGGCCTCGCCATCGTCAAGAGCTTCGTCGAGTTGCACGGCGGGGCCGTCACCATCGTCTCGGAGGAGGGCGACGGGTCGCAGGTCCGGGTCCGGTTGCCGATCCGCCGTGGCGTCACTGCGGAGGCGGCGGAGTAGCGCGAAGGCGGCAAGTCGCGCTAATGGCCAGCAGCCGCTGGCGCGTCCCCTGGCGCCTCGATGGAGGTCGAATACCTCCTAACCCCGAGGTATCAGACTCGGTGCGGTCAGCCTCGAAGGATCCCATGACGGCTATCCAGGACCCGCACTCGCTCACCCTCGACCTTCCCGACGAGGCGGCCACCAAAGTCTTCGCCGAGGACGTGGCGGCGGCGCTCGCCCCCGGCGATGTCGTCGCCCTTCACGGTGACCTCGGCGCCGGCAAGACCACCTTCGCCCGCGCCCTCATCCGCGCCGTTGCCGACGACCCGCGTCTCGAGGTGCCAAGCCCGACCTTCACGCTGGTGCAGACCTATGCCGTCGGCAGGATGCCGATCGCCCATTTCGACCTCTATCGCCTCTCCGCTCCGGAGGAGCTCGGCGAGCTCGGCCTCGACGAGGCGATCGCCGGCGGCGCGGCGCTGGTCGAGTGGCCGGATCGCGTCGGTAACCGCCTTCCGCATACCCGGCTCGACATCGCCTTCGTCATCGCAGGCGACGGTCGCCGCGCCACCGTCAGCGGCGCACCGGACGCAATGGCTCGCTTCGCCCACAGCCGCACCATCCGCGCTTTCCTCGACCGCGCCGGGTGGACCGGCGCCGCCCGCCGCCACCTCCAGGGCGACGCCTCAACCCGCCGTTACGAGCGCATCCGCCGCCATGACCGTACCGCTGTCGTGATGGACTGGCCCGCCGCCAACGCACCCGCTGTCCTCGACCCTCGCGTCATCTTCCGCGCCCGCGATGTCCGCGCCGTGGTCGCCGTCGGCGGCGCGCTCCGCGGCCTCGGCCTGTCGGCGCCGGAGATTCGGGCCGCCGACATCGACGCCGGCCTCCTACTTCTCGAGGACATCGGCGCCGAGCCGATCCACCACGACGGCGTCCCCGACCGCGAGCGCTACGAGACCGCGATCGACGTCCTCGCCCTCCTCCACGCCCAAGCTCGGCCGACGATGCTGCCCCTGCCCGACCGTGGCGAGCACGCCCTCCCCGCCTTCACCGCGGAAGCCTTTGCGGTCGAGGTGTCGATGTTCCTCGACTGGTATGTGCCCCATGTCACGGAACGGCCGGCGACGCCCGCCGCTCGCGACGCGTTCACCGCGCTCTGGGCCGAAATCATCGCCTGCCTCGACGGCAAGGAGCGCGGCTGGGTACTCCTCGACTACCACTCCCCCAACCTCTTCTGGCTCCCCGACCGGACGGGCCTGGCGCGCCTCGCGATCATCGACTTCCAGGACCTGATGGTCGGTCCGTCGGCCTATGATGTCGCATCCCTCTGCCAGGATGCGCGGGTCACGATCCCGGCCGGGCTCGAAGCGGCGTTGAGGGCACGCTACGCCGAGACCCGCCGCGCGGCCGATCCCGAATTCGATTCGGAAGCGTTTGCCGAGGCCTACGCGATTCTCTCGGCGCAGCGGGCGACCAAGATCCTTGGCGTCTTCGCCCGCCTCGCCGACCATGCCGGAAAGCCGGGCTATCTCAGGCACATGCCAAGACTACGTGAATATCTCGAACGGAGCCTTGCCCATCCGGCGATGAGTCGTTACGCGAGGTGGCTCAGGGAAAACCTGCCGCCATAACCGACCGACCGCCCGACGAGAGCGTCCTTGCAGAAAGCCCCGCGCCCGAAACGCGCCATGGTGCTTGCCGCTGGCCTCGGCAAGCGCATGCGCCCGCTCACCGCCACTGTCCCCAAGCCGCTTGTCGAGGTCGCCGGCCGCGCGCTCCTCGACCACGCCCTCGATTGCCTCGAGGTCGCCGGCGTCGAGGAAACGGTGGTCAACATCCACTACCTGCCGCAGCTCATGCGGGCCCATCTCGCCCGTCGCAAGCGGCCGCCGTCGATCACCATCTCCGACGAATCGGCGAAGCTCCTCGACACCGGCGGCGGTATACGCAAGGCGCTGCCGCTGCTCGGCGAAGAGCCGTTCTACCTGCTCAACTCGGATTCCTTCTGGATCGAGGGCGCCCGGCCCAACCTCCGCTGGCTTGCCGGTGCCTGGGACGAGGCAAGGATGGACGCCCTGCTCCTGCTCGCCCCCACGGTGCGCGCCATTGGCTATCGGGGTCGCGGCGACTTCCGCATGGATACCCATGGCCGCCTGGTCCGCCGCCCGGAGCGCGAGGTCGTGCCCTTCGCCTATTCCGGCGCCGCCATCCTCCATCCGCGCCTGTTCGCCGACACCCCGGAAAACGAGCCGTTCTCGCTCAACCTCCTGTTCGATCGCGCCATCGAGGCCGAGCGCCTGTTCGGTGTCCGGATGGACGGGCTCTGGCTGCATGTCGGAACGCCCGAGGCGATCGGCGAGGCCGAAATGTCGATCGCCGACAGCGCCGCCTGACGGAGACGATGGCCGATCCCCTCAACGTCTTCACCATCCCGGCCGGCGCACCGTTTCTGACCGTTCTCGCCGAGGCGATGCTCGATGGCCGCCTCGGAACCATCCCTTCCCCCAAGGACGATCCGCTGGCGCTGGCCGGGGCCACCGTCCTTCTCCCTACCCGGCGCGCCGTCCGCGCCTTCCGCGAGACGCTGATCGAGAAGCTCGGCGGCGACGCGGCGATCCTCCCGGTGATCCGCCCGATCG
The DNA here is from genome assembly GCA_020442065.1 of Bauldia sp. Taxonomy (GTDB): domain Bacteria; phylum Pseudomonadota; class Alphaproteobacteria; order Rhizobiales; family Kaistiaceae; genus Bauldia. Next base: position 7,023 of record JAGRKZ010000252.1, read on the forward strand.
GCGATGCCGACGAGGAGGACCACCTCCTCGCCCCCGGGAGCGAATCGGGAGAAGACGCCCTCGTCCTGCCCGCCGCGATCGGCCGGCTCGCCCGGCAGTTGAGCCTCGCCGAGCTGACGCTGGCCTGGGGCAAGGCGGTCCGCCGCGATCTCCTCGGCCTCGCTCCGGACGAACCACTGCTCATCCCAGCTTCCGCCGCCGACGCGACTCGACTTGCCGCCGACCTCGCCCGGCTCATGGACGACATGGAGACCGCCGGCATCCCGTGGGAGCGCATCGCGACGCTCGCCCCGGAGGACCATGCCCGCTATTTCCAGATCACCCTCGATTTCCTCAAGATCGCGTTCGAGACCTGGCCCGCCCTCCTTGCCGAGCGCGGGCTGGTCGATCCGATCGTCCGCCGCGACACGCTGATCCATGCCGAAGTGGCGCGGCTGCGGCGGGCTCCCCCCGCAGGGCCGATGATTGCGGCGGGTTCGACCGGCTCGATCCCGGCCACCGCCGCGCTGCTCAAGGCCATCGCCGGGCTGCCCAACGGCGCCCTCGTCCTGCCCGGCCTCGACCGCGAACTCGACGATGTCGCCTGGGGCGCCATCGGGGACACCGGCGCCGCTTCGGTCGGCCACCCCCAATACGGCCTCAAGCAGCTCCTCGGCCGCCTCGGCATCCAACGGGACGAGGTCGCGCCACTCGGTCGCGTCCCGGCGGCGCTCGACTACCGCTCCCGCCTCGCCGCCGAAGCGCTCCGCCCGGCCGAGACCACCGAGGAATGGACGCAGATCCGGGAGAGCCTGATCGAGGATCGAGCTCTCGCCACCGCCTTTGCCGGCGTGTCGCTGCTGGCCGCCCACAACGAGCGCGAGGAGGCGCTCGCCATCGCCATCGCCATTCGCGAGGCGCTGGAGACACCTGAGGCCCGGGTCGCGCTCGTCACGCCCGATCGCGGCATCGCCCGCCGGGTGTCGGCCGAGCTCGAGCGCTGGCACCTCACCGTCGACGATTCCGCAGGCGCGCGCCTCGACCTCACCCCGGAGGGACTGTTCGCGCGCCTGGTGGCGGAGGCGCTGGCCGAGCCGACCGAGCCGGCGCGACTCCTCGCCGTCCTCAAGCATCCCTTCGCCGCCTTCGGGCTCGAGCGCAGCGAGTGTCGCCGCGGCGCGCGCATCCTCGAGCTCGCCGTGTTCCGCGGCCGGCGCGGACACAGCGGCATTGCCCGGCTCAGCGAGACACTCGCCGCAGCGAAAGAAGAAGTCGAGGCCGAGGGCGCCCGCCACATCCCTGCCGCGCGCCGGCGGATTGCCGACTACGAGTGGAAGGCCGCCGCATGGCTGGCGGAGAAGGTCGAGGCGATCCTCGGACCATTCGAAGTGGCGCTGCGCGCCGCCCCCACCATTCCCGCCGCGGAGGCCGCGGGGCTTCTGCTCAAGGCCCTCGTATCCGCCTCCACCGACCGTGCACAGCAGGGCACCGGCCTCTTCGACGGCGGCGCGGGCGAAGCGCTGGCCGCGCTCCTTACCGGAATCCGCGACGAGGCCCGGCTGTCGATCACCGGCCCCGACCTGCCCGCCTTTCTGGCGACGCTGATGGCCGAAGTCGCGGTCTCGCGGCCGCCCGGCGCCGACCCGCGTGTGCACATCTGGGGGACTCTCGAAGCCCGCCTGCAGTCGGCCGACCTGCTCATCCTCGGCGGCCTCGACGAAAAGGTGTGGCCCGCCGAGACGCGCAGCGACCCGTGGCTGTCGCGGGCGATGCGGACCGAGATCGGCCTGCCTCCGCCGGAGCGGCGGATCGGCCAGGCCGCCCACGATTTCGCCGAGGCCTTCGCGGCGCCCCGCGTCATCCTCACCCGCGCCGTCAAGCGCGGCGGCGCCCCCACCGTCGCCTCGCGCTGGTTGCAACGGCTCGCGGCGCTGGTTGGCGAGGACGCGATGCGGGCGATCGCAACCCGAGGCGACCACTACGTCCAGCTCGCCCGCGAGATCGACCGCCCCGAAGGCCGGCCCGCTCCGATCCGCCCGCCGAAGCCCACGCCCCCACTCGAACTTCGACCGCGCAGCCTCTCGGTCACCGAGATCGAGACGCTGATCCGCGATCCCTATGCCATCTACGCCAGGCATGTCCTCGGCCTCGAACCGCTCGAACCGCTCGGCATGGCGCCGGACTACGCCCTCAAGGGCTCGCTGATCCACGAGGCGCTCGGCACGTTCACGAAGGAGTGGAGCGGCGACTACGACGCGGCCGCGCTCGCCCGGCTCACCGAGGTCGGGCGCGACGCGCTTGCGACCATCGCCGACTTCCCCGACACGCACGCGGTCTGGTTGATCAGGTTCGCCGGCATGGCGAAATGGATCGTCGACTGGGAGGCGAAACGCGCCGCCGAGATCGAGCGCCGCGACCCGGAGATCTACGGCAAGTTCGAGATCCCGGCACGGGCCGGCGCATTCACGCTCCGCGGTCGCGCCGACCGTATCGACCTTCGCCGCGACGGCCGGGTCGAGGTGCTCGACTTCAAGACCGGCACGCCCCCCTCAGCGCGCCAAGTGCTGACAGGCATGTCGCCGCAGCTCGGCCTTGAGGCAGCGATGGTGAAGGGCGGCGCCTTCGGCGACGACTTCCGGGACCGAAGCCTCGCCCGCCTATTCTGGATCGGGCTCAGCCAGGTCGAGCATGGCCAGCCGATCAAGAACGCCGTCGAGGAGGGCTTCAGCGCCGATCAGGTCGCCGACCTGGCCCTCCAGCGCTTCACAGCGCTGGTCGCCGCCTTCGACGACCCCGACCGGGCCTATGTCTCCCGAGCCCGGCCGATGTTCGAGACCCGCTACGAGAGCCCTTACGATCACCTGGCCCGCGTCCGCGAGTGGGCGCTGGTCGAAAGCGAGGAGGAGCTGGCATGGTTCGTCCGGCCTCGCACCTGAGCGTCGACGAGGCCACCAGGAAGGCGCAGGCCGACGCTTCGGACCCGCGCGCCTCGGCCTGGGTGTCGGCCAACGCCGGCTCGGGCAAGACCCACGTCCTCGCCTACCGCGTCATCCGGCTGCTGCTCGCCGGGGCCGATCCCGGGCGCATTCTCTGCCTGACCTTCACCCGCGCCGCGGCGGCGGAGATGGCCAAGCGCGTCTTCGACATCCTCGCCGGCTGGACGGCCATGTCCGATGCCAAGCTCGGCGCCGAGATCCGTGCGATCGAGGGGCGAAAGCCGGACTCGGACACCCTCGCCGAGGCCCGCCGCCTCTTCGCCCGCGCGCTGGAAACGCCGGGCGGGCTCAAGATCCAGACCATCCACGCCTTTTGCGAGCGCCTCCTCCACCAGTTTCCGTTCGAGGCCAATGTCGCGGGCCACTTCGAGGTGCTCGACCAACGCGACGCCGAGGCGCTCGCCGTTCTCGCCCGCCAGAAGACGCTGGCGAAGGCGGCCGACGATGCCAGCGGCCCGCTCGGCAAGGCGCTGCACGATGCCCTCGCCGCCGCCAGCGACTTCATGGTCGAACGGGCGATGACCGAGCTCATCAACGGCCGCGATCGCCTTCGCCGCTGGCTGGCCGCCTACGACTCCCTCGACGATGCGCTCCTCGATCTTCAGGCGATCCTTGGGCTTGAAGGCGGCGAGGACGTCGGCGCCCTCCAGCTCGGCATCATCCGCGACTGTCCGTTGCGCGGTGACCTCGCCGAGCTCGTGGAGCGCCTGTCGGACAGCGGCAAGAACGATCGCGCCGCCGCCGATCGTCTCCGCCCGGCTCTGGGTGCGGATACGGAGACCGACGAGGCGGAGGCCTATCTCGCGTTCTGGACGCGGGGCGATGGAGAGCTGCGCGCGGCGCGCAGTCTGGTCAGCAACGGCGTCGAGGCCGGCTGGCCCGGCCTCGACGAGACGCTCGACGCCGAGCGCGAGCGGCTGGAGGCGCTGCTCGGCCGGATCCGTGCCGCCGAGTGCTTCGAATCGAGCGCCGCCATCCTCCGGCTCGCCGACTGCGCCATCGCCGAATACGAGCGGATGAAGACGGCGCGCGGTGCGCTCGACTTCGAGGACCTCGTGGTCAAGACCGTGGCGCTTCTTTCCCGCGCCGACGCCGCGCGCTGGGTTCACTACAAGCTCGACCGCGGGCTGCAGCACATCCTCGTCGACGAGGCGCAGGACACCAGTCCGCGCCAATGGCAAGTGGTGCAGGCGCTGGCCGAGGAGTTCTTCGCCGGCAACGGCGCCAGTGACGGCGTCCGCACGATCTTCGCGGTCGGCGACGAGAAGCAGTCGATCTACTCCTTCCAAGGCGCGGTGCCGTCGTGGTTCTCGAGCATGCGCCACCGTCTTGGCGTGCGGGCCCGCAGCGCCGGACTCGGCTGGAACGAACCCCAGCTCCACCTTTCCTTCCGCTCGGTGCCGGCGATTCTGGCGGCGGTCGACATGATCTTCGCCTCGGAGAGGGTCTATCGCGGCCTCTCTTCGCAACCCGAGCCAACGGTCCATTCCGCCGCCCGGCAAAACCTCCCCGGCCGGGTGGTGCTGTGGCCGATGATCCCCCAGCCGGAGAAACCGGAGCCGGCGGACTGGGCGAGCCCGGTCGACCATCTCGGCGAACAGAGCCCCGAGGTCCAGCTCGCCAACCGCATCGCCGACACCATCGCCGGGTGGCTGCTGCGCGAGGAGCGGCTGGAATCGACCGGCGCACCGATCCGCGCCGGCGACGTCCTCATCCTTTCCCGGATCCGGGGCGCCCAGACCGACGCCATCAACCGCGCGCTCAAGACCCGCGACGTCCCGATCGCCGGCGCCGACCGCATCAAGCTCACCGAGCACATTGCGGTGATGGACCTCATGGCCCTCGGCCGGGTGGTGCTCCTCCCCGAGGACGACCTCTCCCTCGCCGCCCTCCTCAAAAGCCCGCTGGTCGGCCTCGACGAAGACCAGCTCTTTGCCATCGCGCATGGTCGGCGGGGCAGGAAGACGTTGTGGTGGGCGCTCGGCGAGGCGGCGATGACGGAAGGGGGTGCCTTTGCCACGGCCCGAACCTCAATCGAGCGCTGGCAGAAGCAGGCAGACTTCCTCGACCCCCACGCCTTCTATGCCCGCACCCTCGGCGCCGACGGAGGCCGGGCGCGATTCCTCCGCCGGCTCGGGGCCGAAGCCGAGGATGTGCTCGACGAATTCCTGGCGCAGACCCTTGCCTTCGAGGAGGCCAACACGCCGTCGCTCGAAGGGTTCCTCGCCTGGCTCGGAGCCACCGACACAGACGTCCGCCGCGACACCGATTCGATCCGGAACGAGGTCCGAGTGATGACCGTGCACGGCGCCAAGGGCCTTGAGGCGCCCATCGTCTTCCTCGTCGACAACGGCTCGCAGCCGGTCCACCCCAACCACGACCCCAAGGTGGTCTCGCTGGTGGACGACCGCGATGGCACGCCCTCGCCGATCGTCTGGGCGCGCGGCGGGAAGCAGATGCCGACCGCGGTCAAGGCGCGGCTCGACGCGATCCGAGCGGACGCCGAGGACGAATACCGCCGGCTTCTCTATGTCGCCGTGACCCGCGCCTGCGACCGCCTTTATATCTGCGGCACCGAGCAGGTCGGCGATCGCGACCGACCAAAGCGCTGGCACTCGGTCGTCACCGCCGCCCTCGAGGCGGAGAGCGAGGCGAGCGAGGACGCGGCGGGCAACGTGTCGCTCGAATGGCGGCCACCTCAGGGCATCGTCCCCAAGGCCAAGGGCCGCCAGGAGGCCATGGAGCTGCCGCCACCACGGCCGGACTGGCTGTCGCTGGCCGCGCCAAGGCCACCGCTGCCCGTTCGCAGGATAACGCCTTCGACGGCCCTTGCGGCCGACGCCCGGCCGCTGCCGCGGGCGCCGCTCGCCCTGGCCGGGGCCGACGCCGTGCTCGCCGCCGAGCGCGGCCGGCTCATCCATCGCCTGCTCCAGTCGCTGCCCGACATCGCCCCGGAAGCGCGACGTGAAAGGGCGAAGGCCTACGCCGACGCAATGGCGCCGAAATGGGCCCCGGCCGATCGCGCCGCCCTGATCGAGACGGTGTTCGCCGTCCTCGACCACGCCGACTTCGCGGCCGTCTTCGCCCCGGGCAGCCGCGCCGAGGTCGAAATCGCCGGGCGAATTGGCGAGGCGGCGCTCTCCGGCCGCATCGACCGGCTTGCCGTCACCGTCGAGCGGGTGCTGATCGTCGACTACAAGACCAACCGCCCGGCGCCGACGATCGTCGCCGACGCGCCACACGATTACGTGATGCAGCTCGCCCTCTACCGGACGGTGCTCAGGCGCCTCTATCCCGGCAAGCCGGTGGCGGCCGCAATCCTGTGGACGGAATGGCCCTCGCTGATGGAAATTCCTTCCGATCTTCTCGACGCGGCGGAAATGCGCGCCGCGACAACACCGCAGGTCTCCCCTGCGTCGGGCGACGCCCCGCCGCCTTGACGCCCCGGGGGGTCAATCCTACCTTCAGCGCACAAATCGAATCCTCAAGCAGAACGAGGTTTTACATGGCTCCCGTAAAGGTGACCGACGCCAACTTCGACACCGACGTGCTCGGGGCCGAAACGCCCGTAGTCGTCGACTTCTGGGCCGAGTGGTGCGGTCCGTGCCGCTTCATCGCCCCGGCGCTCGAAGAGATTGCTGCCGAGATGGACGGCAAGGTCACCATCGCCAAGCTCAATGTCGACGAGAACCCGGACATCATGATGCGCTACGGGGTCCGCTCGATCCCGACGCTCATCCTGTTCAAGAACGGCGAACCGACGGCGATGCAGGTCGGCGCCATGCCCAAGCAGCGCCTGTCCGACTGGATCAGCCAGGCGATCTGACCGACCTTTCCACGCCTTTAGGAAGGGCCGCGCATGTCGCGGCCCTTTTTGCTTCGCGCGCCTACGTCGGTGGGCTTACGCCGGTGGCGTGCCGTTCTCAGCGAGCACGGCGCCGGCAAGATAGAGCGAGCCGCAGATGAGGATGCGGGGCGGCTCGTTGCCATCGGCCTCCATGGCGATGGCGTCGATCGCCTCACCGACGTTTGACGCCACCGCCGTCGGCAGACCCACCTCCGCCGCGATGGTCGCGAGCTCGACCGGGTCGCGGGCTGCTGCCGAATGCGGAACCGGAACGGCGTACATCCGTCGTACGAGCCCGGCGAAGGGCCGGAAGAAGCCGACCGGATCCTTGGTGTTGAGCATGCCGGCGATGAGGTAGAGCGGCCGCGGCGCGCGCTCCTCAAGGTCGGCCACCGCTTCGGCGATGACGACGCCGGCACCTGGATTGTGACCCCCGTCGAGCCAGAGCTCCGCCGCGGCGGGGGCCCGCTCGACCAGCGCGCCGGTGGTGAGGCGCTGAAGCCGCGCCGGCCATTCGACGGCCGCCAGGCCGGCCTCAATCGCCGCCGTCGGCACCTTCAGCCCGGCGCGGCGCAGGGTGGCGATGGCGGTGCCCGCGTTGGTGTACTGGTGGCGTCCGACCAGCCGCGGGCTCGGCAGGTCGAGGAGGCCGTCTTCGTCCTGATAGACCAGCCGGCCACGCTCGGCATGGGCGACCCAGTCGCGGTTGGCGACGAACAACGGCGCATGGCAGAGGTCGGCGATGTCCTCGATCACCGCGAGCGCCGCCTCGGCCTGGGGCGCAATGATCGCTGGCCGGCCACGCTTTAGGATGCCGGCCTTCTCCGTCGCAATCCCGGTGAGCGTATCGCCGAGGAACTTCTCATGGTCGATCGAGATGGCCGTGATCACCGTGGCCAGCGGACTGGGGACGACATTGGTGGCGTCGAGCCGTCCGCCGAGCCCGACCTCGAGCAGGAGGACGTCGGCCGGGTGTCGGGCGAAGACGTCGAAGGCGGCAGCCGTGGTGATCTCGAACTGGGTGATCGGCCGCCCGCCATTGACCTTCTCCACGGCGAGCAGGGCGTCGGCCAGCTCGTCCTCGTCGATGAAGCGTCCGCCCCCTTCGGCGCCGAGACGGATGCGCTCGTGGAAACGAACGAGGTGCGGCGAGGTGTAGACATGCACGCGCCGGCCGTCGGCCTCCAGCATTGCCCGCATGAACGCCGTGGTCGAGCCCTTGCCGTTGGTGCCGGCGACGTGGATTACCGGCGGCAGGCGACGCTCGGGATGGCCGAGGTCGCCCATCAGCGATTCGATCCGGTCGAGCGACAGGTCGATCTCGCGCGGATGCAGGTGGAGCAGCCGCTCCAGAATGGCGTCGGACCGTTCCATCGGAGACGTCGCGGATGCCCTAGACCGGTTCGGCTTCGACGACGTCGGGCTCGGACGGCGACTCGCCCCCGGCGCCGAGCAGCCGGCAGAGGCGGGCGACCGTCGGGCGGATCTGATGGCGATGGATGACCATGTCGATCATGCCGTGCTCGAGCAGGTATTCGGCGCGCTGGAATCCCTCGGGCAGCTTCTCGCGAATGGTCTGCTCGATCACCCGCGGCCCGGCGAAACCGATCAGCGCCCCGGGCTCGGCCAAGTGAATATCACCGAGCATGGCGTAAGAGGCGGTGACGCCGCCGGTGGTGGGATGGGTCAGCACCACGAT